>CAZXLM010000010.1:0-51920 GCA_964642055.1 uncultured Acutalibacter sp. | reverse complement strand
TCGCGCCTCAGGGCACCGCCACCCGGGCCGAGGTGGCTCTGATCCTTACAAGATTCACAGCGTATCTGACAAAGTGAAATAAAAAAAGATGAAACCGGGCGGCCCCTTGGCTGTCCATTTCTTTTGTCGCTCGTTTTCCGGCCTGCCAGGGTTGTGCTTTGAGAAATTACGGGGGGAGAAAAGTTCATAAATCCTGTGGAAATTCTTTAATGTTTATTCACAGGAACTTAACAACTTCCGAAAAAATCCGGATATAATAAGGGTGTACTCAAAAGAAATGGACCGCACCTTTTCTTGAGATACGTGTTCTACCCTCCTCAATAATACCCCTCAAGCAAAAGGGAAAGGGCCGGCGATTTTCGCCGGCCCTTTCCCTTTTTTCAGCCGTTGAAAACCGGGCGCAGGCAATTTCCACCGCAAAAAATTGATTTTGCGCCTTTTGGGAACGTTTTGCATATTCCGGCGTTTTCCCGACCAAAATACAGGTACGAGCAAAACCCTGTATTTTAAATCCGAAAGGAATGGAAGACATGAACGGAAAACGCTTTTCAGAAAACAAATCACGGAAAAACGGCTTTTATCTGGCGCTGGCGGTGTGCCTGGTGGCGGTGGGGATCGCGGCATGGAGCACTTATGACGCGGTGCACAGCTATGTGAAGCCGGAAAATCAGGCGGAGAGCTCCGGCCTGATGCAGCAGCAGAATCAGGATGTGCGGGAGGGACAGGAAACTTCTTCGATCGACAGGGAAGACCCGGAAGCGCCCAGGCCCACAGTCACCCCCGCGCCTGCCCGCCAGACCGCCGGCACTGTGACTGAAAAGACAGAAAGCGAGCAAGCGCAGAGTACTGTGGAAAGCACGGTGGCAGAAGAGGTCCCGGAGGAGCCGCAGATCCCCGTAACGGCGCCGATGTATGAGATCAGCGGGGAAATGATCTATCCCCTGGAGTCCCAGGAGATCGCCAAGGCATACAGCGCCGGAGCACCGGTCTATTCTGAAACCATGAAGGACTGGCGCGTCCACACCGGCATGGACGAGACGGCGGAAGCGGGGGAGGAGGTCCACGCCTGCGCGAACGGACAGGTAAAGCGGACCTACACCGACAGCATGCTGGGGAACGTGATCCTGATTGAACACGGCGACTACGAGTTTTCCTACTGCGGTCTGGGCGAGAATTTTCTCGTAAAAGAAGGGGACGTTGTCACGAAGGGGCAGGCCATCGGCACGGTGACTGCGGTGCCCTGTGAGGCGGCGGAAGCGGTCCACCTGCACGTGGAAGTCCGGCGGGACGGCGCGTATCTCAATCCCCAGGCTGTGATCGAGGGAAAGGAATAAACCTATTCCTGAAATAAAAAAACAAGCGGCATGGCGAAAGCCATGCCGTTGTTGCAGTTTTTTAAATAAAAGTGATCTTGAGAAGAGATCACACGTCCAAAAGCGTGATAACGTGCCGGGGACAGGCCTCCACGCATTTACCGCAGCCAGTGCATTTTGCCGCGTCTACCGTGGCCAGATTGTCCTTGACCGATACGGCTTCAAATTCGCAGGTCTTTACGCATTTCATACAGCCGATGCAGCCGATCTTGCACACCTGCAATACGTCCCGGCCCTTGTCACAGTTGGAGCAGCGCACGACAGCCTGCTTTTTCAGCGGGACGAATTTGATCATGCCCTTGGGGCAGGCCTCCACGCATTTGGAACAGCCCCTGCATTTGTGGGGGTCGATTTTCGCCACGCCGTTGCAGACGCTGACCGCCCCATACTCGCAGGCGCGCACACAGTCGCCCATACCCATGCAGCCGTACCGGCAGCTGGAAATGCCGCCGGCTAGGAAAGTGGAAGCCGAACAGCTTTGGATGCCGTCATAGATCATTTTGTCGCTGGTGTTGTCATAGCTGCCCATGCAGCGCACCAAAGCGGTCTTGTATTCCACCTCCACGTCGCCTGCACCCAGAAGCTCTGAGCATTTTTGAGCCACCTCGGCGCCGCCGGGAGAGCACAGCCCGGGCTTTGCTTCCCCCTTGGACATGGCCGCCGCGTAGCCCGAGCAGCCGGAAAAGCCGCAGGCGCCGCAGTTTGCGCCGGGGAGGATTTCCTCAAGGGCTTCGGCGGTCTCGTCCTTCGGTACTGCCATGACGATGGAAGCCACCGCCAGGACTACGCCAGCCAACAGGCCGATGATCCCCACGATCAAAATGGGAGTTAAAATTTCCATGGTTTTTCTCCTTTCGCGGAAGCGTTCGGCTTAGAGCAGCCTGTCTACAATGCCGTTAAAACCCAGGAAGGACACAGCCACGAGAGAGGCGGCCACCAATGTGATGGGAAGGCCCTTGAAAGTGTCGGGAATGTCGCAGTCCTCCAGCCGCTCCCGGACGCCTGCGAACAGCACCATGGCTACCAAGAAGCCTACGCCGGAGCCAAAGGCGTTGACAAGAGACTGCAAATAGCCGAAGGAGGGGTCTGCCGCGCCCTTTTCCAGCACCAGCATGGTAACGCCCAGCACGGCGCAGTTAGTGGTGATAAGGGGCAGATAAATGCCCAGTGAATTGTACAGCGGGGGCATGTATTTCCGCAGAATGATCTCCAGGAGCTGCACCAGAGCCGCGATCACCAGAATAAACACGATGGTTTGCAGATATTCCAGACCATTCGGCACCAGAAGATAGGTGTACAAAGGCCAGGTGACGGCGGTGGCGATCACCATGACCACCGTGACGGCGCAGCTCATGCCCACAGCGGTGTTCAGCTTTTTGGAAACGCCCAGAAACGGACAGATGCCCAGGAATTTATTGAGCACATAGTTTTCCGTCAGGATAGCCGCCAGGAAAATGGCAACCAGAGTTTTGATGGTTTGTCCGTCCATTATTTCACTCCTCTTTGCAAAAATCTAGCGCAATGTTTTGTGATCCCGCCGTTCTGAAAGGGTGGAAAACAAAACCTGCCGAAAAGCTCGGAAAATTTATTCTTCAAGCTTTTTTGTGCAAGTGGCTGCCAGCGGGCAGCTTCCGCAGCCCACGGACTCCGGCGCTTTTCCTTCTTTAGAAAGCTTTCCGGCCAGCGCCACCAGCATACCGAACACGAAGAAACCTCCGGGGGGAAGCAGGAAGATAATGATGGGTTCCATAAAGCTGGAGAGGACGGGAAGACCGAATACCGTGCCCGCGCCCAGAAGCTCTCGGATAATGCCCATGCAGAGCATGGCTGCGGTAAAGCCTACGCCCATTCCAAGGCCGTCTATAATAGAGGGCAGGACCTTGTTTTTGCTGGCGAACATTTCCGCCCGGCCCAGAATGATACAGTTTACAACGATCAAGGGCAGGAATACGCCCAGCGCGGTGTCCAGCGCGGGAGAAAAGGCCTTGATGAAAAGCTGTACAATGGTGACGAACCCGGCGATGATGGTGATAAAAGCAGGAATGCGCACTTTGTTGGGGATCACGTTCCGCAAAAGGGAGATCACAGCGTTGGAGCAGACCAGAACAAAGGTGGTGGCGGCCCCCATGCCGATGGCATTGGAAGCGGCGGTGGTCACTGCCAGGGTGGCGCAGCAGCCCAGCACCAGACGAAGCACCGGGTTTTCCTTGACGATGCCCTTTGTGAATTCGTGCAGCAGTGGGTGCCGCCGCTTCGCTTCTATCTTATTGGCCATCGTGATCCCCTCCTCCCGCAACAGTGTGATACATCTCTATGGCCTGGTTTACGGCGTTTGTCACGGCCGTGCTGGTGATGGTGGCGCCAGTCATGGCCTCTATCTGGCCTTCGCCCGGCGTTTGATATTTTACCAGCTCTATGCCGCTGTTCGGAACGGTCTGTTTATACTGCTCTCGGAATTCCTCTTTTTCGGCGTTTGCGCCAAGGCCGGGGGTCTCGCCGTGGCTTAAGATCACCACGCCAGTGATGTCTCCGTCGGCGCTGATGCCGGTCATCACCGCCACATCTCCGCCGTAGCCCTTGGCGGAGGACTCAAACACATAACCCACGGTCTCTCCGTCTTTCAGGCCCACATAGTATTCGCCGGCCTGGCCCGCGTCTTCTGCTTCAAAGGTATCGGCTTCGCCGAGCACCAGCATTCTGGACTCTTCCGCCTTTTTGGCTGCCGCCTCCGCGATCTTGTCCTCCGTCAGCAGATTGGTGCCCGCCAGGGCGGCGGAAACCGCGACACAGATGATCAGCAGCACGGCGGTGGGGACGAGGATATCTTTCAGGTTCAGCTTCATTGCGCGTCACCTGCCTTTTCCTTTTTCTCTTTGGATTTTCCAAAGGAACGGGGCTTGAACGCCCGCTCGATCAGGGGTGTCAGGATATTCATCAGGACGATGGAATAGGACACGCCCTCGGGCAGGGACCCGAATTCCCGAATGAGTATGGTGAGGACGCCGCAGCCGATGGCGAACACCATACGGCCCTTGAAGTACAGGGGGCTGGTGGTGTAATCTGTGGCCATGAAAAACGCGCCCAGCATGAGCCCGCCGGAGAGCAGATCCACCAAGGGATTCCTGCCCAGCAGGGCGGAAAGCGCCGCCGCTGTCACAAGGTATGTAACCGGAATAACAGGGCTTATCACCTTTCTCACGATCAGGTAAACGCCGCCGATGAGAATGGCCAAGGCGCAGGTCTCGCCCAGGCAGCCGCCGTGTGTTCCCAGGAAAAGCTGCAAAAACGTGGGGCTTCCCTCGCCGCCGTTCTGCCAGAAGGAAACAAGGGGCGTGGCGGTGGTCACCGCGTCGGCGTTTGCGGAATAGTCAAAGGCCGCCGTCCAGTGGGTCATTTTGGCGGGGAATGAATTCATCAGAATAATGCGGGCGGTCAGGGCCGGGTTCACAAAGTTCTGGCCGATGCCGCCGAACATCTGCTTGACCACCACAATGGCGATGACCCCGCCGAAAGCGGCGATCAGCGGGCTGATGGTGACGGGCAGGTTCAGCGCCAGCAGAATACCGGTGACAACGCAGGAAAGATCCCCCACGGTCTGGGGCCGCTTCATCACCCGGCGGCTCAGATACTCGCTGAGAACGCAGGCCGCAACAGTGGTGACGATCACCACCATGGACCGGAAGCCGAAGATCACCACAGAGGCGATCATGGCGGGAGCAAGGCCGATGATCACGTCCAGCATAATGTTCTGGGTGGTCCTTTTCCCGTGGAAATGGGGAGAGGAGGAAACGATCAGCTTATCCATTCTTCTTTTGCCCCGCTTTCTTCACATAGTTTTTACCCAGCCGAATGGCCTGAACGAGCCTGCGCCCGGCAGGGCAGGTAAAGGCGCAGCAGCCGCACTCCATACAGGTCATGATATCCAGGGCCTGAAGGGTTTCCACGTCCTTTTTCTCCACGGCTTTTTCCAGCTTGGTGGGCGTCAGGTGCATGGGACAGGCCGCCACGCATTTTCCACAGCGGATACAGGAGGTGGGCTCGGAAAGCGCGGCTTCCCGCTCGTCAAAGGCCAGAATGGCGTTGTTCTGTTTTAAAATGGGAAGCTCGTCTGAGGTGACGGCGATCCCCATCATGGGGCCGCCCATGAGAAGCTTCCTGGGCTCTGCCTTATAGCCGCCGCAGAACTCCATCACATCTTTAATGGGGGTGCCCACGGGAACGATCACGTTTTGCGGATTTTGCACGGCGGACCCATCGATGGTGACCCGCTTCATGGTAAGCGGCATGCCGGTGCGCATATAGCTTGCCAGAAAAGAGATGGAGGCGATGTTCATTACGAGGCAGCCCACGTCGGCAGGCAGCTTTCCCGGAGGCACTCTGCGTCCGGTGCAGGCCTGGACCAGCACCTTTTCCGCGCCCTGCGGGTAGCGGCTTTTCAGGGTGAGCACCCGCACCTCGTCGTTTGGGTCCATTTCCGGATTGTCTGCGATCTCCGTCAGCTTCCGGATCACGTCCGGCTTGTTGTTCTCCACGGCGATCAGCACCCTGTGAACGTTCAGGATATCCTTGACCCTGTAAATGCCGTCTAACACGTTTTTGCCGTTTTCCAGGGCTTCCCGGTGGTCCGAGGTGACATAGGGCTCGCACTCCGCCGCGTTGACGATAAGGGTGTCGATAGCTTTGTCCGCAGGGACGTTCAACTTTACATGGGCGGGAAATCCGGCGCCGCCAAGGCCCACCAGGCCGGCAGCGCGGGCCGCTTTGGCCAATTCTTCCTTGGTGCGTATTTCCGCGGGGGGATAGATGCCGGGGTCCCGTTCCATTTTTCCGTCGGAATCAATGACGACGGCGGTGGTCATCTGTCCGCCGGTGAGCATGACGCTGGTGATATCCGCCACTGTGCCGGACACGGAAGCGTGAACGGGTGCGGAAACATAGGCGTCGCTGTCGCCTATGACCTGGCCCAAATACACATGATCGCCCTTTTTCACTGTGGGAATGCAGGGCGCGCCGATATGCTGCTGCATGGGCAGAATTACCCTTGCAGGCGGAGGCATTACGGCGCTGGGGCGCTCCCAGGTGTTTTTACAGTGGGGAACCGCCGCGCCGCCGTGGGTGCGGAAGGGATGCTTTGGAAACTCCAGTTCCATAGGTTCCAACCAGCCTTTCTTCAGGGATATCGAAATTGAGGAGGACCAAAACGGCCCTGCCATACATATTTCCTATTTTACTAGGAAATCACTTTCCTTGCAACAAATTTTTCACAATTTCCAAAGTTTTATAGCGGGAGCTTTCCAGCGGCCCTTTGGAGCATTATAAAAGGCTCGGCAGCGCGCTGCCGGGCCTTTGGGTGGTTTCTGTGAGAGAAAGATTCCTGCGGGCGTTTTCGTTTGCGAAGTTTTATGCCTCCGTCATCGTGTCTGCTATTTCAAAAGCAGGATTAGGCGCGCTTTCCGCCTCCGTCCTGCGGAGCCTTTTTGCCCAATGCAGGCAGAGGATAACGCCTATGGCGGTGGAAATGAGGTCGGTGACCGCCCCGGCAAACACGATGCCGTAGAGGCCCAGCAGAAATTCACCGAGGTACAGCACCGGGATAAAGACGATGCCCTTTTGCAGCAGGGCGGTCAGGGTGGCGTAGGAGACCTTGCCGGTCCCCTGCAGATAGACGGAGCAGAGCTGGTAAATACCTCCTATGGGAGAGGCAACCAGGCTGAGCATCATCAGCTTGCCGTATTCCACCACCTGGGGGTCATTGAGGAAAGCCTGAATGAAGGCCTCCCGGTTCAGGAGGAACCCGGCGCCCAGCGCCGCGCTTATCAGAGTGGCGGCAACGCCTGTGCCCAGAACGACCTGCCGCAGGCGTTTCCAGTCCTTTGCACCGTAAGCGTAGGAAATGGCGGGCTGTATTCCCATGCACACGCCCATGACGACCATCGGCACCAGCATACCGGCCTTGCCGGCTACGCCATTGGCGGCTACGGCAATGTTGCCGTATTCCACCAGAAGCTGATTTGAGAACATGGAGGAAAAGCACATCAGCATGGTTCCGGCGGCCATGGGCACGCCCAGACTCAGGGTGTGCAGCGAAACGTTTTTCCGCAGGGTGAAATATCTGGGAGAAACGGAGAGAAAATCGCTTTTACGGACATGCAGGAATACCAGAACGCTGGAGACTGCGTTCCCAAGAACCGTGGCAAGGGCCGCTCCGGCGATGCCCCAGTGGAAAACCAGAATAAACAGGGGATCCAGGGCGATGTTTGTGAACGTGCCCGCAAGGCTGATCACCATGACTTTGGCAGAGGAGCCGTCCGCCCGGACCGCGTTTCCCAAAGCGCCGTTAAACATCATAAAAGGGGAGCCAAAAGCGATGATGCGCAGATAGGAAGCGGAATATCCGGCTGTTTCGCTGTCTGCGCCCAGCATAGCGGTGAGCGGCTCCATGAAGATCAGCATCATGGCGGAAAACAGTGCGCCGACAATGACCGAGGCCCACGCACAGAAGGAGCTGTAATATTTCACCTGTTCCCGGTCGTTTTTTCCCAGGGCTATTGAAATGGCGGTGCAGGCTCCGAAGCCGAACAACGTGCCCAATCCCTGGAACAGGCCGAAAGCAGGGGAAGCCAGGGAGATCGCCGCTACCTGCATGGCCTCCCCGGTCTGGCCCATAAAGAACACGTCGGCCATGTTGTACAACACGTTGACAAGCATGACCACGATCACCGGCAGGCCCATGGTCAGGATCAGCTTCCACACCGGCGCTTCTTTCATCATCGTCTCGTTTTTCATGTAAGACCCTTCCTTTCGCAATTTTTATTATCGCAACACTTGTTTTCTGGTCCTGTCCACAGTATAATGCCGACAGGTGTTGGAATCAACCAGCAATAAACAGATAAGTGTTGGAATAATAAAATTTTTTGAAGGAGGGAATCACGCGTGAATACGCAGAATAACAAAAGGTACCAGAACACGGACGAAGCCATTATCCGGGAGGTCTACCGCATCATGTGGGAAGAAAAACGGCCGATCAGCAGGATCACTGTGCGGGAGATCTGCGAGGGAACGGGGATCAATCGCTCCACCTTTTACGCTCATTACCAGGACGTGTTCGATGTGGGCGAAAGCGTGGAAAAACACATGTCGGAAATGGCGGGCGAGTCCTTTATGGCCAGTTTGTATGAAAGCGGCTCCATGCAGGCTGGTTTTGAAGGCCTGTTCGCGTTTATTCGTGAATATCGGGACTTTTACCTGCTCTATCTGGGCGAATCCCACCGGCTGCGGGCCATTGAAATGTTGATAGAGCCCCATCAGGAGCGGCTCAGAAATATTGACCCGGCAGACCTGGGGTGCAGAGTGGAGGGCGAACTGCAATACCGACAGGATTTCTTCTCGGCCGGGATAGCTGCCATGCTGTACCGCTGGCTGAAAAACGGGTGCCGGGAAACGCCTAGACAGCTTTGTGAGATGTTGGCGCGCCAGTATAACCAGAACGCCCTCTTTTAAGCATTCGAAAAATAAAAAAGAGCCGAACGCCGGCTCTTTCTTCATAGAAATTAATATATACTAAAAAAACAGAAAGCAAAATCGCACTTGTGCCGTGACCTCGGAAATTCAGGGGGCGTCAAAGATGATGCTTTCCAGCTCCGCCGCATTGGCGGCCAGGCAGACCGCGCCGTGGGAAAGAAGCTCTTCCCTGTCCCGGAAGCCCCACAGCACCCCGCAGGTATCCATGCCGGCGTTTCGGCCCGTTTCCATATCCACGCCGCTGTCTCCCACATACAGGATTTCCGCAGGCGGCAGGCCGAAGCCCGCGGCCATATTGAGAACGGCGGCAGGGTCGGGCTTTTTCGGAATGTCCGGCCGCTGGCCCCGGACCTCGTCCGGCAGACCGCCGTACAGCGCCTTTACCACAGCGCGGGTCATGTTGTCCGGCTTGTTGGACAGCACTCCCAGCAAAAGACCCCGGGATTTCAGCTTTTTCAACAGCTCCGGCAGGCCGGGATAAGGAGTTACCAGCTTCAAGGGCTCGCTTTCATACCGCCGGTCGTATTCCGCCCGGAACGCTTTGAGTTCTTCCTCCGAAAACCGGGCCCCTGCGGTATCCAGCATGCGCCGCATGAGGACGTCCGCCCCGTTTCCCACCAGATGTTTATATCGTTCCGGCTCTATGGAGGGCAGGCCGAAAGCTTTTAGGGTCCCGTTGCCGAAATAGGCTATGGATTCCAGTGTGTTCGCCAGCGTGCCGTCCAGATCGAAAATGCAGGCCGAGTAGCCGTCTTTTCTCATAGCGAATGCCTCTTTCCGTTCTTACTTGGAAGTTTTTTTCAGTATGCCACACGGGCGGCAAAAAATCAAGTAACCACTGATCAAATCAACGTGTGCGGATTTATTCAGGGGATTACTCAAGCCGCGGGTTGATTTTCAGGCGGCGGCTTGCTATAATGAACGAGATATGCCGCAAGAGCAGAAAAAGCGACTGCAAAAGCCGGGAAAACGGAGGAAAACGCCTTATGGATTATGCAGAACAGGCGCTGAAAATGCACAGGGAATGGAAAGGAAAAATACGGGTGGAAACGCCCTGCCCCTTAAACGGCAGGGACGACCTTTCCGTGGCCTATACCCCCGGAGTGGCGGCCCCCTGCCTGGAAATTGCCAGGGATAAGGAAAAATCCTATGAATACACCCGCCGTGGAAATCTGGTGGCCGTGGTGACGGACGGCACCGCCGTGCTGGGGCTGGGAGATATCGGTCCGGAGGCAGGCATGCCAGTGATGGAAGGAAAATGCGCGCTGTTCAAGGCTTTTGCCGATGTGGACGCTTTCCCACTCTGCGTCAAAAGCAGGGACGTAGACGAGATCGTCAGAACGGTGGAGCTGATCGCCGGTTCCTTTGGCGGGATCAATCTGGAGGATATCGGAGCCCCGCGGTGCTTCGAGGTGGAAAGGAAGCTGAAGGAACGGCTGGATATCCCGGTGTTCCATGACGATCAGCACGGCACCGCGGTGGTGACGGCGGCTTCCATGATAAACGCCCTGAAGCTTACGGGAAAAAAGCTGGAAACGGTTTCGGTGGTAGTCAACGGCGCAGGCGCGGCGGGGACGGCCTGTACAAAGCTGCTGATGGCCTTAGGCCTTCGGGACGTGGTGGTCTGTGACAAGCAGGGGGCTTTGGTCCCCGGGCTTGCGGGTATGACAGAGGCCCAGCAAAAGCTGGCCTCCGAGACGAACCCCCAGCGAAAAAGCGGGAACCTTGCCGATGTGATCCGCGGGGCAGACGTGTTTATGGGCTTTTCGGCTCCCGGGTGCCTTACCGGCGATATGGTGCGCTCCATGGCGAAAGATCCCCTGGTGTTCGCCTGCGCCAATCCTACGCCGGAGATCTTCCCGGAAGAAGCGCTGGCGGCGGGAGCCAAAGCGGTGGGAACGGGGCGTTCCGATTATCCGAATCAGATCAACAACGTGCTGGTGTTCCCCGGCCTTTTCCGGGGTGCGCTGGACGTGCGGGCAAAGGAGATCAACGACGAAATGAAAATCGCCGCCGCCTATGCCATTGCCGGATTGATCCCGGAAAACGAGCTGCGGGAGGACAACATCATTCCTTCCGTTTTCGACAAGCGGGTAGCGCCCGCCGTGGCGGCAGCCGTGGCAAAAGCCGCTCGGGAGACCGGAGCTGCCAGAGCGTAAAAAGCCTTTTGTTTTTGTATGGAAGGACACTTATTTTTGGAGGGATAGAATATGGAAAAGAAGAAAATCACCGTTTACTACATCGCTATGGTGGCGGTTTTTGCCGCACTGGTGTTTGCCGCCAACTGGCTGAGCTTTCCCATTCCCGTGGCGGTGGGAAATATCAGCCGGATCCATCTGGGCAACGTGTTCTGCCTGCTGTGCGGCTTTATTCTGGACCCGATTTCCGGCGGCCTTGCTTCGGGTATCGGAGCGGCCCTGTATGATCTGATGAACCCGGCCTATATTGCCTCCGCCCCCTTTACCTTTATATTCAAATTTCTGCTGGCGGCGGTGTGCGGCTGGGTGGCCCGCGCCGGGGGAAGGAAGGCGGAAAACCACGGCTGGAATATTTTTGCAGCCGTTTCCGGGAGCCTTACCTATATGATCCTTTACCTGGGAAAGAGTTTTGTGCAGAGCCTGCTGCTTGGCAGCGAAATGGGAACGGTGCTCACCTCTCTGGCCACCAAGGCGGCCACCTCCGGCGTAAACGCCGTGCTGGCCGTGGTGATCTCCGTGCCCCTGTGCGCGGCGGTGCGTGCGGCCCTGAAAAAAAGCGGCCTGCTGGATAAGATCTAGGCGGAGTCAAAGGCTGGAATATCCGTTGACAAAAAGAAAACACCTTTAAGAAGGCGGCATGGTCTGTGAGCTATGCCGCTTCTCCTTTTATCAGCTTTTCCGGCGGGATAAACTCTACCATACAGTATTATAGTATTAAGGAATGTGAATGCTCTCTGATGACGGAGAATAGAATTTTCATGGAAGAATAATAGGAACATCACAGTTTTTTCACAATGGTGGGCCATAATAAAGCCACAACAAGTGAAAAGGCTCTCCATGAAGCCTGAAAAGCATTGTGAAAGGAGCGGCGGTTTATGTACAACCCCTATGAAAACAATTACAACCAGCAGAACCGGGAAACGGAATCCGGCGTTGACGGACGGCAGCCCACTGCCCCCGGCTACGGCACCAGTGCTTCCCCTTATACGGCCCAGACCGGCGCAGGCCAGCCCGGAACGGTCCAGCCCAAAGCAGTACAGCCTGAAACAAATCAGTCCGGTAATGCAGGCGCTTCCGAGCCCAAGCAGGTGGAACCGGCAGCGGCGGGAAGCAGTCCTTCCGTGACGTACCACTCCGGGCCGGTCCACACAGGCTCCGCCTATATCCCGCCCCAGAATGGCAGTCCCTACGGCGGGACTCAGAGCTATCCTTCCGCCCAGCAGCCCCAGCGGACCGCTTACACATGGAACCCCCAGGGAAGCGCGCCCCAGCAGCCGGTGCCGCCTTATTACGCGCCGGTCCAGCCCCCCAAGCAGAGAAAGCCCAGACAGAAAAAGGGCGGCAGATTTGCCCTGCGGCTGATCGCAGCGGTGCTTTGCTGCGCGGTAGTATCCTTCGGCTCCGTGGGTGTGTTCGCACTGATGATCCAAAACGGCGTGGTAAACGTCCAGAGCCGGGGTGAAAGCAGTAAAACGGCGGCCTTTACCATTTATAAGCGGGCGGACGACGAGCAGGGAGCCGTATCTACCGTTACCGGTGAAAGCCTGACGCCCCAGCAGGCGGCGGCAAAGGTGACGCCCTCCGTGGTCTGCGTGCAGAATTATCAGATCGTCCGGCAGAGCGGCGGGTTCTTCGGCTTTTACAGCGACTACGGCGAGGAAGACAATTCCGGCATTTCTCCCACAGGCGAAGGCTCCGGCATCATCATTTCCAAGGACGGCTATATCGTCACCAACCAGCATGTGGTAGACGGGGCCACCAGCCTGAAGGTAGTGACCTCCGAGGGCCTGACCTATGAAGCCGAGCTTGTGGGCGAGGACACCCAAACGGACCTGGCCGTCATTAAAATTACAACGGACGACGAGCTGACTCCCGCCGAATTTGGCTCTTCCGATGATTTGGTGGTGGCAGACGAAGTGATGGCTATCGGGAACCCCGGCGGCCTGCAGCTCAATTCCAGCGTGACGTTTGGGCGCATTTCCGCCCTGAACCGGGAAGTGACCAACAGCGACACCGGCTACAGCATGAAGTGCCTTCAGACCGACGCCGCCATCAACCCCGGCAATTCCGGCGGCGCCCTGGTGAATATGGACGGCCAGGTGGTGGGCATCAATTCTTCCAAGATCGTGGCGACCGGCTACGAGGGCCTCGGCTTCGCCATTCCCTCCAACACCGTGCAGCCCATCGTTTCCGATCTGATCGAGTACGGCTATGTGAAGGACCGTCCTATGCTGGGGATTTCCGGGCAGTATATCGACAGGCTTACCGCCAGTTTTTATGGAATGAACGCAGGATACTATGTGACCCAGGTCAACAGCGAAAACGCCCGCAATGCCGGGCTTCAGAGAGGTGATATGATCACCGCTATAGATGATACCCAGGTTACCTCTGTTACCACGATCTCTGCCTATATTGCCAATAAAAAGCCCGGTGATACCGTGACGCTGACGGTGGACCGCAGCGCCTCCGGTCAGGGCACGGGCCAGATCGAGCTTACCCTGTCTGAAAATACGGGTGTGTCCGGAGGAGCCGGAGAGGGCTGAGCAAAAAGAGCGCCGGGTTTTCCGGCAGTTTCAAAAATCCTACAGCACTGGGAACTTTTGAAGAAGCGGTAATCAAAAAGCGGTCCCCGTCCTTTTTTGGACGGGGACCGCTTTTATAGCAGAGCATCAGCCGGCGTCTTCTGTTTCCCGTTCTGGGTTCTGTTCGAAGAGATTGTCCCGGGTAATGTTTTTCAGCCACTTTTTACTGCGGTAGTGGTGGATCACCACAGGCCATTTGACAAATTCGTCCGTACACAGCAGGAAGTAGACCCAAAGGGCGGGCAGCTTAAGCACTGCCGCAGCGAAAAAGCCAAGGGGCACCGCGTAGACCCACATAGTGATCCCGTCGCAGATCAGGCCGAAGCGGCTGTCGCCTCCGGCTCGGAACACGCCGGCAATCAAAGTGGTGTTTACCGCTGCGCCCATAATATAATAGGAATTGATCAGCAGCATGACCCAGAGATAGTGCTTGCCGGTCTCGGTCAGGTCTGCAAAGCGCACCACAAGGGGCGCGGAGACAAGCACCAGAACGCCGCCGATCAACCCGGAGATGACGGTGAGCTTAATGATGCGCCCGGCGTCTCGCTCCGCCTCCTCCATCAGGTTGTCGCCAATCTTCTGTCCCAGCAGGATACCACCCGCGCTGGCCATGCCGAAGCAGAGGGTGGTGCCGAAATTGCGGACCACCACGGCAAAGGAATTGGCCGCAACGGCGTCGTTGCCCAGATACCGGCCGATGATGACAGAGTACATGGAAAAGGCCAGTCCCCACACCACATCGTTGCCCAAGGCGGGCAGGGCCATTTTGATAAAGTCGGTAAGCAGCTCCTTACTGCGCAGGAACATGTAGGAGAAACGCAGCTTTACGTCCTGGCTGCGGAAAGAGACCACGAAGCAGAGCGCCAGCTCCAGCAGCCGGGAAATGGAGGTACCCAGGGCCACGCCTGCGGCCCCCAGCTTCGGCGCGCCGAACAGACCGAAGATAAACACGGCGTTAAAAAAGATATTCGCCGTAAAGGCAAAGGTGTTCAACGCCGTGCTGACGGCTACCCGGCCGATGCTGCGCAGGACCGCGAGAAACACCTCTGTCACGCCCCAGCAGAGATAGGCCACGCTCAGAATACGCAGGTAGGAGGCGCCGATCTCGATGAGCTCCGGGTCCGTGGTGAAAAGGCTCATCATCGGCTCCGGAACAAAGAAAACGCCTGCCGCGAAAAGCAGGGCAATGATCATGGAAAAGCGAAGGGCAATGCCCTCTACCACATTGATGGCTTTTTGATCGCCCTTGCCGAAATACTGGGCGCAAAGCATAGTGGCGCCGGTGCCAAGACCGTAAAACACCATAAACAGGATACTGGTATATTGAGAGGCCAGCGAAACTGCAGAAATGTGGGACTGCCCCACAAAGTTGAGCATCACCACATCGGCGGAGCTGACGGCGGCGCTCAACAGGTTCTGCAATATAATAGGGATTGCCAGCTTCCGGATCTGCGGATAAAATCCGCCTTTTTCCGTTTGGGCTGCGGGCATGGGGACTCCACTCCTCTTTTTCGATAGTACAATCCAGTATAAAGCCCGACTCTTGCCTTTGTCAACAAAAACATTGACAGAAGGCTGGCAGGCGGATATAATGGGCTTGAAAAGGAAACCGCGCGCGGAGAAGATGCCCTTTGCGGTTCATCAAGAGAGACGGCGGTCGGTGAAAGCCGTTTGGATCAAAGGGCAGGCCGCTCCCAACGAAACAGGACGACCTGTTGCGCGCCCGGCGTGAGGAATGCCGGCGTTTTCCGGCGTTAACGGAAAAGAGGAGGCCAAAAGGAAACCTGACGGTTTTTTCTGGCAATTTGGGTGGTACCGCGGATCAGTCCGTCCCATGTGGGGTCGGGTTGGTCTATATTTTTTTGCGGGAAAGGAGCGGTCATGAAAACCTTGATTTGGAACGGTTCTCCAAGAAATCGGGGAGACACGGCCGCCCTGCTTCGGCAGCTTCGAACGTTCCTGCCGGGAGAAGCGGCGGAGGTAAAGGCCTACTCCTCAAAAATCGCTCCCTGCACAGACTGCCAATATTGCTGGGAGCAGGATGGTTGTGCCCAAAAGGACGGCTGGCAGGCGCTTGAGAAAGAGCTTCTCACCTGCGGCGCCGTAGTGATCGCCTCTCCCATCTATTTTTCGGAGCTGCCCGGGCCCTTGCTTTCCGTACTCAGCCGGCTGCAGCAGTATTACTGCGGGTCGGCCTTCCGGGGAAAGACGTCCCCGCTTCACGGCAAGCGCGGCGGGCTGATTCTGGTGGGCGGCGGCGATGGGAGCCCCCGGCGGGCGCGGGAAACGGCGGAAACGCTGCTGCACCAAATGGGCTGCGAGAGCATTTTCCCGGCGGTGGTCTGCCACAACACCAACGCCGCCCCGGCCCTGGACGAACCGGGCGTAAGCAAAAAGCTTCGGGAATTGGCCGAGTTCCTGAGCGGGAAAAATTAAAATCGGAAAAAACGGCAGCTGCCGAACAGGATAGATTTCCGGTCAAAGAAATGTAAGGAGGAACTACTATGAAATGGACGGGCTTGAACGAACTGAGAGAAAAATATCTGGAATTTTTTGAGAGCAAGGGGCATTTGCGGCTTCCCAGCTTCTCCCTGATCCCCCAGGGGGACAACAGCCTCTTGCTGATCAACTCCGGCATGGCTCCCATGAAGAAGTACTTCACCGGCGAAGTAACGCCGCCCCGGGTCAGGGTGACCACCTGTCAGAAATGTATCCGCACACCGGATATCGACAGCGTTGGCATCGACGACCGCCACGGCACCTTCTTTGAAATGCTGGGCAATTTCTCCTTTAACGATTACTTCAAAAAGGAAGCCATTTCCTGGGCCTGGGAATTTTTCACAGAGGTCCTGGAAATGCCGCCGGAAAAGCTCTACGTCACTGTTTATCAGGAGGACGACGCGGCGTGGGACATCTGGACGAAGGAGGTCGGCGTGCCCGAAAGCCACATGCGCCGCATGGGCAAGGAGGACAATTTCTGGGAGCACGGCTCCGGTCCCTGCGGCCCCTGCTCGGAGATCTATTTTGACCGGGGCCCGGAGCACAGCTGCGGCAAGCCCACCTGCGATGTGGGCTGCGAATGCGACCGCTATGTGGAGATCTGGAACCTGGTATTTTCCCAGTTCAACAACGACGGACAGGGAAACTATACGCCTCTGGGCCGGGAAAACATCGACACCGGCATGGGCATGGAACGTCTGGCCTGCGTCATGCAGAACGTGGATAACCTGTTCCTGGTGGATACGGTGCAGAACATCATGAAGCACGTTTCCCGCATTTCCGGGGTGGAGTACGGTGCCAATGAAAAAACGGACATTTCCCTGCGCATCATCACCGACCACATTCGCAGCACCGTATTTATGATCGGCGATGGCGTGCTGCCCAGCAACGAGGGCCGGGGCTATGTGCTGCGCCGCCTGCTTCGCCGGGCGGCCCGCCATGGAAAGCTTTTGGGCATCAGCGAGCCTTTCTTGGCGGAAGTGGCGGAAACGGTAGTGCGGGAAAATGAAAAAGCTTATCCGGAGCTTTTGGAAAAGAAAGCCACCATCAAAAGGGTCATTTCCTTTGAGGAAGAAAGCTTTGCGAAGACCATCGACCAGGGGCTTTCTCTGCTGAACAGCTTCATTGACAAGGCGGATTCCAAGGTCTTTTCTGGCGATAACGCCTTTGTTCTCAGCGACACCTATGGTTTCCCGCTGGATCTGACCAGGGAAATTCTGGCCGAGCGGGGCATGGAGATAGACGAGGAGCGCTTTATGAACCTGATGCGCCAGCAGCGGGAGCGGGCCAGAAACGCCCGGAAGGACGCCGGCGCAGACGCGTGGAAGGGAGAAAACACCGCTGCTGCCGGGCTGCCTGCTACCCAGTTCGTAGGCTATACCCAGCTGAAGGCTCCGGCGAAAGTGCTGGCGATCATCAAGGCCGGGGAACAGGTGAATTCCGCCGAAACGGGCGATGAAATTTCCGTAGCGCTGGACGCCACTCCCTTCTATGGGGAAGGCGGCGGCCAGGTGGGCGACAGCGGCACGCTGGAAGCGGAAGGCGTGACAGTGGACGTGATAGATACCACCAAGTACGAGGGCGTTTATCTCCACCGCAGCGTGGTGGCCGAGGGAACGCTGCGGGTGGACGATACCGTTGACGCCGCGGTAGATTCCATGCGCAGGAATGCCATCATGCGCAACCACACGGCGGCACACCTGCTTCAGGCGGCTCTGCGCCGGGTGCTGGGCGACCATGTGGAGCAGGCGGGACAGCTTGTAAACGAGCAGCATGTCCGGTTCGACTTTACTCATTTCTCCGCTATGACGCCTGAGGAGATCACCGCCGTAGAGGCGCTGGTAAACGATGAGATTCTGAAAGCCATTCCCGTCGCCACGGTGGAAATGCCCATTGAAGAGGCAAAAAAGAGCGGCGCTATGGCTCTGTTCGGTGAAAAGTACGGCGATATCGTCCGGGTGGTTTCCGTGGAGGACGGTTTCTCCAAGGAGTTCTGCGGCGGCACCCATATGGATAACACCGCCCGGCTGGGACTGTTCAAGATCGTTTCCGAATCCTCGGTGGCCTCCGGTGTAAGGCGGATCGAGGGCGTGACCGGCGCAGGCGTTCTGGCCATGCTGACGGCCCGTGAGCTCACCCTGCAGGAGACGGCTCTTGCGCTGAAAGTCCCCACCCCGGCAGAGCTGCCCGCCAGAGCCAGACAGATGATGGCGGAAGCGAAGGAGCGGGAAAAGACCATAGAGGTTCTGAACGCGAAGGTTGCGTCTGCCAATTTGGAGGGCGTGTTCCAAAACGCCCAGGAGATAGACGGGATCAAGGTGATGTTCGCCCTGCTTTCCGGCATGGACGGCAATGCCCTGCGTTCTTTGTGCGACAAGGTGAAGGAGCGCCCCGAAGGGGCCGCGGCGGTGTTCGCAGGCGTCAGCGGCGGCAAGGCCGCGCTGGCGGCGGTCTGTAACAAGCCTGCTCAGGAAAAGGGCCTGCGGGCCGGGGATCTGGTCAAGCAGGTGGCTGCCCTGACCGGCGGCAACGGCGGCGGTAAACCCGATTTCGCCATGGCAGGTGCAAAGGACCAGACTAAGCTGGACGAGGCATTGGCGGCTGTACCGGAGCTGGTGCGGGCGCAGCTGGGCGCTTGAGACCCTGGGGCTTTGCCCCAGACCCCATCCGCTTTTTGAAAAAAGCGAAGCAAAAACCTTTACGCCGCATGGAAGCCATATGGCTTTGCCATATGACCGCCATGCGGAGAAGAAGTTTCGTCCACCTTTTCAAAGGTGGTAGGGTGTGGGGTGAAACCCCACGACCTGAAATCTTGCAAAGGAGCGTGTAAAAATGGAAGACTGCATTTTCTGCAAAATTGCGGCAGGGGAGATCCCCTCCCAAAAGGTGTATGAAGACGAGACGGTTTTAGCTTTTAAGGACCTGGATCCCCAGGCCCCTGTCCATGTGCTGCTGATCCCCAAGGAACACATTGCCTCCGCCGCGGAGCTCACGCCGGAAAACAGCGCCGTGGTGGCACATATCTTTGAAACAACTGCAAGGCTTTCCAAAGAGCTTGGGCTTACAAACGGATTTAGGATCGTGAATAACTGCGGCAGGGACGGCATGCAGAGCGTGCAGCATCTGCATTTCCACCTGCTGGGTGGTAAAACTATGGGCTGGCCGCCATATCCGCCGGAAGATTGACCATGCTTTCCCGAAAAAAGCCGAATGGCTTTTTTCGGAGAGGAAGAGCAGGCGAGCTTCACAGCCGCCGGTTTGTAAAACAGGCGGCGAAACAGCAAGCCTTGCTCTGACGAGGGCTGGCCGCCATACCCGCCGGAGAAATAGAACGGATCGGAGTTGTCAATCAGGCCGAAGGGCCAATTTATCAGAAAAAAGGAGAATGCTGTATGGGAGAAGTTTACAAAATGAACATTGCGGGCTGCGACAGGGAGCTTCCCATCTGCCCCATCAACGAGCATATGGATATTGCGGGCTTCGTCATGTTCAGCGATGTGGAGATCACTGAGGCCGCGGCAAAGGCCCTGATGGAAAAATGCCCGGAGCACGATGTGATCGTCACCGCCGAGAGCAAGGGCATTCCCCTGGCTTATGAAATGGCCAGAATAGGCTGCCGCAATTATGTGGTGGCCCGGAAGGGCATAAAGGCTTACATGGAGGATCCCATTCACGTAGAGGTAAAGTCCATCACCACGGACCATGTGCAAAAGCTGTATCTCAGCAAGGCGGACTGTGAAAACCTGAAGGGAAAGCGCATTCTCATTGTGGACGATGTGATCTCCACCGGCGAATCCCTGGCGGCTATGGAAGAACTGCTTCACAGCATCGGCGCCAAGGTGGTGGGAAGAGCCTGTGTGCTGGCGGAGGGCGACGCCAAGGACCGGGACGATATCGTTTATCTGGAGCCCCTGCCTCTGTTCTTCAAGTAGATGAAACGCCCGTTTGCCCTGCTGGGTGGAGCCGTTTTTGCCTTTCTCGCGCTGGCTGCCTGCATAGAGACCGCCGCGGTAAAAGCGTTGATTTTTGCCTGTATGGGTCTTGGCTTCTGCGCGCTTTTTGGGCTGGCGGCCCTTTGGCTGTGGGGCAAAAAATATGATAAAAGATCGGAAAAGCTTCCGGGAGAAAGACCCCCGGGAGCTTTCTCTGTTCTCTACGCTTCGGCTCTGATTTTCCTTGCCGGGGCGCTGAGCCTGTCCCTGTACGCGCGGTCCTGGGAAACGGCGGCTTCGCCTATGGAAAAACTGGACGGCGTGAAGGCCAGGATTTACGGGACTGTGCTGGATTATCCCCAGGAAAAGCAGGATAGGATCTATTACCAAGTCAGGGTGGAGAAGGTTTCCGTCAACGGGGAGTCTTTGAAAATGCCTGAATTTACAGCCAGGATCTCCACCTGGCGGCCCATTTCCTGCCAGCCGTATGACGGGGTGGAATGCACCGTGAGCTTTTATGCCTTTGACAGCTCCGGAGGACTGTATTCCAGCCGGAACTCCTGGCTGGCGGACGGTGTGGTCCTCGGCGCCTATCTTTCCGACTATGAGACGGCCGCAGCAGTTCCCGATCCCGGAAGCCCGCCGGGCGAATGGGCCGCCCGCTGGCGGAGAAGCCTTGGGCGGAGCATCGAGAAGCAGCTTCCGTCGGAGGAAGCTGGCCTGATACGGGCCGTTCTGCTGGGTGAAAAGGAAAGGGTCTCGGACCGGAGTTACGGGAATTTCAAGAAGATCGGCGCTTCCCATCTGCTGGTGATCTCCGGCCTGCACATGACGGCGCTGGCCTCCTGCCTTTCCATGCTGTTTACTGTGCTCCGCCTGAACAGGACCGGCAGGAACCTGCTGACTGCCGGTATGCTTGCGGGGTTCCTGTTCCTGATTGGGTTTCCGGTGTCCGCCGTGCGCAGCGCCATCATGTATATCATTGCGCTACTGGCCGGGTGTCTGGGCCGGAAAGCGGACAGCGTCAATTCCCTGGGTTTTGCCGTTTTCATCATCTGCCTTGCAAATCCGTTTTCCGGCGGGGATCTGGGATTCGCGCTGTCTGTGTTTTCCACGCTGGGGATACTGCTTCTGGGCAGCCGGATATTTCATGGACTTCTGCGGTCTTTTGAAAAGAAGGAAAAGCTCCGCCGTCTGCTGGCGCCGGCGGCAGGCTCGCTGAGCATGACCTTTTCCGCCATGCTCTTTACCCTGCCCCTGCAGATCGCGGTATTCGGGGGAATTTCTCTCCTCGCCCCGCTGGCAAGCCTGATTTTGGTCTTCCCATGCACCCTGCTGCTGTATCTTTCTCTGGCTGCGGCGGTTTTGGGAGTGCTGCCGGGCTGTTTTGCTCTGTCGCGGCCCTTTGCTTTCTGCGCGGGGTGGCTGGCAAGATTTTCCTTGAATGCCGCGGCGCGTCTGGCACAGATCCCGGAAACATATCTGAACCTTTCCCAACCGGCGGGGCTCATCGTATTGGCCGGGGTCCTGCTGATCCTTTCCATGCTGTGGGCCTTCCGGCGGAGCAGGCCGGCGGTTTGTGCGGCCCTCATGGGAATTCTGCTGCTGTCCGGCTGCGGACGGGCGCTGGAAAACGGAGGCAGAGATACGGTGACCTTTATCACCGTTCCGGATTCCTCCTGCGTGGTGGTCATGAAAAACCGCCGGGCGGCAGTTTTGTCCTTGGGAGGCTACCGGACAAACGCGGCGGAGGACCTGCTGCTTCGGAACAATATCGGCAAGGTGGAGATCCTCTGTATGCCGGTGCGGGACCGGGACGCAGGGGAAGCGGCCGTGAGCCTTCTGGAAACATTCGGCGCGGACAGGCTGGCTCTTCCCTCCGGAACCCGCCTGGGACGGGAGCTGCTGCTGGCAGGCAGAAATTCTGCCCGTGTTTATCTGGAGGACGGAAATGATCTGGAAGTCCTGGACGGCGTGAGGATCACATCAGAGCATCAGATGCAGCGGCTGACGGTGGAAGCCTACGGAAACTCCGTTATTGTGGAGACAGGAAAGACCGGGACGGGAAGCTGTGGGTTTTTGTTTACTACCCAGATAGGAAGCCGGATCAATTCACCGTTTACCGTTTTGCAGAATGATGGTATAATAGAAAAACAGGAAAAAGACGCGCTGAACAGGCTGCCTTCCGGCCGGTATCTCTTTCCCGGCGGGGACGGGCTGTATCTCGATTTGTTCCGGGACGGCAGCGTCAGCTTCAGGGGGGAAACCATATGCCTGAAATAGGAGAGGCCGAATTGAGAAGACAGCTGGCCGCCGGGGAGCTTTACAGCCTCTATGTGGTGGGGGGCGAGGAAAAATACCTGGTGAAGCGGGCGGCCGGAAGATTGATCAAAAAAGCCGGGGAAGGTCCTTTCCCGGAATTTAACAGCAACGAGTTCAGCAACGACTCCACGGTAGACAGCATTGCCGATGCGGCTGTGGCCCTGCCCTTTTTCGCGGAGCACAAGTGTGTTTCGGTGGCAGATTTCAATTTAGAGGAAAAGGACGGCGCTGAGCTTGACAAGCTTTACGAGCTCCTGGATCAGGTGCCGGAGACCACGACGCTGGCGTTTTGGTATCCCACCCTGGATTTCGATGGAAAAAAATCCGCCAAATGGAAAAAATTCCTGAAAAAAGTTGAGGAAAAAGGGGAGGTCCTGCTGTGCGGACGGCGCAGCGTCCAGGACCTGCAGAAGCTGCTGCTCCGGGAAGCGGAAAAGGCGGGCTGCTCCCTTTCCCGGCAGAACGCCGGGCGGATCGTGGAATACGCCGGGCAGAACGTGACCCAGTTGCTGGGCGAAATAGAAAAGCTCTGCGCCTTTGCCCTTGGGCAGGCCCAGGCGGCGGACAATTGGGCCATTCCCGAAATTACCGTGGAAATGATCGAAGCGCTGGTCCCAAAGACGACGGAAACCACGGTGTTTCTCATGTCTAACGCGCTGGTGGCCGGAAACTACGAAAAAGCCTATGCCCTGCTGGATACGCTGTTTTATCAGAACGAGGAGCCCATTGCCATTCTCGGAGCCCTCTCCTCCTCCTATGTGGATATGTACCGGGTAAAAACGGCGCTGGAAAACGGACTGCCCGCTGCCGCCGCAGGGGAATACGGGGAATATAAGGGAAAGGAATTTCGGTTGAGAAACGCCGAACGCAGCGCGCGGAATATAAAACCTGAGACCCTTCGGGCAAGCCTTTCCCTGCTTTTGGAGGCAGACACGGCTCTGAAGGGTTCCCGGCTGGAGGGAAGGCTGGTGCTGGAAAAGCTGATCGCCGGGCTGCTGCTGGCGGCGAAGGGGGAAAAAGAGCGTTGATCCGAGTGAAGGAAGCCATCGTGGTGGAAGGGAAGTACGATAAGATCAAGCTTTCCTCGCTGGTGGACGGCATTATCGTAGAGACAAACGGTTTCGGCATTTTCCAGGACCGGGAAAAAATGAAATACCTTCGGCGGCTGGCTGAAGAGCGGGGTCTCCTGGTGCTGACCGACAGCGACGGCGCGGGCTTTTTGATCCGCAGCCGCATTTCCTCCTGTATTCCGAAATCTCAGGTAAAGCACGCCTATATTCCCGATATTGCGGGAAAGGAACGGCGGAAATCCGCGCCGTCCAAAGAGGGGAAGCTGGGCGTGGAAGGCATGGAGACCGCTGTTCTCAGGGAAGCGCTGGAACGGGCCGGAGCCACTATAGGCGGGGCGGAGCTTCTAAAGAGCGGGCGGGAGGAGAAAATTTCCAAAGCGGACTTGTATGCGCTGGGCTTGTCCGGCGGCGAACACAGCGAAGAAAAGAGAAAGGCCCTGCAAAAGGCCTTTGTGCTGCCGGAAAGACTTTCCGCAAACGGTCTGCTGCAAGCCCTGAACGCTTTGTACAGCCGGAAAGAATTTCTGGAAAAAATGAAGGCAGAGGAGGGCTCTTATGAAGTTGACCAAAAAGGCGCTGGAGGACGTTAGGTTTTCCACGCGGGGAAAATGGTACAATGCCCGGCAGGTAGATGCGTTTTTACAGGATCTGGCCATGGCGGCGGACGAAGCGGACAGAGAATGGAAAAGCGCCCGGGCCTGCATGAACGCTCTGGAAGAACAGGCGGACGGGCTGCGGGCGGAAAATATCCGGCTGCAAAAAGAGCTGCAAGAGCTGAAAAGCGCAGCGCCGCCGGACGTCCTGGAAAATCTGGAGCAGGAGAAAAACCATCTGCTTCAGGATATCAAGGCGCTGAAAAAATTCCGGGAAATGTTTCGTGAGGCGGTGGAAAAAGACGCCGGCGACCTGGCGGAAAACGTCAAGTCCCTGGCGTCTGAAAAACTGCTGTAAAGCAGGAAAAGCGGCGGATTGAAAACTGTTTTCCCGCCGCAGGTCAATGCACAAGCCTAGGCTGCGCGGAGGAAAGGCAGGGTTGTTTCCAAGTGAAAGCGGTTCAAAACCTAACCGGCATTTTACTTGAGGCCGTACCGCGTTTTGATTGAATTTTTGCAGATGGTTTTTCCCTTGACGCGAATGTCCCGAACCGCGGCAAACAGTTCCTCCTCGTTTATCCCGTTTTCGATGACCAGCATGCCGTAGCCGGAGATGGTGAACTCTCCGCCCAGCTCTGCAAACGCATGTACATCTGCCTCTGTCAGCCTGAATATGCCAAAGAACCAATGCTCCTTTTTGTGTTCGGCCGCCGCGGCATTCTGACTGATGATTCGCTCCAAGGTGCTTTGCTGCTGGCGCAGAGACTCGCGGAGCGCCTGGTTGATGAAGTCGCTCCGATTGGAGTAGAAGGCGTTATCCACCAGCAAGTCGATCTGGGACAGCGTAGAAACGTTGATGTTGACGGAAACTTTTTCGCTCAGGCTATCATTCATCGCAATAACATCTCCTCAAATATGATATATATGCTCTAATTGGAGCATATATATCATATATTGAATTACTTCTTTTGTCAACCCCCCTTGCGGGAAAATGTGAAAATCAGCCAAAGGGCTTTTATAAGGAAAACGCTCTTATTTTAATGTCACAGGTCCAAGTCCTGTGCTTATCTGCGCATAGAGAAAGAGACAGCCACACAGGCTGTCTCTTTCTCTATGGTGGGGACAACAGGACTCGAACCTGTGACCTCCTACGTGTGAAGCAGGCGCTCTAACCAGCTGAGCTATGCCCCCACAACAGGAAATACTATAGCAGATTTTCTGCCGCAAGTCAAGCCTTTAACACAGAAAATCTGCCGCATGTGCGCGGCCCATTTGGAAACAGCCGGTCTCAGGGAAAAAATCCGGCATTTTTGGACTCCTCAGTAGCAAATTCCGCCTGTCCGGCATAAGCTATGCAGGAGGTGAAGTATTGAAGTATGGCGGAAGCTTTAGCGACAGGCATTGACATTTCGGAGTTTAACGGTGATGTGGACATCCTTGCCTTAAAAGGCCAGGTGGATTTCATTATAATCCGGTGCGGCTATGGCAGTGATTATGAGAACCAGGACGACACGGAGTACGAGGCCAAT
Organism: uncultured Acutalibacter sp.; assembly: GCA_964642055.1. Classification (GTDB taxonomy): domain Bacteria; phylum Bacillota; class Clostridia; order Oscillospirales; family Acutalibacteraceae; genus Acutalibacter. The sequence continues at coordinate 26,301 of CAZXLM010000010.1, read as the reverse complement.
GTGCAAAAGTGTGAGAAAGCCGGGATACCCTATGGCGTCTATCTCTATTCTTACGCCAGGAGCACGGAGATGGCGAAGAGCGAGGCTGCCCATGCTCTGCGGCTGCTGAAGGGGAAGCGCCCTCTTTACGGCGTATGGTACGACGTGGAAGACAGCACGCTGCCTGCGGGAGAGGCGCTCATCGACAATTGCATTACCTTCTGTGAAGCCGTGAAAGCCGCAGGATATTACTGCGGGATCTATTCGTTTTTATATTGGATGGAGACCCGGCTGAACAACCCGCGGCTGGCCTCTTACGACAGATGGGTGGCCCAGTGGAACAGCACTCTTGACTATAAGGGTCCTGTGGGAATGTGGCAGTTCAGCAACAACGGCCTTTTAAACGGAAAGCGGTTCGATATGGACAGAGCGTATCGGGATTTCCCGGCGCTTGTTGAGGAAATGGAGGGAACAGATATGACCAGAGAGGAAGTGGCCCGGCTGGCCCGGCAGGAGGCGGAAAAGGTGTATGAGGGCAAGGAAGTCCGGTACAAAACCATCGATTCCGTGCCCGCCTGGGCAAGGGACGCGGTACGGCGGGTATATGATGAGCTGGGCTTGACAGGCACCGGCAGCACGGCGGACGGCGATATCAGGATCGACGCCAGCCACACCTATGTGCGGGCACTGTACGTTATAGCCAAAGTATTGGAACAGATGGAGGCCGGCGGGGCAGAGGTCCTGGCGGAGGACGTGCCTGAACCGGAAGATGGGGAAAACGCCGAAGAAGCGTAAAAGCCGATATCATGGCTGCGATCCAGCCGGGGAGCCGCCGTCTGATTTTTCAGGCGGCGGCTCCTTCCTTTTTCCGCGAATTTCAGGCTCTTTTCGGTCCGGTGTTCCTGTCGGCGGAGGGGATTGAGGAATACATGGAAAACAGTTGACAAAAGGGGAAAATGAAGGTAATATAAAAGGCGTTTTCGGCTTTATCTGAGAAAGAGGGTTTTGTATGACTGAGCTTCTTTGTATTTCCGTAGCGCTGGTGGCAGGCCTGCTGATGACCCGGCTGTTCAAGCACATTCATTTGCCGGACGTCACCGCCTATTTGATCACCGGCGTTCTCCTCGGCCCCTGCCTGATCGGCAGGCTGGGGATCCCCGGCGTAGGCTTCAACAGCTTTGAGCAGGTGGAGGTCCTTCAGCCTATTTCCGATGTGGCTCTGGGTTTTATCGCCTTTGCCATCGGCAGCGAGTTCCGGCTGTCTTCCTTGAAGACCACCGGCCGAGCTGCCGTGATCGTGGGGATCATTCAGGCTCTTACCGCCACTCTGCTGGTAGACGCCGCTCTGCTGGTCCTGCACATATTCCTTGGGGATAGGCTGCCGGTTCCTGCAGCAATCACTTTGGGCGCCATCGCCGCCGCCACCGCTCCCGCCGCTACGCTCATGGTGGTGCGGCAGTACAAGGCCAAAGGCCCGGTAACGGATATCCTGCTGCCTGTGGTAGCGCTGGACGACGCCGTGGGCCTGGTCATCTTCGCGGTTTCCTTTGGCGCGGCTCAGGCCATGATGACCAGCCGGGCCAGCATCGTATCTATCGCGGTAGCGCCGCTGGTGGAGATCGTGCTTTCTCTGCTGCTGGGCGCTTTGCTTGGCTGGGTGCTTACCTTTATGGAAAACTGGTTTTTGTCCCGGCGGAACCGCGTAGCGATCATTGCAGGTTTTGTGATCCTGGCAGTGGCCCTTTCCATGCTCAATTTCCAGATCGGAGAGCTGACGATCAAGTTCTCTTCTCTTCTGGTGTGTATGATGCTGGGCACAGTGTTCTGCAACACCTGCTCCAATTCTTCAGACCTGATGGAGCGTGCGGATCGCTGGTCCGCCCCTCTGCTGGTGCTGTTTTTTGTGCTCAGCGGCGCGGAGCTGCGGCTGGACCTGTTCCAGGACCTGACCATTGTTGGGATCGGTGTGGTGTATATCCTGTCCCGTTCCATTGGCAAGTATTTGGGCGCTTTGGGCAGCAGTCGTTTGGCTCATTGTTCCCCGGCGATACAGAAATATCTGGGCATCACCCTGCTGCCCCAGGCAGGCGTGGCCCTGGGTATGGCTTCTCAGGTGGGCGTGCTGGGGGAGATCGGCACCACCATTCGCAGCATCGTGCTGTTTGGTGTGCTGATCTATGAGCTTGTGGGTCCCACGCTTACCAAAATGGCCCTCACTGCCGCCGGGGATATCAAGCCCAAGGGAAAAAGGGAAAAGCCTACCAGCGCGGCAAACTGATGCATAATTTTTAAAAGTATTTCTATCAGTAAAACGGATACTCTTGCGAGTGTCCGTTTTCTTTATTTAAGCTGTGGCCCCGGTCTGTCATGGATACTTTGACGCGGGCCGCAGGGTAAAGCACTGGAAAGCCCAAAGGCGCGAATTGCCAACCGCAGGTTACTTGTTTTCAATATATTCGGCAATGTCCTCCAACCGGCAGGAAAGGATCTCGCAGAGCTGGTTCAGGGTGTAAGTGCTGACATTGCCGTTTTTGCGCAGACGGTCCAGCTGTCCGCTGCTGACCTTGTACTCCTGTATCAATTTGTATTGGGATATTCCTTTTTCCTTCATTGTCGCCCAAAGACGGTCAAATGCGATCATGGGAAATGCCTCCCTCCATTTTGCTATAATCGTATTTTCATGTCCGCTTATTGGCAACAGCCCGTATTCGGGCTATAATTTTGCAAAAAGCTTTCTTTCCATAGAATGAAAGAAAGGCGGGGAGAAATGCGCGTGGGAAAAAGGATAAATTCGGGAAAGCCAAAGAAAGGTCCCAATCCCCCTGCGAACGGGGAAAACGCCGGGAGGAAAAAATCGGGACTGTTGATCAAGATCATCATAGCTGCCGTGGCTGCTCTGACGGCGGAGGCTGTGCTGGTGTTTTTTCTTGCCTCGGGTTTCCCAAATTGAGCGTCAGCTCTTAGTTGTCGGCCGTTAGAAAGAGCTTTGCCTTTAAGCTCTCTTTTATAAATAAGGGAACCTTGTTTTATGGCTGGGGATGATGTACAATGATCCTGTAAAATCCATTGTAAAAGGAGACGCGGCGCATGAGCGGGATAGACGTAAATTGGGAGATCAGCTGTCTGATACAGTACGGGCTGCAAAAGGGGCTGCTGGCCCCGGAGGACAGATCATACGCGGCAAACAGGCTTTTGGCCCTGCTGGGGCTTTCCGCCTATGAGGAGCGGAAAGTAAGCGAAACGTTGCCCTATCCTGCCCAGCCCCTTTCCCGCCTGTGTGATTGGGCGGCGGAGCAGGGACTTCTCCAACCGGACACCATTGACGCAAGAGACCGGCTGGATACGGAAATGATGAACTGCTTGATGCCCAGGCCCTCTGAGGTGACGGAGAAATTCCGCGCCCTTTACCGGCAGTCTCCCAAAGCTGCCACGGATTACTATTACGGGCTGAGCAGGGCTTCCAACTATATCCGGGTGGATCGGGTGGAAAAGGACCGGCATTGGACGGCGCCCACGCCCTATGGGGAGCTGGTCATCACCATCAACCTGTCAAAGCCCGAGAAGGACCCACGGGCCATTGCGGCGGCGAAAAACGCGCCTCAGTCCGGCTATCCAAAGTGCGCCCTGTGCCGGGAAAACGAGGGATTTTTGGGCAGCGCAAACCAAGCCGCCAGGGGAAACCACCGGCTGATCCCTCTGGAGCTGTGCGGAGAGCGCTGGTTTTTGCAGTATTCTCCCTATGTGTATTATAACGAGCACTGCATCGTGCTGAGCGAGACCCACCGCCCCATGAAGGTGAGCAAAAAATCCTTTGAACGGCTGCTGGAATTTGTCACGGTGCTGCCCCATTATTTTATCGGTTCCAACGCCGATCTGCCTATTGTGGGCGGTTCGATCCTGTCTCACGACCACTTCCAGGGCGGCAATTACGAGTTTCCGATGGCGAAGGCTCCCGTCCGGGAAGAAATTTCCTTTACCGGGTTCGGGAACGTGAAAGCCGGTCTTGTCAAATGGCCCATGTCCGTGATCCGGCTGCGCTCTCAAAACCGGGAAGAATTGGCGGAGCTGGCGGACCGCATTTTGACAAAATGGCGGAGCTATTCCGACGAAAGCGCTGAAATTCTGGCATTCACAGGGGACACGCCCCACAATACCATCACTCCTATTGCCCGGCGGCGGGGAGAGGACTACGAGCTGGACCTGGTGCTGCGGAACAACCGGACGACGGAGGAGCACCCCCTGGGTCTGTTCCACCCCCACGCAGAGTATCATCACATCAAGCAGGAAAACATCGGGCTTATCGAGGTCATGGGACTTGCCATCCTGCCCCCCAGGCTGCTGACGGAAACGCAGCTTTTGCAGGAGGCCTTTTCCGCCCCTGAAAAAGCGGAGGAAATTCTCTCCCGGCCTGAAATGGAAAAGCACCGGGCGTGGTATGAGGACTTAAAAGCCCGGGGCGTAACGGGGAAAAACGCCGAAAAAGCCATGCAGGACAGTATCGGGGAGATTTTTGGAAAAATTCTCGGCAACGCCGGGGTCTATAAGGACACGGAGGAAGGCCGGAAGGCATTCCGGCGGTTCTGCCGCAGCGTATGAAAAAGCAGGAACATTCCACCTGCGCCGGGTTTGGCGAAAGGCTTCTGAATCTTTTATTTCCTGCTCGGTGCCTGCTGTGCGGGACAGTCGTTCCCGCCGGGAAAAGCTTTTGCAGGGACTGCGCAAAAGAGCTGCCGGAAACGCCTTTCCAGCGGAGGATCAGTCTGCCCGGCGCTGGGGCGGAGGGGTTCCGGATCGTTTCGCCGCTGTCCTATGCGGGCGGGTTTCGGAAAACCCTTTACAGGTATAAATTCCGGGGAGAAAGGGCGCTGGCAAAGCCCCTTGGGCGGTTGATGGCGGAGGCCGCCCGGAAAGCGGGGGAAAGCTTTGAAGCCGTGACGTGGGTGCCCATGACAAAAAAGAAAAAACGGCAGCGCGGCTACGACCAGAGCGAACTGCTGGCAAAGTCTGTGGCCAGAACTCTTGGCGCGCCCTGCCTCCCGCTTCTGGAAAAGATGCGGGAAACGGAGACCCAGCACGAGCTTTCCAGAAAAAAGCGGGCTCAGAATGTGAAGAACGCTTACGGCGCGGCCTCCGGGACCGCAGGGAAGGAAGTCCTTCTGGTAGACGATATCGTCACCACCGGCTCCACTTTGAAGGAATGCGCTGGGACGCTGTATAAGGCCGGAGCAAAACGGGTGCTGGGACTGTGCGCCGCAGACGCCCGGGAGATCAAAATGGAGGAGGGGACAGAGCTGTGAGCCATCGCTTTTCCAGAGAAGAACTGCTTCTGGGGCCGGAAAGGCTCCAAATGCTGCAAAAAGCCCATGTGGCCGTGTTCGGTGCGGGAGGCGTGGGCGGATATGCAATAGAGGCCCTTGCCCGCAGCGGCGTGGGAGCGCTGACCATCGTGGACGGCGACCGGGTAAGTCTCACCAATATCAACCGCCAGCTCATCGCCCTGGAAAGCACAGTGGGAAAGCTGAAAGCGGAAGCGGAGCGGGAGCGGGTGCTAGAAATAAATCCGGACTGCCGGGTGACTGCCCTGCCTCTGTTTTTCAAGGCGGAGACGGAGCAGAGCTTCGACTTCTCTCAATTTGATTATGTGGCGGACGCTATCGACACGGTAACTTCCAAGCTGCTGCTCATATCCCGGGCGGAGGAGGCGGGCGTTCCAGTCATTTCCTGTATGGGCGCGGGGAATAAATTTGACCCGGCTGCCTTTCGTGTGGCGGATATTTCCCAGACCAGCGTCTGCCCTCTGGCAAGGGTCATGCGCAGAGAGCTGAAAAAGCGGGGGATAGAGGGCGTGAAAGCCGTCTTTTCCACGGAAGAAGCAAAAACGCCCCTGCCCGTAAGAGCAGGGAACGAACAAGACCAAAACGAAGCAGGAAACCGCCGTCCCACGCCGGGGAGCCTGGCGTTTGTGCCCGCTGCAGCGGGCCTGCTGATGGCGGCGGAGATCGTGAAAGACCTGATCCAAACAGATGGAGGGGAAGTGTGAGATGAAAAAAGTCTATCTCGCCCAGATCATCTTTCTGCTGGTGATGGCCGTAGGCGTGTTTCTTTTGGGACTGGAAATTTTCGCGGGACATATGGACCCGGATCGGATCATCATTTTCGCAGTCGTTGCCGGTGCGGGCCTATTGGGGACCTGTATCTGCGCCCTTTGGAGAGCCTTTGCCCGCTGGGACAAAAAATAGGCTTGAAAAAAGACTCCCCCGCAGAGGGAGTCCTTTTTCCTATTTCATGATATTGAAAATCGGTTTTCCTTCCGTTTCCCAAAAGGGGAATGAAACGTTTTCGCCGTATTGCGCCGTTACGTCGATCAGGCCGTTGAAGAAGTCGGTGATTGTTCCCACGCAGACAGTCTCTGGCGAACAGCAGTCGCCTGCGTAAAGATACTGGGAAGAATCGCTTTTACTTTGATCGATATACAGGTAATGGTCCATAAAGTGCGCGATTAGCAGAATTTCGTCTTTCCAATCTGTACCGCCATAGACGGGATTGTTTTTTACCTGCAAGATCCAAGCGATTTCGTCAACGCGGTAATCTCCGGCGTGGTAAAGCACAAAGCCATCGGTAATGGATAAAAGCTCTTTGTAATCTTCGGGCAGAGTATAGCGGGAGATAAAGTCCGCATATTCCCGGGGATCAGGTTTCTTTACCTTGCCGATTTCCCACTGCGGGTCGTTCAGAAACAGGTCCATGATCTCTTTGATCGTTTTCGCCATATCCATATCACCTCACGAGTAGTTGTTCCACCAGCCCGTAAAAGTATAATGCGTTTGTCTCGGCAAAGGAATTAAATTCGAATATTCGTTTTTTCCGCCATAGTTTCGTGGACGAATATGATGAATATCATATTCATCCCAATTCCAGGGCGCCTTGCCTCCGTTATATGTATTGTTAAAGTAAGTAATATAAGTTGTTCTATTAGTGTGATTCCAGTCAACAGAGGCTGTTTTTGCAAAATCTGTGTAATATGGAGGTACGCAGTAAATATTGGATACAGGGCAGGTATATTGTGGATAACGAACAGCCTTTTTGTTAAAAAGGATATTGTTTAACCTGTGATCAATGTTGTTATCCATAAATGTCCCTTTTAAATTTACTGAAAAATACTTGGTGGTGCTAATGGAGGTTGTCAGCGTAGTTGGGGACACGAAAGAGCCAATAGAGGTAATGCCAGACAAATGCTTATGGTGGTTCTGAACTGGAGTGGTGCGGCAGGTTCCATACAAAATAGTCATTGTTAAGTTGCACGAACCAATGTTGCCAAGCCTCCACAATTTAGCGGTAAGTGTCCCAGCCCCATTTCCTTCAAGCGAAAGGTTTACATAGCTCAGTATGTTGAAAATACCTCTTGCGGACGAAGTCGTATCGTAAATCGGCAGGCGGTAAATTATTTCATCTGTTCCATCGGAAAATTTAACAACTGTCGCTTCTAACTCGCCGAAGATATCTTTTTCTTCCTGCGGTTGAACGTATTGGTATTCATCTACTACAGTTTTGCCGACAGAAGAGAAAAGTTCTTCATACGTCCAGTCTTCGCCATAAGTAACACTTTCATAGTCGGCAGTGGTACCAGCAGCCAAATTTTGCAGATAGGCGGTCCTGATTGAATTTGCAGACGCTGAAATTGGAATGCCGGCCAAAGTAATGACAAGGGAAAGAAATACGGCTAAGAACTTGTACAATTTTGAGACTTTGAGTTTTCGGATTTTCATTTTACAGTTCCTCCTTTTCACTTTTTAATAGAACAATAAAATAATACATTGATTTTTCAAAAAAGTCAATAAGAAAAAACAAAAAGTTTTTTGAAAAAAGAGTAATGTTTGTTACAGAAAAAACGCTGTCAAAATATTTATTTACAGTATAAAATCTGATAATTCTTTATATGAAACCCCGGTGTGCGGCAACCATTACATGGCCACCGCACACCGGGGTTTCTGCATCTAAGCGATTAGCAACTATTTCCAGGATAGCTTTCGTTTTTTCTGCTTCCTTATTTCTGCTTCCACAGCAGCATGTTGTTTTCAAATACAACGTCCAGCTTCCCCATATCGTTTAACCACGCAAGGTAGGACCGGACGGTGCTGCCGACCAAAGCATACTGCTCAAAGTTCATTCTGAGACCGTAGTCTTCAAACAGCTTTTGCAAAATGTGCTCAAAGCAGAGGGGCTCTTTACAGAGGCGGACGATATGCTCCGCAATTTCCAGAACCTTGTCCATATTATATTGTGCAAGCGGCGCTATTTCCTGTACGGCCGCCCCATGGGCCGGAACGAAGCATTTTGCCTTTAAGGTTTTTACCATTTCAAGCGTTTTGAGGTAGGCGGCGACATCATAGACAAATCCGATCTGATATTTATCCAGCGTCTCTTTGCTGGAAAGGCAGTCTGCAAGGTAGATCACATCATCGGAGGTGCGGAAGCCCACCATATCAAAGAAGTGACCGGGCAGGGGGATCGCCTCCATACCGGACGGCAAAGCTTCCTTTGTGAGATATTCGACATCGCTTTCCTGCGCCATGAAAAACTTGTGCTTCAAAGCTTCAGGCGGATAGGCGCCAAACAGAAAGGACGGTTCCAAAACGGGGTGCCGTGTAAAATCGCATTCTATGCCGGGCGCATATATTTTGCAGCCCGTCTGTCCTTGTAAATACCGGTTGCCGCCTATATGATCGGCGTTGGAATGGGTGTTGTAGATCGCGGTCAAACGCCATTGATGCGCGTCCAGTATCTGCCGGACCTTTCGCCCAGCGTCCTTATCATTTCCGCTGTCGATCAAGCATACGTCTGTATCGTTTAACCGGACCAGCCCTATTTTTGCAGGGCTTTGCACGTAATAGCTGTTGTCTGCGGCCTGTATCAGCTCATACATTTTACCCGCTCCTTTTCTATATGTGCCGCATCGCGGCTGACAACTAAAATAACTTATGACTCACGACTATTTCCAGGACAGCTTTCTGCTGCTCTGGGCTGGGAGGAAACCGATCCTGCCCAGGACGGGGAGCATGGCGGCGAAGAAGACGGCCAGCATGGCGGTCTGCACGGGCAGCATAACGGCGTTTTTCACCAGGCTGGCGGAGGCGTAGTAAAGATAGGCCTTGCCGTAGAGAATGGAGCTCCACAGAGCGCCCAGGGTGACGTTCAGCACGTTGGTGGAAAGCTTGGCGAGAAAAATGCGGAGCACGGAGACCTTTGCCCGGTACAGGAACAGGGCGTACAGCAGGGTGCCCAGCATGGTGGTGAGCATGTAGCCGGGAAAATAGGGCCCTGTGGGGTGCATCAGGTAGGAAATGGTATCCTCCGCAGCGCCGAACACCAGGGCGTTGACGGGACCGCCCACCATGCCGCACAGGGCTCTGGCCAAAAAGCCCCAGGTCACTCGGACCTGATCCCCGATGTGAATGGACGGAATGTAGGAGAGGGCGATGCAGGCGGCGATCATCACGGCGGAGAAAGCCAGGGTGGGAAGCTTTTTGAAGTCCTTCAGCGCGTCACGCCAGTAGGCGCGGGAAAATGGGTGTGCATAGAGCATAAAAAATACCTCCTGTTTATGGATCCGGCAGGCCCCAAAGGGCGACAGCCGCATAACAGAAGGAAAAGCGCACAGCTATGCGGCAGCGGGATGCGGGCGGCATACTGCAAACGCGAAAGGCTTCGCGCTTTTCGTCCGGCGGACAACTCCCCGTTCCGCCGGCACTTCACACAGGCCGCCCTACTCTGCCTGTGACAGGGGCATTATACTATAGACAGGAAAAAAAAGCAAGACCGCAAAGCCCTGCTTTTTTTACTTTTTGTGGGGCCGGTATTCCATGAGCCAGCAGTCCTTCCGCTGCCCTTCGTGCAACTCGTGGGCGGGCAGCAATTTTTTTCTTTGAAAGCCGCAGGCCTCATAGCAGTGCAGGGCCCGGAAATTGTCGGCGTGGGGATCCAGCAGAACGGCTTCCGCACCTTCCTGATCCGTCAAGTGTGTTAAAATCATGGAAATGAACCGGCGGCCGACGCCTTTATTCCAGCAGTCCGGTTCTCCCAGAAACTGGTCCATGGCGAAGGTCCTGCGTTCCGGGTGGGGATATCCGTATTCTCGAAAGCCCGCCGCGTCTAAAGGGTAGACCTGTACATATCCCACCGGCGCGCCCTCATATTCCACGATGCACCGGCGCATGTCCGGTTCGTCCGAGCTCTCCTCGTAAAAATCCTCTCGGATCCGCTCCGGAGTGAAAACAACGTCCCGGCCCTCGTACCATTCCAGCACACGGGAGTCTGTCAGCCATTTCAGCAGGAGCGGGGTGTCCTTTTGGGCCAGGGGTCGTACGGAAACCGGGCCGCTTGTGAGAAAAAGGAGGTTTTCCAAGGTTTAAACCTCTGTAAACTGCATCAGAAAACCGTGGGGCAGCACTTTCCCGAGAAGATGGTAAAGCTTGTAAACGAAGCCCTTGGTATACACCAGCTTGCCCCGTTTGGCCGCCCGCAGAGAGCCTGCGGCCACCGCCTGGGGAGAGACCCTGGGCAGCTTGTCTATCAGCCTGGATTTTCCCTCCGGCACGTTCGCCACGTTCCAGAAATCCGTGTCCATTGGGCCGGGGCAGACAGCCAGCACCTTGATCCCCCGGGGGGAAAGCTCATCATGGAGGGCTTTGGAAAGCGCCAGCACATAGGCCTTTGTAGCGCAGTACACGGACATTCTGGGCGTGGGCGCGAAGGCAGCGATGGAGGAAATATTCAAGATCAGGCTGTCGTCCAGCATGTAGGGCAGGCACATGCGCGTAAGCGCCGTAAGCGCCCGGCAGTTCAGGTCTATCATGCCGGTTTGCAGCGCGCAGTTGGAGGAGAAGAAATCCACGCCCTTGCCGTAGCCGGCGTTGTTGACAAGCACCTTGATCTCCGGATTGTTTTCTTTCAGAAGCTGCTCAAAAATGCGCAGGCTTTCTTCTTTGGCAAGATCCAGGGAGATGGCGGCGATGGTTTTATCGGGGTGTTCTTCGGCGATTTCCCTGAGGAGCTCCTTGCGCCGTGCTACCAGCCAGAAGGTGTCTACAGTGGGGTACTGGGCGATGATGGCGTTGATGTATTCCTTGCCCAGACCGCTGGACGCACCGGTGATAACCGCAGTGATCATATCCGTTTGACCGTCCTTTCCCGGCGGCCTTTCAGCAAAGCCGCTTCTTTGTTTAAATTTTACGCCATTCCGGGCGGCCCGTCAATATTTTTCTGCTTTTTCCGCTTTAAACCTTTTGCCGGAGAGAAAAATATGTTATACTAAACCTCGTTATATCCTTGAGAGCCCTGAAAAGGAAAATTTAAATAAAGGACAGATGAATTTGAAACCGAAGAAAACCGCCGCGGTGCTGTTTGCCGTGTTACTGTGCCTGTCCCTGTGCCTGACCGCTTCGGCGGCGGAATGGGAGGAAGAAGACTTTACCTTTACTGTGCCGGAGGAATTTGTCTATTCCTTTCATCAGGGAACGCCCGTGTCGGACGCCTCCTGGGCGCTGGCAGGCATTTCCGATCCGTCCTCCCAGCTTCAGGAATATCAGGAGAGAGGCATTCTGGCGGATCTCTATACGGAAGACGGGGCCTGTATGAAGGTACAGCGGCAGGACAACGCCACCACGGAAAGCATTTACAATTTGAAAGAACTGACCGAGGAGGAGCGTACCGCGTTTCTGGAAAACCAGACGGATCTGCAGGACGACCGGCTCAAAGTGTCGAGCGGCTATATCGATGTGGACGGGCAGCCCTTCTTCTACCGCCGTCTTGACGGTGATCTTGAACAGGGCGAGGCCCATGAGCTGCAGTACGGCACCATTTTCAACGGGCACAGCATCAGCTTTGCCACCTATACCGAGGGAAAGCCGCTGCCCCAGGAATGGGTGGACCTGCTGGAAAGCACGGTAAGCACCGTAAAGCTCACAAACGTGCTGGAAAAGCCGGAGCCAGAGCCCGTCAACGTGGCGCTGCTTCTTTCGCTGCTGGGGCTGATCGTGGTCATTATCGTGGCCCCCTTTGTCTATATTCCCATTCGGAACAAATTGGACAAAAAGCGTAAAGAGGCAATGGCGGAGCGGCTCAGCGAATACCGGAAGACCTACGGGGAGGAGGACTCGCTGGGCTCCGTCAGATTTGTCAACGAAACGGACTGTACAAAAGAAGCAGTCCACACCTTCAGCCTGTATCATTCCTATGGGAAAAACCTCGCTACGCTGCTGTTGGGCGGAATCATGTGCATGGCCGCCATTGCGGCGGTGTTCCTGTTTGATTTGACATGGTGGCTCAAGCTGCTGGCCGTGGGCGCCGGGGTCTATTACGCATTTAAGGCCTTTAATATGGGAAACGCAGTGGAAAAGGTCCAGCGCAAGGTGTTCAGCAGGGGCGTGTCCTCTACCGCCCGCTACACCTTCTATGACAACGGCTTCCGGGTGGCGGGGATCCAGTCCGCCAGCATTTATCCCTATTTTCAGATTACCGGCCTGCGCAGGCATGGGCATTACCTGTATCTCTACTATGGTCCGGACAACGCCTATCTGATCGATCAGTACGGGTTTTCTCAGGGCGAATTTGAAGATTTCCTGAAATTTATCAGAGAGAAAACAACTTCCAAAAAGGAGGAAAAATGAGCATGGAAGAGAAAAAGCGGCCCATCGGCATTATCGGGGCCATGGATATGGAAGTAGACGGGCTTCTGAAGGTGGCGGAGATTTCTGAGACACAGGAGCACAGCGGCGTGCGTTTCTGCCAGGGAACGCTCAGCGGCGTTCCCTGCGTGATCGCCAAGTGCAGCGAGGGAAAGGTAAACGCCGCCCTGTGCGCCCAGGCGATGGCGGATTTTTTCCAGCCGCGGCTGATTTTGAATATCGGTGTAGCGGGAGGCCTCGGCCCGGGCGTACATATCGGAGATGTGGTGGTCGCCGCGGCCTGCGTCCAGTACGACTTTGACGGCTCCCCCCTGGGCCAGCCCCTGGGAGAGATCAACGTGCCCGCCGGAGAGGATTCGTTCCCCGTAACGCTGTTTCCCTGCGACGAAGGGATCGCCGAAAAACTTGCAGAGGAAGCAAAGGGATTATACAGCGGCACGGTCCATTCCGGCGTGATCGCAACCGGGGACAGGTTCGTGGCGGACCCGGAATTTGCAAATTGGCTCAACAGGACCTTCGATGCCCTGGCCTGCGAAATGGAGGGCGGGGCTATCGCCCATGTCTGCTGCGCCGGACACATTCCCTGCGCGGTCCTGCGAAGCATTTCAGACAATGCCAATGACAGCGACACCGTGGATTTTCTCACTTTTGCCGAGGATTCTGCGGCGAAAGCCCAGAAGCTTTTAAGCAGGGTCATTGGAAAACTGTAAAAAGTGTTTTTTCTTGACAGGCGCAGAGGGCCTGCGCTATAATAGCGGAGAAGCAGAGCCTGGCGGAAACCGGTTGTTTAGAGAAACCGCCGCGGGCATGGAGGCATATTTATGGGCTATCATCAGGAAAGCAGACTTACGAGAAATTGAGCTCTGTACAGCAGTTGCCGGTGAAACGTTGTACAGGGCATAGCGATGCACAGTCATAAGTCATCGGGAAGCCTGCGGAGGCGATGAGGATCGCCGTCCGTATGTTTTCCTGTAGTTTTACAGTGCGGAAGGCTATGGCCTTCCGCTTTTTGTGTTTTTGGGGAAAGCGGTTTTCGCTTTTCCCTGTTTTTTTTGGAGGATAAAGTTATGAGCTGTTTGGAAATAGAAAACCTTTCTCATGCCTTTGGGGACAATGTGCTGTTCCGGGGGGCAGGCATGGTTTTAAATAAAGGCGAGCATGTAGGGATCGTAGGGGCCAACGGCGTGGGAAAAAGCACGCTGATCCGGTTCTGCACCGGTCAGTTGATCCCGGACGCAGGCAGGGTCATCTGGCAGCCGGGGGTCAGGTCGGGGTATCTGGACCAATATGCCTGGACCGATGAAAGGATCACCCTGTGGGAGTTTTTGCGCTCCGCGTTTGACGATCTGTTCGCTGTGGAAAAAGAAATGGAAGAGTGCTATCAAAAGGCCGGAGCGGGGGACGCGGCTGCCCTGGAACGGGCGGCGTCTCTTCAGGAAAGGCTGGAAGCGGAAGGGCTTTATACCGTGGATACCCGGATCCATCAGACGCTTTTCGGACTGGGGCTTAATTCCCTCGGCCCGGACCGCCCTCTGGGCCAGATGAGCGGAGGCCAGCGGGCGAAAGCGATCCTGGCGAAGCTCCTGCTGGAGCAGCCTGACGTGCTGCTGCTGGATGAGCCCACGAATTTTCTGGACGAGGAACAGACCGCATGGCTGGCGGAGTATCTGGCTTCTCTGGAAAAAGCCTTTCTGGTGGTGACCCATGACCACCGGTTTCTGGAAAAGACGGCCACGTCCATCTGTGATATCAGCGAGGGAAAGATCACGAAATACCGGGGTTCCTATTCGGACTTTCTGAGAAAGCGGGAGCAGCAGCGTGAGGACTATCTCCGGCGCTATACTGCCCAGCAGCGGGAGATCAAACGGACGGAGGAATTTATCCGGAAAAACATTGCCGGTCAGCGGACAAAAATGGCCCAGGGCCGGAGAAAACAGCTGGAGCGTCTGGAACGGTTGGAAGCGCCGGACCTGGTGGAGATCCACCCATTTTTTCACTTTCTGCCGTCGGGAGGGCCCCTTCCGGCCGAGGCCCTTTTGGTGAAGAGGCTTTCCGTGGGGTACGATTTTCCCCTGCTGCCTGGGCTGAGCTTTTGCCTTCGGGGCGGGGAAAAGGTGGTGCTTTCCGGCTTTAACGGGATCGGGAAATCCACTCTTATCAAGACCCTGATGGGGGAGCTCCCTCCGCTGGACGGAAACTTTTCCTTTTCGCCCGGGGTGGCATTGGGGTATTTTGAGCAGGACTTCCGCTGGGAAGATGAAGACCTCACACCCTTGCAGGCGGCGTCCAACGCGTGGCCGGGGCTTCCCCAGAAGGAGCTGCGGCAGCGCCTGGCCCAGTGCGGCATTTCCAGCCGTCAGGCCCAGCAGCCGCTGGGAACGCTGAGCGGCGGTGAGCAGGCCAGGGTCAAGCTGTGCCTCCTTTCCCGGAATCCCTGCAATTTCCTTATACTGGACGAACCCACCAACCATTTGGACGCGAACTCCAAGGAGGCGCTGAGCAGGGCCATTCAGGAATTTCCAGGCACGGTGCTTCTGGTGTCCCACGAAAAGACTTTTTACAGTCCCTGGGCCGACCGGATCGTTTCCATAGCTGCAAAGGTGTAATTTCCCTTTTCAAGAGGGTGAAACCATGGTAAAATAGAAGTCCTGAAGCGCGAAGCAACTCTCTTTTCTCTACAGCTTTGCTGTTTTGCTCAAAAAGCACCGTCTTTCTTCAAAGCGGTTTTTGTTTGAAAATGATTGTAAGACAATTCTCACGAAAATAGGGGGTGCGGCATGAAGCCGATCAAAAAGCTTTCTCCAAAAGCCGCCAGGCGGTTGAGCTTCAGCCTGGCAGGCGCTGGGATCCTGGCGCTGGCTGCGGGAATTGTCATTTTCGCTTTGACAGGAGATTCCGGGCATACAGTCACCACCTTTTCCATGGGCTCCTACGTCCAGCAGACCGTATACGGAAAAAACCGGGAGGAGGGGGCCAGGCAGGCCGCCAACGCCGCGGCGGAGCTGGAAGATCTGCTTTCCTGGCGAAAGGGGGAAAGCGATATTGCGCAGATCAATGAAAACGCGGGCAGCGAATTTGTCTCTCTGGACCCTCGGACCGAGCAGGTGCTTTCCACCAGTCTGGACGTGTGCAGGGAAAGCGGCGGCGCCTTTGATATCACCATCGCTCCGGTCAGCCGGTTGTGGGATTTTGACGAGGATCCCCATCTGCCCGAGGCTTCCATGATCGAAAAATTTGTAAAAATGGTAGATTATTCCACTCTTTCGCTGCCGGGAGACGGCACTGCCGCCCTGCGCAGGCACGATACCGCCTTGGACCTGGGCGCGGTGGGAAAAGGCGCAGCCTGCGACGCGGCGGTGGCAGCCTATGCCGAAAGCGGCGTAGACAGAGCTATCGTGGCAGTGGGAGGGAGCGTAGGCGTGTACGGGGAAAAACCCTTTGGAAAGCCTTGGACCATCGCTGTCCGCGATCCTGCGGGAGAGGGTTCTCTTGGCACGCTGGCTGTCCGGGAGGGCTTTGTCTCCACCTCCGGCAGCTATGAAAAGTGCTTTACGGAAAACGGCAGAACCTATCACCACCTGCTGGACCCGTCCACGGGCTACCCGGCGGAAAGCGGCCTTGTCAGCGTGACGGTAAAAAGCGAAAGCGGTGCCCTCAGCGACGCCCTGTCTACGGCCTGCTTTGTGCTGGGGCTGGAAAAGAGCCTGCCGGTGCTGGAAAAATTTGGAGCAGAGGCTGTCTTCGTCACCGAAGAGGGCAGGGTGTGGGTCACAGAGGGGCTTTATGAAGACTTTACCATGACTGCGCAGGATTATGCTCTGGAGGTGCTGTCATGACCCCCCGCCGAAGGCTGCTCACTTTCCGGGACGGCGCGCTGCTGGGTGCGCTGCTCCTGCTTTGCGCCCTGCTGTTTTTTGCGTTTTCCCGGCTGCCGGGGGGGACTGTGGCGATCGTGGAGCGGGGGGGACAGGAGGTGCTCCGGCGGGAGCTTTCCGGTCTGCATGCTGCGGAAGAGGTGGAGCTTGAGGGGGAAAACGGGATCACCCTCATTGTGGCTTTCTACCCGGACGGCGCGGCGGTGATTTCCTCTCAGTGCCCGGACAGGGTCTGCGTCCGAACGGGAAAGCTGACTCGTGCCGGAGAAAGCGCCATCTGCCTGCCGGCGGGGATCAGCCTGCGGCTGGAGGGCGGCGATGGTGTGGACGGGACGACCTATTGACAAATTAGAGAACGGCTGGCTGCTTGGGCCGGTAAAGACGTCTTGACGAAAAGGGGGAATGCGTGTGAAAAGAAGATCCGGGACGGTGGCTTTTACCGGCATACTGGCGGCGCTGGCGCTGGCTCTTTCGTTTCTGGAGGGCCTGCTGCCTCCCCTGCCCATGACGCCTCCGGGCTTCAAGCTGGGGCTTTCCAATATCGTCACCATGTACGCGGCAAACAGTTTGGGCCTGCCCTGCGCCCTGTTTCTGGCGGTGCTGAAGGGGGGCTTTGCCTTTCTTACCCGGGGCGTTGCGGCAGGACTCATGAGCCTGTCCGGCGGTGTGCTCAGCACCCTGTGCGTCTGGGCGCTGTGGAAGACACGGGCCTCTTATATGATCCTGGGCGTCTGCGGCGCTCTGGTTCACAACGGGGCCCAGCTTTTCTGCGCCTATCTTCTCACCTCTGCCGCGGTGACGTTTTATGTTCCGTTTCTGCTGCTGTTCGGCATCTTTTCCGGGCTTTTGACCGGAACGGCGCTGAAGCTGCTGCTTCCACCTCTGGAAAAGCTGGAACGCCGCCTGCGGGGTTGAGCCGGGAAACATTTTTCTATAAAAAATCGGGAAGGGGCCGCAGCTCCTTCCCTGTTTTATTCCTGAAATTCCGTCATGTTTTTCCAATACCGTTTATGCATCAGGTTCATGCGGAGCTTGGGGTTGACCCGTCCCTCTATGACAATGGTCTTATAAAACCTTTTCCACAGCGCCCGATACTGTTCCTCTTCCTCGTCCGGCGGGGGAAGCTGGACGCTGTCCGCCTGGAAAAATTCCCGCTGCCCGGTATTCCGGTAAAGAAAGCCCAGCTTGTGGTTTTTGTCATAGATCATCAGGTTTTCTCCGGAAAACCGGTCGCAGAAATGGGCGGCGATCAAAGGGAGCACATTGTTATTGGGGGTGATCTCCGCCGCCAGAAATTCGCCAAGATCGGAAAACCGCAGAAATTCCACATGGTAGTGGGCTTCATTTTTCAGATAGAGCAGCGCTTTGTTCATGGCGTATATGTCGTCGTTGGCGGAAAGCTTTGTCACCTTCGCCCCGTATTTGTAGCCCAGCAGCAGGAACCGGACCATTTTAAGTTCCTTTTCCTCCATGCAGGTGAGAAAGGCGTTTCGCAGCATGTGGGAAGCCTCCGGGGATATCCTTTTCGGAATGGAGCTTTCCACCCTCGCGGCCAGCTCCGGCACGGTGTCGATAGCCTTGACGGGGAACAGGGTCTCCTGGGGCTCGTCCAGGCGCTGGATCGCCGCTGGGAGCCTCCCGTCGTGAAAACACTCGGCCACACAGCAGAGGAAGCCCTGAAAGGTGCCGTCGTAGCGGTAAACTAAATTTGGCCTGTCAGGCATTTTACCACATCCTCTCTGCCGGGAGCGGGGAAAGCCGTTCCCGGCTGGCTGGAAGAAAGCAGGGACATTTGCTCCGGCGGGGCCGGCTCCCTTTGAGAAAAGCCCCGTTCGCTGACGGCCCCCGCAATAACGGCGGGATTGTCCGTGGGCAGGGGAGAAATGCTTTTCCCGCTGCAGACGATAAAATATCTGGCCCGCTTTAATACCACGCCCAGCTTTTTCAGGGCGTCGAAATCCAGCCTTGCGTAGCGCCGGGCGGAGCGTATCCGCATGGCGCTTTTGACTCCGATTCCCGGAACCCGCAGCAGCATTTCGTAGGGAGCGCGGTTTACTTCTACGGGAAAGAGCTCCATGTGATTTACCGCCCAGCTGCATTTCGGGTCCAGCAGGGGGTTGAGATCCGGGTGGGCGTCGTCCAGGATCTCCTCTGCTTTAAAGCCGTAAAACCGCAGGAGCCAGTCCGCCTGATACAGCCTGTGTTCCCGCAGAAGGGGCGGGGACGTGTTTTTGGCAGGCAGGTTCCTGTCGCTGACCACCGGCATGTAGGCGGAGAAAAACACCCGTTTGAGACTGTATTTTTTGTAGAGCCCCTCCGTCAAGGAGAGGATCTGACGGTCTGTTTCCGGGGTGGCGCCAATGATCATCTGGGTGGACTGCCCCGCCGGCACAAATTTCTGCGCGCTCTTATATTTCACAAGGTCGGTAGAATTTTCCCGGATACCGTCCCGGATCTGGCTCATGGGGGCCAGAATCTTTTCCCTGCTTTTCTGGGGGGCCAGCAGGGAAAGGCTCTTTTGGGAGGGCAGCTCAATATTCACGCTCATGCGGTCGGCGTAGAAGCCCAGCTGCTCCGTGAGCCGGGGGCTGGCGCCGGGAATGGCCTTCACATGGACGTATCCCCAGAAGTTTTCCCTTTCCCGAAGGAGCTTTAAAGCTTTCAACATCAGCTCGCAGGTATAGTCGGGGTTTTTCACCACGGCGGAGCTTAAAAACAGCCCTTCGATGTAATTCCGGCGGTAAAACTGAACGGTGAGCTTCACCAGCTCCTCCGGCGTGAAGGTGGCCCTTGGCCCGTCGATGGAATGGCGGTTCACGCAATAGGCGCAGTCATAAACGCAGTCGTTGCTCATCAGCACCTTCAAAAGGGAGATGCACCTGCCGTCGGCAGCGAAGCTGTGGCAGATTCCCGCCTTCACCGCATTTCCCAGCTTTCCAGGCTGTCCCGGACGGTCCACTCCGCTGGAGGTGCAGGCCACATCGTATTTCGCGGCGTCGGTCAGGATTTCCAGTTTTTCCAGCAAGTCCATAGTCTCAACCTTCTCTCAAGCCCTGCGGCGAAAATGTCAGTCCGGGCACCAGGCCACGGCATCCACCTGAAACAGCAGGGAGCCCTCTCTTCCGCCGCCGGGAGCGGCAAATTCTGTCTGAATGGATTTCCGAACAGGATATTTTCCATGAAACCGCTCCCGGATCACCTGCTCCATGACGGGAATGTTCCACACGTCCCGGAACAGGCAGTCCATCTGCACCACGTTTTCCAGCGTCAGCCCGAACAATGCCAGCCTGCGTTCCATTTCATCGAAAGCGCCGTTTACCTGTTCCTCTATGGTTCCTCCCAGCCTGCCTGCGCAATACCCCAAAAAGCAGAAATTGCCTGCGCGGACAATGCCCGAATGCGCCCATTTTTCATTGACGTCAAGCCTTAGAATTTCATTCATTTTCCTGTCCTCCATTTTTTGAATCGGATTGTTTTTTCCCCGAATGTATGGTCAGCGCCGGGGAGACGCTTTCTCTGCCGTACCGTTCCCGCACCCGGTCCACAGCGCTTTCCAGCCGTTCCAGGCGTTCCCGGCTCTCCTCGCTGTCGAACAGGCTGACCTGGGCCTCCCCGGCGGGAACAAGCTTTCCAGCCCGCAGCCCCAAAAGCCGCACAGCCCAGCGCCTGTTTTCCCTGTGATACAGGGATAGAGCCGCCTGATACAGGGACCGGGAATCGCAGGCGGGCGGTTCCAGCTTGCATTGGCGCTGAAATTCCTCAAAATCCCCGTTTTTTACGGTGATCTGCACCTCTCCGGCTTTCATGCCGTCGGCCCGCAGGCTGGCGGCTACCGATTCGGCTAAAGAGAGGAAGGTCTCCCGCACCTCGGCTTCCGTGGTGATGTCCCGGGGCAGGGTGACGCTGTTCCCAATGCTTTTCGCCGGTTCTCTGCTGTCCGCGGCGCTCACGGGGGAGTTGTCCAGTCCGTTGGCGTAAAGCCACAGGGTCTCGCCTATCCGCCCCAGCATGCTGCGCATGGCGGGCAGCTCCATGTGCGCAATGTCCCCTATGGTGCGCAGGCCGAATTTTTTCAGGGTCTTCTCCGTGCGGGGGCCTACGAACAACAGGGCCTCGCAGGGAAGCTTCCAGATAATGGATTCCATCTGCTCCCTGCCGAATACCGTTACCGCATCGGGCTTTTTATAGTCGCTGCCCAGCTTTGCGAACACTTTGTTGAAGGATACGCCAATGGAGACTGTCAGCCCCAGTTCCCGTTTTACACGCTCCCTGATCTGCTGGGCGATGGCTTCCCCGTCCCCGAACAGCCGCTGGCTGCCATACACGTCCAGCCAGCATTCGTCCAGGCTGAAGCTTTCCACCAGGTCGGTGTATTCGCAGTAGATCTCCTCTGCCAGCCTGGAAAAGCGTGCGTACCGTTCGTGGTGGGGCGGTACCAGCTGAAGTTCCGGGCATTTTTTCCTGGCCTGCCAGATGGGCTCTGCTGTTTTTACCCCGCACTGCTTGGCCAGCATGTTTTTGGCAAGGATAATGCCGTGGCGGCTTTCCCTGTCCCCGGCTACCGCCATGGGCACGTCCCTGTACTGAGGAGCATACAGCGTTTCCACGGAGGCATAAAAGTTATTCATATCCACATGCAGGATCCCGTTTTCCAAGCCTTTGCCCTCCTCTTTTTAATGCAAACATGCGTTCGCTTGCCTGCTGCTATTATAGAACGTGCGTTCGGCATTTGTCAAGAGGGAAAATTGTACAATGGGGAATGGAAAATGAGCACAAGTCGAACAGCAAGCTGTTCGACTGCAAAGTTTTTCTTCCTGACCATGAAGACTGGTTGGGATTTCGCTGAAGCAAAACCGAAAAACTTTCGGTGAGTGAAAGCCTCCCCTTATGTTTCTTACCTCCCCTGAAAGGGAAGGGGCGCCAAAGGACTGCATTCGCGGAACGAATGGCGGAGAGGCGTGCGCGGCAACAGTGATTTTTAAAAAATGAAAAAATCATTTTTACACAATAAACATTTTGTATAAAAACTTTCAAATAGAACATTTGACAGAACTATGATTTTTGTATATAATTATAGATAGAAATCTGATTCTGCTCTTTGTGAAATCTTTGTGAAAACTTGCAGAATCAAAAACCGGTACTGCTGTATAAGAAAGGAGTGAAAAGAATGAAACGCAGAAAAATCCTGACTCTATTGTTGGCTGCGCTTTTAACGGCGGCGCTGTCCTCCCCGGCTTTGGCGGTTGCTGAAACCGGAGATTCAGTGGAAATGGAAGCTGCGCGGCAGGCTTTGACGGCTGACGCCGAATTTCTGCTGGACTGTGAGAACGGGGAGTTTCCAGATGATATCTCTGTGTGCGACACCTGCGAGGCGTTGATGGAATTTGATCCGGACCTGGCAGAGGCTGTGTATGAACACATTGAAGAGATATCTGTTCCCGTTGAAGATTTGGGCGGTCTCCCGGAAGCGGTTCCCCGTTCTGTGGCGGACGGCCCGCGGCGCGAGGGCACCTATATGCGCGACGGGGACGGCGGATATTTTGTGTACGAAGATTTTCTCGAGGAAGAAGACGATGAAACTGTCGCCGGTTCGCCCTGGGAGCTGGAGCAGCCTGATTGGGACGCGCCCATGTCGATTGTTCCTTACAGCTTCAACGATTTCACCGCTGTTCCCAATCCTAGAAGTAACAGGTATACAAGCACGGTATGCAGAATTGAAGTAAAAGTACATGGAACGTGGAAATATGGTTCCGGCTTCTTTGTGGGCAACAGGGTGGTTGCGACCGCCGGGCATGTGCTGTACTACAACTGGACTGGCAATCTCGCATACGAATGGATCGACGAAGGGTATGTTGTGCAGGCCTACGCGCCAGGGCAGACCACCGAAAAGCCCTTTGGCCGCAAACAGATCGATAATAAAGACATGGGCGTCGGCGCCGATTGGAAAACTCTGCACACCTACGATTCCGATTGGGGCGTTGTTGTGCTCAAATCGGGAACGATGGGAGGAAGCTATCCCTATCTTACCAAAAGGCAGATCAGTGTAGATAACTTTATCGGGCAGAACATAACCACCTATGGGTATCCGTACACAACAGAAATAAAAGACGGAGAAGAAGTTGGTTATGCCCATCCCATGTTCAAAGTGAGTGGAAAAGCATCTGCCAAGCCAAATAACCTAGACCAGTCCACATACCGGGTTCTGTTTTCAACCGGCACTGACGGAGGCGACGCCAGCCTTTTCCATGGTATGAGCGGCGGTCCCGTATTGGACGTCAGCGGAAATGTTATTGCTATAAACACTGGATTAACCGACAGTACGCCGAAGTGTGGAACAGCTGTTTCTCTCGACAAATGGCTCTACCCGAAATTGAAAGCGTATGAATAAAAGGAGGCCTGCCGTTGTGAAACGAAGTATTTTTCTGGGAACGGTTTCCGCAGTCCTGCTTCTGCTTTTCTGCGCAGGCTGCGGTGATACGGCGGCTTCTTCTGCGGTTTCTTCCACGCCGGTTTCTTCCGAAGTCTCCTCTGCGCCCGTTTGGTATGGCCTGCCTGAAAAATCGCCCTCTTCCAGAACTTCTTCCGGGCCCATTTATTATACTAATGGAGACACCCTGCCTGAAAGAAGGGTGACAAACGTATATGATGACAACGGAAAAATCATCGGCGTGTCCCTGCCTGACGGAAGATATATAAGTGAGGAAGAATATCGGGAACTCCCTTGGGAGTATTATACTAATACCATTGGGAGAGAAGCCGTTCTACCGGATGGAACGACTATCATCGACCCTTTTGCCACGAAACCAGAATCCCCGCCGGACTGGTATGTGGAAGAAATGGAAAAAGCGGCTGGATCGGCCGTTTCGTCCGAAGCGGAGGATTAACAGTAAAAAACCTGAAAGAAGGAGGTCTATTGCTGTGAAACGAAGTATTTTTCTTGTAGCGATCCTTGCAGCCCTGCTTCTGTTTTTCTGCGCGGGCTGCGGCGATACGGCGGTTTCTTCCGTGGTTTCTTCCGCGCCGGTTTCTTCGGGGGTCTCCTCTGCTTCTGAACCGGCTTCCTCCGCTCCTGTTTCCTCTGAGCCGGAACCGATTTCCTCCGAAACCTCTTCCGCCCCTGTTTATTATACCGCCGGGTACCCCGGGCCGAACAGAATAACGGAGGTATATGACGACAGTGGAAAAATCATCGGCGCGACCCTGCCCGATGGAAGATATTTCAGCGAGGAAGAGTGGCCTGACCTTCCCTGGGAGTACAAGACTGATGCTATGGGGCACCCTACTATGGGAAGAAAAGCCGTTCTGCCGGACGGAACCACCATTATCGATCCATATGCCATGAAACTATATCCCCCATCGGCTGCTTCGTCCGAAGCGGAGGATTAAGAGTAAAACCTGGAAAAGGGAGGTCTGCCGTTGTGAAACGAAGTATTTTTCTTGTAGCGATCCTTGCAGTCCTGCTTCTGCTTTTCTGCGCGGGCTGCGGCGATACGGCGGCTTCTTCCGTGGTTTCTTCCGCGCCGGTTTCTTCGGGGGTCTCCTCTGCTTCTGAACCGGCTTCCTCCGCTCCTGTTTCCTCTGAGCCGGAACCGATTTCCTCCGAAACCTCTTCCGCCCCTGTTTATTATACCGCCGGGTACCCCGGGCCGAACAGAATAACGGAGGTATATGACGACAATGGAAAGATCATCGGCGCGACCCTGCCCGATGGAAGATATTTCAGCGAGGAAGAGTGGCCTAATCTTCCCTGGGAGAACGATACTGGCACTATGCGTATGGGGAGAAAAGCTGTTCTGCCGGATGGAACCACCATTATCGACCCATTTTACACGGAACCAGCCCCCCCGCCGGACTGGTATGTGGAAGAAATGGAAAAAGCGGCTGGATCGGTCGTTTCGCCCGAATCGGAGGATTAACAGTAAAAAACCTGAAAGAAGGAGGCCTGTCGTTGTGAAACGAAGTATTTTTCTGGGAACGGTTTCCGCAGTCTTTCTGCTTTTCTGCGCGGGCTGCGGCGATACGGCGGCTTCTTCCGCGGTTTCTTCCATGCCGGTTTCTTCGGAGGTCTCCTCTGCCTCTGAACCGGCTTCCTCCGCTCCTGTTTCCTCTGAATCTGAGCCGGTTTCCTCCGAAACCTCTTCCGCCCCTGTTTATTATACCGCCGGGTACCCCGGGCCGAACAGAATAACGGAGGTATATGACGACAGTGGAAAAATCATCGGCGCGACCCTGCCCGATGGAAGATATTTCAGCGAGGAGGAGTGGCCTGACCTTCCCTGGGAGAACGATACTGGCACTATGCGTATGGGGAGAAAAGCCGTTCTACCGGATGGAACTACCATTATCGACCCATTTTACACGGAACCAGCCCCCCCGCCGGATTGGTATGTAGAAGAAATGGAAAAAGCGGCTGGATCAGCCGTTTCGTCCGAAGCGGAGGATTAACAGTAAAACGATGAACCCCTCCACCATGCTATCGCATGGTCCCCCCTCCCCTTAGCAGGGGAGGCGAGGAGGGGAATGCGGTTCGGCAGTCCCCCTCCCCTTAGCAGGGGAGGCGAGGAAGGGAATGCGGTTTGGCGGCCCCCTTTCCCCCTGCAACACAAGGGAAGGCAAAAAGTGCAAGGAGAGGCAAAGAATGCGAGGGAAGCAAGAGAGGGGCACAGGGAGAGCCGAAGGGCAGGAAAAGGCTCCTCTTAAATAAGAGGAGCCTGATTTAACAACTAACGATTAAAGCCTAACAGCTTCTTTCGGAAAACCGTACGCTTCGTGTCGGAAGATCACAGCCCGGCAAGGTCGGAAAGCACCGTTGCCAGGTTCTCCCGGAAAAGCAGATCGGCACGACCATCGTAGGGCGTTTCGTCCCGGTTGAGAATGACAAGCCTTGCGCCGGAGGAAAGGTAATTGACCAGCCCCGCCACAGGATAGACCACTAGAGAGGTGCCCGCAACAATCATCAGCTCCGCGCACTCGGCGTATTCCACCGCCCGCGTTAGGTCCGCCTGATTCAGAGTTTCCCCGTAAAGCACCACGTCCGGCTTTACCACGCCGCCGCAGGAACATCTGGGAATGCCGGAGCAGCCGGTGACTACGCTCATGTCATATTTCTTTCCGCAGGACTGGCAGAAATACCGGTTCTCGTTGCCGTGCAGCTCGATGACGTTCCGGCTGCCTGCCATCTGATGCAGGCCGTCGATATTTTGGGTGATGACCGCCTCCAGCTTTCCCTCGCATTCCAGCTTACGGAGGGCGTAGTGGGCGGCGTTGGGTCTTGCGTCCGGATAGAGCATGACATTTCGCAGGAAATCATAAAATTCTCCGGTGTGACGGACAAAAAACTGGTGGGAGAGCATTTCCTCGTAGGAAATGCCCTGCTTTTTTTCCATGTAAAGCCCGTGGGCGCTGCGAAAATCCGGGATCCCGCTCATGGTGGATACTCCCGCCCCGCCCAAAAACACCGTGTGTTTGCTTTCAGCGGCCCAGGCTTTCAAAAGGTCCAGTCTTTCTTCGTAGTTCATGGGTCCCACCGCTTTCACTCCTTCATAAGCAGTTCTACCGGGCAGTGGTCGCTGCCCAGGACTTCACTTAAAATCAGGCTGTCAGAAAGCCTGTCCGTCAGCCGTTCGTCAGCCAAAAAATAGTCGATGCGCCACCCGGCGTTGTTCTGACGGGAATTGTACATGTAGCTCCACCAGGAGTATGCGCCTTCCCGCTCCGGGTAAAAATACCGGAAGGTATCCACA
This sequence comes from uncultured Acutalibacter sp., assembly GCA_964642055.1. GTDB lineage: Bacteria > Bacillota > Clostridia > Oscillospirales > Acutalibacteraceae > Acutalibacter. The sequence continues at coordinate 21 of CAZXLM010000010.1, read as the reverse complement.
AAGCCGGAGGCCAGCAGCTCG
>CAZXLM010000009.1:16357-55031 GCA_964642055.1 uncultured Acutalibacter sp. | reverse complement strand
CCGGTGGAACGCTGATGCGTACTGACCGAGCCGACAGGCGAGACCTCACGATGGCTCCACAGCACTACCAACTTTTTTCGGGTAAGGACAAGGGGCATCTGTTTTGTGTCAAAACCACATAAACCCACTGTGATATTGATAAGATTACGGTAGATTTTTTAATTAAGTATTGATGGCAAAATTGGAGGCGCAAAAGTGGATATATCCTTTCGTGTAGAAAAAGAAAAGTTTAACTATCGGGTCTGTGGAATCATCCTGTCTGACGGGAAGATTTTGGCTATGCATGATGAGCGGTCACCGTATTATTATTTACCCGGCGGCAGGGTAAAACTTGGAGAAACTGCCGAACAAGCCATTATTCGGGAAATTCAAGAGGAACTCGAAATCACCGCAAACATTGAGCGGCCTCTATGGCTGAATCAGAGCTTTTTTACTGAAGATGTTGACCATTTACGATATCATGAGCTGTGCTTGTACTTTCTGATGGATATCCATGGAACAGACCTGCTACACCGAGGGAGAAAATTTGCCGGAACAGAAACAAACCATACCCATCTGTTTGAGTGGCTCCCGTTTGAGCAATTAAAAGACGAATATTTTTATCCGTTGTTTCTGAAAGAAAAGATTTTTTATCTTCCCGACTCGCTTAGTTTACTTACAACCTATGAATCTTAGTTGATTTATAGGGAATGTAAAATAAGCTGAGGGCGTGCATCTTCCTCGGATTTCTATCAAAATTGGAATTATATGTCAGAAAGCGAAAAAGTTCAACACGAACTTTTTCGCTTTTTAATACCTTCTTTGTGAGGTGTTCAGCCATGAAAAATGTTATTATTGTCGGGCCATCGAGGGCTGGAAAAACCACATTGGCAAAAAGGCTCCACGAAAAGCTGAATTGAGAGAATATGTCATAAAAGATGCCATTCCGTTTAAGCGCACCATGACTGATTATTTAAAAAAGTATGGCTTTGCGATTTATGATACCGCAACAGACCGCGAACATGTTTTTGATAAAATTATTGAAGATGTAATAAGGTCGTCGGGCAAAATATAATTGCCTTCAAACGCTGTTTGATTGGGCACCGCAGGTATTTTATGTTTATGCGGACGGGCATTGCCAGCGGTATTCTGACCGGTCCAGCTTCAGGAGGGCGAAAGGAAAGCCCGGAGGAAATCGCGGAGATACTCTGGGAACAACTGTGCCTTCTGGAGACTGCCGGGTGAGGGAGAGCCCATGAAAACCGGCTGCCGAAAAAAGAAGAAGTCTGGTATTATCGTGAATTTGCGGCAGGCTTCTTCCAATCTGGAAAAATTTTTGTTGACATTTTTCTGACTACAGTGTAAAATAAAATTGTTGTTTTTCGGCGGTATCCGTGAAACCGATGAAAGGCAGAAAAATAGAGGCACGATACCCCGGGGGTGTTCCTTCCGGGGCCTTGCGGCGTGCTTCTCTGAGAGATCGCTCAACAATTTCGAGAACACACAAACCCGGGGCGGCAAGGGCTGTGCGCGGCTGGCTTCCATGGCGCGAAGCGTCCCACAGACGAAAGGAGTGTACGATGATTGAAGTATCTCATTTGCGCAAGACCTTCCGGGTGGCAAGGCGGAACGCCGGATTCTCCCAGGCGATAAAGGCCCTGTTTCACCGGGAATACGAGGAAATTCACGCCCTGGACGATGTGAGTTTTTCTATTGAGGAAGGGGAGATGGTAGGCTACATCGGTCCAAACGGCGCGGGAAAGAGCAGTACCATTAAAATTCTGAGCGGGATCCTTACGCCAGACGGTGGTGAATGTGTGATTGACGGCAGGGTCCCATGGAAGGAGCGCAAAGAGCACGTTAAGCATATCGGCGTGGTGTTTGGCCAGCGCAGTCAGCTTTGGTGGGACGTGCCTGTGATCGACTCTTTTGAGCTGCTTAAAGAAATATACGCGATCCCCGATGAATTATATCAAAAAAACCTTTCCCGGTTGACGGAGCTGCTGGACCTTTCCCAGCTTCTCCGCACCCCTACCCGGCAGCTTTCTCTTGGCCAGCGCATGCGCTGCGAAATTGCTGCTTCTTTGCTCCACAGCCCGAAAGTGCTGTTTCTGGATGAGCCTACCATCGGTCTGGACGCGGTTTCCAAGCTGGCGGTGCGTGATTTCATCAAGGAACTGAACCGGGAGGAAAAGACTACGGTGATCCTCACCACCCACGATATGCAGGACATCGAAGCCCTGGCCAGCCGCGTTATTCTCATTGGCAAAGGGAGGATCCTTTTAGACGGTACGCTGGCGGACATCGAACAGGCGGCGGGGGGAAGCTCTTCCGGGCAGATTGACGAAACCATAGCGGAGCTGTACCGGCATTATGAGATATAGGGGGCGGGCAAAATGAAACGAGTGAAAAAGTATCTGGCCTTTTTCCGCCTGCGTCTAATCACCGGCCTGCAATACCGGGTGGCGGCCCTTTCCGGACTTGTGACCCAGTTTGTCTGGGGCGGGCTGCTGATTTTATCTTACCGGGCTTTTTACCAGAGCCAGCCGGAGGCCTTTCCCATGACCTTCCAGGCCACCGCCACTTACATCTGGCTGCAGCAGGCCTTTCTGGCGCTGTTTCAGCCCTGGGGCTTTGAAAATGAGATATTCGAGTCTGTCCGCAGCGGGGCGGTGGCCTATGAGCTTTGCCGCCCGGTGAGCATTTATTCCATGTGGTTCTCCCGTACGGCGGCCCGGCGTTTTTCCCAGGCGCTGCTGCGGTGCTTTCCGGTGCTTATTGTGGCGTCGCTTCTGCCCGCGCCCTACGGCATTGCGCCCCCCGCCGGGGTGGCCCCGCTTCTTTTATCCATTCTGTCTCTTGTGCTGGGAACGCTGGTGGGGGTAGCCGTCTGTATGGTGGTCTATTTCAGCGCCTTTTTCACCATTTCTGTGGAGGGCACCCGGGCGATTTTTGCTTCACTGGTGGAGCTCTTTGAGGGCGCGGTGATTCCTCTGCCTTTCCTGCCGGACGGCGTCCGCCAGGTGGCGGAACTTTTGCCCTTCGCCTCCATGATGAACACGCCTTTGCGCATTTATGCCGGGGACATCGCCGGGGGAGAAATTGCTTCCACCATGCTTCTGCAGGTGTTCTGGATCGTCGTTCTGGTGGCCGCCGGAAAGCTGATGGAGCGGGCCGCCACACGTAAAACCGTGCTGCTGGGAGGTTAGCGTGAAAAATACTTCTAAGAAAGCAACGGACGCTGCCAAAGACAGAAACAGACTCTGTCTATGAAGTATTCAATTTCACACAGGAAAAACGCAAAGGATAGCGTTTTTCAATCAAATTGAGCCGCTAAAACGGCATAGAGGTTTAATATGAAATTATATGGGAAATTTTTAGCCATTCATTTTAAAAGCGCTATGCAGTACAAGACGTCTTTCTTTTTGGCAATGTTCGGTCAGGCCTTCGTGACCATCAACATGTTCCTGGGCATCTTTTTCCTGTTCCGGCGCTTTCATGCCATTGCGGGATTTACTTACAGTCAGGTGCTGCTGTGCTACACCGTGGTGCTGATGCAGTTTTACCTGGCAGAGTTCTTCGCCCGGGGCTTCGACCGGCTGGAAGTCCTGATTGCAAATGGCGAGTTTGATCGCATTATGGTGCGGCCCAGAAGCACGGTATTTCTGGTGCTTGTAAGCCGGTTCGAGTTTACCCGGCTGGGCAGAGTGCTGCAGGTGTTGGTTTTAATGCCTTATGCCATCGTCACGGCGGGGATAGCCTGGAATTTTGCCCGAGTGCTGACCTTGATTTTTATGGTCCTGGGCGGCGCTTTGCTGTTCTCCGCCATTTTTGTGGCGGGAGGGGCTTTTTCCTTCTTTACCACCCAGGGGCTGGAAGTGGTCAACGTGTTCACTGACGGGGCAAAGGAGCATGGAAAATACCCCTGGAGCGTATATGGGAAAGGGGTGCTGTGGTTTTGCACTTTTCTCGTACCGTACACCCTGACCCAGTATTACCCGCTGCTCTACCTGCTGGGCCGGGAAACCAATCCGGTTTTTGTCATTCTGCCCCTGTGCGCGGCCTGGTTCCTTTTGCCCTGCGCTCTTCTATGGCGGGTAGGGGTGCGGCGCTATAAATCCACAGGCTCCTGAGCCGGGCAGATTGGATACAAGAGAGGGGACGCATATGAAAAAAATTCTGGAAACGGAACGGCTCTATTTGCGGGAAATGGAGGAAAGGGACTTTCCCGCACTCTGCAAAATCATGCAGAACGAAGAAACCATGTATGCCTATGAGGGCGCCTTCACGGACGAAGAAGTGCAGGGCTGGCTTTTTAGGCAGCTTGCCCGATATGAACGATACGGCTTCGGCTTGTGGGCGGTAGTATTGAAGACGACTCATGAAATGATCGGACAATGCGGACTGACCATGCAGCCCTGGAAGGACGAGGAGGTGCTGGAAATCGGATACTTGTTCCGGCAGGACTGCTGGCATAAGGGCTATGCCACGGAAGCCGCCAGAGCCTGCAAGGAATACGCCTTTGAAATGCTGGGGGCGAAAGAAGTGTGCTCTATCATTCGGGATACGAACACATCTTCTCAAAATGTGGCCCTCAGAAACGGCATGACCGCGAAAGATACCTGGATAAAGCATTTTCGGGGTGTGGATATGCCCCATATCCGCTACGTCGTAAGCGCGGAGTAAAAGACGGCCTGCAAGGGATTTCCCTGCAGGCCGCTTTTGGTATTTTGCGCTGGAATTTCTACAGCTTGGGAAAAATCGGTTGATTCAAAACGGGTTCCCGGATATACTGATTTTGTGATCACAGGAAGGAGGAAACTCCATGCGGATTTCCATTGAAGAGGGAGAACAGTACACGGAAACAGAAATACTCATTCACTGCCGGAAAACAGACCCGGAGCTCGTGAAGCTTATCAGTCTGCTGCAGGTTTTTGACCGCAAGCTCACCGGTATCAAGGAAGGGCAGACCTTTCTGCTGGAAGCAGCGGACATACTCTACATCGACACGGTGGATAAGAAGACTTTCCTGTACACCGCGGACGAGGTATATGAAACGCCTCTGCGGCTGTACGAGATGGAGGAGCGGCTGGCGACCGGCGATTTCTTCCGTGCGTCCAAATCCTCTATTATCAATTTCAACGGCATTCGTTCCCTGCGCCCGGATTTCGGCGGCAGAATGTTTGCCACAATGGTAAACGGCGAGCAGCTCATCATTTCCAGACAGTATGTGCCGTATGTCAAACAGAAATTAGGCCTATAAGGAGAGATACGTATGAAGAAATTTTTTCACTTTGTGGTAGAACTTAAGTCTTGGATAAGCCTGTGCTATACCGCCGCTATGTTTATCTTTCTTACGATCAGCTGGTTCGTGGGAGGGAGAACGGTGGAAATACTGACGCTGTTCCAGATACTTTTCATGACGATTGCAATTACCCTGCTGCAATATATCTGCTTTTCCGATCACGTCATTAAGAAAATGCGCTATTCACGGCGAATGCTGATTTTTGTGGTGCCTATGCTGACCATCATCACCCTTTGCGCCGTGTGGTTCGAGTGGGTGCCCTCCGGGAACACCGGAGCGTGGGTGACATTTTTTGCAGCGGCGCTGGTATGCTTTGTGCTGATCTGCGCCGGGTACGAATTCTGCTTCTGGGTGATGGGCAAAAAGTACGATGGGCTTTTGGGCGAGTACAGGGAAAAGCGGAAAAAACGCTCTTGAGTATTTTTCTCCTTTCCGTTATACTGAATTTTGAAAGGGGAAAGAGGTATGACGGAAAAGGAAGTTTCGGCGCTGATGGCGGAGCTGGCTGACGCCCTCAAAGGGCTGGGAATACCGGTTTCCTCCAAAATACTGCCTGACGTTCGAATCAACAGCCGAGCAAAGCGCCGGCTGGGTTGCTGCTACGACAGAGTCGGGATCTTCGAGATAGAAGTTTCTTCCTCGCTTCTGGAAAAACCGGAGAAATTGAGGGAGACCCTGGCCCACGAGCTTTTGCACACCTGCCCCGGATGCCGGAACCACGGAGAGCGCTGGAAAGCCTATGCCCACAGGGCCAACGAAGCCCTGGGCATGGAGATCCGGCGGCTGGCCCCTGTGGAAGAAGTGCCCGGAGGGGAAGGGGAGGAGCCCCTGCGCCGGGACACCGTCAAATATGTGCTGGAATGTCAGTCCTGCGGGGCGAAAATTTACCGTTCCCGTATGTCGAAAGTGGTAAAACGCCCCTGGCGCTACCGCTGTAAATGCGGCGGAAGGCTGAAGCGGATTCTCTGAAAGCGTTCGGAAAAACGGAATCGCGAAGGAACAGGCGTCCAAGCTATGGACGCCTGTTCCTTCGCGCGGTTTTGTTACGCGTGATGCACCAGTTTCTTAAATTCTTTTGCCGATACCTGGGAACGGTAAATAGTCTTGGAAGCTTCCGGATATGGGCCTGGATAGTAAAAGTCCACATAGTCGCCGTTGACGTCTATCATAACGGTGATAATGCTGTCCGAATCCGTCGTCCCGGTGAGTTCCAGCTTATAGTCTGGATAGTAGGCGAACATGGAAAAGTCTTTTTCAAGCGGTTCCGCTTTTTCCAACACCTGGGAAAAAGCTTCGATGCGCTCACGCTTTTCAGCGGTGCTGGCGTTCAAATGGATCAGCTTGATCTGCCGCCCGTAGCCCTGGGCGAGGTCCAGCTGCAAGGAATTGGGATTATTGCAGGCGGAAAGACAGCAAAGCAGGGAACAGGCCAATAAAATGGAAACAGCGGCGATTACTTTTCTCATGGATATTCCTCCGAAAACGGGAGTGACGGAGTCAATAGGTCCCCGTTTTTTCTATCTGTTATTTTACCCACTTTCACCCGAAAAGTCAAACTGTTTCAGAAGCACGACCGGTAAATATCGCACCGGCGCCGCCCGCCTAACCATTTTCGCAAAAAAGCGGCGTTTTCTGAAAAGAAAACGCCGCTTTAAGCTGTATAGATCAGTCGCTGGTGTAGGGCAGAAGCGCCAGATGGCGGGCGCGCTTGATCGCCACGGTCAGGGCACGCTGATGATACGCGCAGGTGCCGGTCACGCGGCGGGGAAGGATCTTCCCTCTTTCGGAAATAAAGCGGCGCAGCTTTGCCACGTCCTTATAGTCGATAAAATCCGCCCGGTCAACACAGAAAGCGCAAACCTTTTTGCGGCCCTTGCGGCCGCCCCGGCGAACGTCTCTTTCGGGTCTGTCAGCCATAGCCAAAAAGCCTCCTTGTCAAAATGTTGTGAGGAAACTGCTCTGAAAGCATCAGAAGGGGAGATCGTCGTCTCCCAGAATTTCCTCGAAATCTTCATTGCTTCCACTGGAATAAGCGGGGGCCGGTTCGCTGAAAGCGGGCTTCTGCACGGCGGGAGCGTTGTCAAAGGAACCTGCCGCTCCGCCGCTTTCCCGCTTGGAGCCGGTAAAGCTGATATCGTTGGCTACGATCTCAAAAGCAGTGCGCTTGTTGCCCTGCTTGTCCTCGTAGTTCCGCGTCTGGATAGAGCCGGTAACCGCCATCATCTGGCCTTTGGTGAAATACCGGCATACAAATTCAGCCGTGCTCCGCCATGCGACCACATTGATGAAGTCGGTCTGGCGTTCCGTGCCGGCCTTGGCGTAAGAGCGGTCCACCGCCAGGGTGAAGCTGCAAACGGAAACGCCGGACTGGGTGTTTTTCAATTCGGGGTCGGCAGTGAGCCGTCCCATAATAGCGGCAACATTCAGCATAACACAAGCACTCGCTTTCCTAAATCAGCAGATAGCCGTATCGCTTATTCTTCGGTCGTCTCAGCAGCGGCGGGGGCTTCTTCAACAGCGGGAGCGGTTTCCACAGCTTCCACGGCGATAGCTTCCACGTCGATGTTGTTCTCATCAGCCTTCTGGGGCTTTTGAGGCTTCTGGGCGTTCAGATGACGGGGATCGCGTTTGACGATCAGCGTGCGCAGAATGCCGTCGGTGATCTGATATCTTCTGTCCAGCTCAGCGGTAAAATCGGGCGCGCTCTCAAAGCTGATCAGCGTGTAGTACCCTTCCGTCTGCTTCTGAATGGGATAAGCGAAACGGCGCTTCCCCCAGTCGTCAACACTCTGAACAGTACCGTGCTCCTCGATGAGAGCTTTGAACTTGCCCACGAGCTCCGCGTTGCCCTCCTCGCCAAGCTTGGCGGAAGTGACGATGACGGTCTCGTACAGGTTCTTTCCATCTGCCATTTGTATTGCACCTCCTTCTGGTCATTTGGCCCCGCGCTCGTTTTGAATTTGTCGCGGAGCAAGGATGAATGATCGTTAGAAACTAACGAAAAGTCAACAGGAAATATTATAGCACAAATTGAGCTCAAGTCAAGAAAAATATGAGAAAAGCGCGATTGCGATCCCTGGCGCGGCTTAAAGCTTCGCGCACAGTTCCTTGAGATATTTGCGGAATTCCGTGCCGATCTCCGGATGCTTCAAAGCGGTCTCCACCGAAGCCTGCATGATGCCCAGCTTGTTTCCCATGTCGTACCGCGTGCCGGTGAAATCCACAGCGACCATACCGTCCCGGCGGGCCAGTTCCGCCATGGCGTCGGTCAGCTGGATCTCACCGCCTGCACCGGGAGCGGTCCGTTCCAGAATATCAAAAATCTCCGGCGGCAGTACGCAGCGGCCCAGAATGGAATACAGGGAAAATTCCTGGCCGGGCGCCGGCTTTTCGATCATGTCCGTACAGCGGTAGAAATTCTCTCGGATCGCCTCAACTTTCAGTGAGGAGTACCGGACAATGTTCTCCGGGGACACCTCTTTTACGCCTACCACGCCGGAGCCGAACTGGTCGTAGGCGCGAATCAGCTGCGCGCAGGCCGGATCTTCTCCGAAAATGACGTCGTCGCCGTAAAGCACGGCAAAGGGTTCTCCGCCCACAAATTCTCTTGCGCAGCTGATGGCATGGCCAAGCCCTTTTGTTTCCTTCTGCCGCACGTAAAAAATATTCGCCAGCCGAGGGATCCGCCTGATCTCTTCCAGAATATCGTCCTTCCCGCGTTTTTCAAGGTGCTCCTCCAACTCGGGCGCGAAATCGAAATGATCCTCCAACAGGCCTTTTCCACGGTTGGTGATGATCAGGATATCTTCAATGCCGGAAGCGGCGGCTTCTTCCACAATATACTGAATGGCCGGCTTGTCTACGATGGGCAGCATCTCCTTGGGCATCGCCTTGGTGGCGGGGAGCACCCGGGTGCCAAGACCCGCGGCGGGGATAACCGCTTTCTTCACCTTTTTCATACGATTCCTGTCCTTTCTTTGAAAAATGCCCTATGCCTAAAGTATGAGCGGGAAAAAAGTCTTAACGATAAAATAGCACAAGGCAATGCACAGGACCGCCATGGTGTTGACGCCGCATTTGGCTTCCATCGTCATGCTGGGGTCGCCGTCTCCCTGCATGCTCTTGACTTCCTGGACGGTCCTGATACAGTGCTTCAGATACATTTTGTTGCCCCGCAGGCCCACTACGATCATTACGGCCAGAGACAGAGCAGGGCAGAGCATGGAAAGCATCATGCGGAAAGCGTTGGCGGAATCCTGCATCATCTGGGCCGAGATCATCGCATACTGTTCCTGAGTCAGATACAGGGTGGAGGACAGATCTATGCCGGCAGCCTGCGCCAGGGCGTTCAGGGCAGGCGCGGAAACAAAGGCAGTGACCAAAAGCTGGGCGATCTGCAGCAAAAACATGATCGCGGCGACAATGGCACCGTATTTATACTGCTTGCGGTACAGCATCCACGCGCCGGTAAACAGGAACGCGGAAAAATTGAATTTATTCCGCCCGGACTGCTTGATATACCGGAAAACCGGCATATAATAATTGGTATTTTGCTTTACCAGCTTGGAGGCGTCCCCAAAGGTGACGTTTGTATCCAGTATTTCCGCCGGGCTGACGCCCCCCATGGGGTCGTAGGCAAAGGGCGGGACCGCGCCGGTAAAGCGGGAGCCGCCGTAAGGGGAAACCGGGGGAGGCGGAACGTTGCCGCTGCCCTGCGCCGGGGGAACCGGATTCCTATATGCGCCGGGTCCTCCCAGAAGAGAAGCTCCGCAGCGGCTGCAAAACAGGGTGCTGCGGCCGTTGAGAGTTCCGCATACAGGGCATTCCCGGTCCTTGATCTCCGCTGTGGGATCTGGGGCCTTCGGCGGAGCGGGGGGCTGCCATTCCCTGCCTTCTTCGTGTAGATCGTCAAAAATGCACTTGCCCGCCTGATGATAACATTCCCTGTGATAGGGAGCGCCGCATTCCGGACAAACCACAATATCATCGTCCTTGCGGAAGGGCGTTTCGCAAACGGGACATTTTACGCCTGTGTAGTCAAGCATAGCTGAAGCCTTTCCTTCTTTGTTATTGATTTATTTCATATTTTACACGATTCTTTTACAAATCGCAATGATAGAAGGCCGGAATTTTCAGACTGTTAATAATTTTGAGGCATCTTCGGTAAATTCCGGCCAAAGCTGTTTACAATTCCAAGGCTTTCCAGTATAATAAGTGCCGAATACAAACGAACTGAGAACGCGCAAACGGCCCGGAAGCTGGCTTTGCGGAGGCGGAAATGACAAAAACCCAGAGAAGGAGTTTTGATGGATATGCTGCAATTTGAAGAACAGAAGCACCGTTTGGAGGAACAGGAGAATGACCTGATCGAGCTGGGAAAATCCCTTGGGCTGGAAAAACTTCGGGAAGAAGTGGATATGCTTGAGCACAAGTCCGCAGAGCCAGGTTTTTGGGACAATATGGAGCAGGCCCAGAAGATCACGCAGCGCATGGCGGCCCTGAAGGGGAGAGATGAAAACTATCGAAAGCTTCAAAGCCGCGCGGAGGACGCCGTGGCCCTTGTGGAAATGGGAGACGAGGCTGAGGACCTTTCCCTGCTGCCGGAGGTCCAGCAGGAGATAGAAGCCATTCAGAACGAGATCGAGACCATGCGGCTTTCCACGCTGTTGACCGGTGAATACGACAGCCGCAACGCCATTTTGACCTTCCATGCCGGTTCCGGCGGCACAGAAGCCCAGGACTGGGCGGAAATGCTGTTTCGCATGTATACCCGCTGGGGTGAGCGCCACGGCTTCAAGGTGACTACGCTGGATTATCTGGACGGCGATGAGGCCGGTCTGAAAAGCGCCTCCATTCTGGTGGAAGGCGAAAACGCCTACGGGTATCTGAAAAGCGAAGCTGGGGTCCACCGGCTGGTGCGGGTGTCGCCCTTTGACGCGGCAGGCCGCCGCCATACCTCCTTTTCCTCGCTGGAGGTCATGCCGGAGATGGACCTTGACAGCAGCGTGGAGATCAACCCTGACGACATCAAAATGGAAGTCTACCGGGCGTCCGGCGCAGGCGGGCAGAAGGTCAACAAGACCTCCTCCGCCGTGCGGCTGATCCATATTCCCACCGGCATTGTGGTGTCCTGCCAGGTGGAGCGCAGCCAGTACCAGAACAGGGATGTGGCCATGAAGATGCTGGTTTCCAAACTGGTGGAGATCAAAGAGCGGGAGAACCTGGAAAAGATCAGCGACATCAAGGGCGAGCAGAAGGAGATCACCTGGGGCAGCCAGATACGCTCCTATGTGTTCATGCCCTACACCATGGTAAAGGATCACCGCACCGGCTTTGAGACTGGTAATGTCAACGCTGTCATGGACGGTGAGCTGGACGGCTTCATCAACGCCTATCTCACCGCCCAGAGCCAGGGAACGCTGGGGGAGAATATCGAATAAGCGGAAGGAGAAAGTCCCATGGGATTTGAACTGGCGCCAGTAAAGGAGGACGAAAAGGAGATACTCCGCAACCTGCTGGAAAAGTATTTATATGAGTTTTCCCAATATGAGCTGGAAGATGTAAATCCGCTGGGCCTCTACGGCTACAGCTACCTCGACTGCTACTGGACAGAGGAAAACCGCTGGGCTTTCTTCCTGAAAGTCGATGGAAAACTGGCTGGTTTTGCCTTGGTGAACGATTATCCGGAAGCGGGAAAGACCGACTACTGTATGGCAGAATTTTTCGTGATGTTCAAGTACCGCCGCTGCGGTCTGGGCAAATGGGCGGCTTTTCAGTTGTTTGATAAATTCAAAGGCACCTGGCAGTTAAAGCGCCACCCAAAGAACCTTCCCTCCGTAGGCTTTTGGGACAGGGTGGTCTCCGAATATACTCATGGGGATTTCCGGGTGGAGAGCATGGGCGGCGATATTGCCTATCCCGACGGCACCCCAGGAGATGTGTTTTTCTTTTCCACTTAAAAATTTCCCTCTTTCCCGCTTTTTTTGGAAAAGAGGGTTTCTTTTTTGGGAAATTTATGGTAAACTGATCATCAGGCCAAAATATATGGAAATTGGCCTGATTGCCGCTGGCTTTCCGAAAATTCTTGCATCGGAAAGCGAACAGCCCCGCTTTCGGCGAAAGGCCGAAAGCGTAGATCGCTGAATCACGGGCAGCACCCGTGGTAGAAAGGATGGTAACTGATGAGTACCAAAAGCAATGTTCAGCCCTTTGAGTCCTTCGAGTCCCAGGTTCGTTCCTACTGCCGCAGTTTTCCCACGGTGTTCACCACCGCCAAGGGTCCCTTCCTCTATGATGAAGACGGCCGGGAATACATCGATTTCTTCTGCGGCGCAGGCGGCGTGAACTACGGCCACAACAACGACTATATCAAAGAAAAACTGGTGCGGTATCTGGAAACCGACGGCGTCATGCACGCCCTGGATATGTACACCGTCCCCAAACGGGAATTTATCGAGTTTTACGAGGAAAAGATCTTAAAGCCCCGCGGGCTCGATTACAAGATACAGTTTCCCGGCCCCACCGGCACCAACGCGGTGGAAACGGCCCTGAAGCTTGCGAGAAAAGTAAAAAAGCGCCAGAATATTTTCGCCATGATGGGTGCGTTCCACGGCATGACCCTGGGTTCCATCGCTCTGACCACCGATGCCGGAGCCAGAAAGGGCGCGGGGGTGCCCCTCAATTACGTTACCCACATTCCAGCTCCTTATATGTTCCCAGAGCTGGATACCATCAAATATATGGAGACCCTGCTGACCGATGACCATTCCGGCGTGGAAAAGCCCGCCGCCATTATTCTGGAAACCACCCAGGCGGACGGCGGCATCAATCCCTTTGATACGGAATGGCTCCGGCAGGTTCGGGCCCTGTGTGACAAGCATGATATTTTGATGATCGTGGACGATATCCAGGTGGGCTGCGCCCGCACAGGCTGGTTCTTCTCCTTCGAACGGGCAGGCATCGTTCCCGATATCGTTACCCAGTCCAAGTCTATTGGCGGCTATGGAATGCCCTTTGCCCTGGTGTTGATGAAGCCGGAGCTGGATATCTGGAATCCGGGGGAGCACAACGGCACCTTCCGGGGCTATCAGCTTTCCATGGTGGCAGCAAAAGCTGGTTTGGAAGTTATGCTGGGTGAGCATGTGGAGGAGAAGGTCCAAAAGGGCGCGGAGATCGTCAGGGAGTATATGGACCGCATCGCCGCACTGGCCCCCGGAAAGCTTTCCACCCGGGGCATCGGCTATATCTGGGGTGTGGACTGCTCCGGCTTCGACTCCGAGGGAAAGCTGTCAAAAGCCGTTCAGAACGAGTGCTTTGCAAACGGTCTCATTTTAGAGCGCTGCGGCAGGGGAGACACGGTGGTAAAGATCATGCCCGAGCTTTTGATCGACGAAAAGACACTTCGGCGCGGCCTGGATATTCTGGAAGCCGCCGTGCGGAAATGCGTGAACGGAGCGGCCTGAAAATTCGGTTGCTGCTGTATCACAAAATGTTCGTTGTGCATTTTGTGCAAAAGCAAAATAACTAAAAAAGGGAGCTTGAATTTTGCCAAAAAAGCAAAATCCAAGCTCTTTTTTTGAACAATTTGTGTCCGAAAAATCCCGGTCTCATGCGGATTTAGAAAAAATGACAAAAAAGTAACATCTTTTTTCACAAAATGGGTTTACTTTTTAGCTTTTAAGCTATATAATAAAACACAGAAAATGAAAACGTTTGTGAAAAGTGCTGTGTTTTTCGCAGCGGCTTTTCGGAAGAGCCGCTGCACAGGATCTACAGTTCCGGCAGGCAGACGCCCTTGTCCGCTGCCGTCACAGAATGCAGAGGAGGGGGTCGCCGCAAATTTTTCCAGATGCCTGAAGGGGAGTTGTCCCCGGTACTATGAAAAATTGACTGCGCTCCTTCGGTGTGAGGACGCGGTCGAGGAGTGATGAGAGTGAAGAAAGAAGCTACTGCCGTTATGGATCCTCCGAGGAAGAAGCCCAATTTCTTCCGGAGAGCTCTCGACCAATGGGATCTGCAGGTTTTGGTGCTGCCGGGCATTATCCTCCTGCTTATCTTCAGCTACTTGCCCATGTACGGACTTATCATGGCGTTCCAGGAGTTCCGCATGGGTGAATTCCCCGGCTTCAGCGAATGGGTCGGCCTCAAGCAGTTCCAGCTGCTTTTCGGCGACAAGACCTTCTATCTCGCGCTGCGAAACACGCTGGTAATCAGCGCCTTGAAGCTGACCATCGGTTTTGTGTGCCCCATCTTTTTTGCCGTGTTCCTCAATGAAATGCAGCATCAGGGCATCAAGAAAACCATTCAGACCGTTTCCTATCTGCCGCACTTCATTTCCTGGACAGTCTGCGCCATGCTGCTGATGGATCTGCTGTCCCGTGAAGGCTCCATCAATGAACTGCTCGTTACCTTACATATTGTGAAAGAGCCGATTCCTTTCTTCCAGGACGGAAAGTATTTCTGGGGCATGGCCCTGGTCAGCGATATCTGGAAGGAGCTGGGCTGGAACTCTATCATCTATCTGTCCGCCATAGCGGGCGTGGACGCGGAGATGTACGAGGCGGCCGATATCGACGGCGCCACCCGTGCCCAGAAGATGTGGCATATCACTGTAAAAGCAATTAAGCCTACCATTATCCTTCTTCTGATCATGAACGTGGGTGGCATCCTGAATCAGAACTTTGACCAGATCATGATGCTCACCAAGAACATGGGCAACGCTATGCTGAAGGATTACGCGGACGTGATCGATACTTATGTGTATCGCTATGGTCTTGGTCAGTTCCGTGTCTCCTTTGGTACTGCCGCCGGCCTCTTTAAGGCTGTGATCAACTTTGGTCTGTTGCTCATTGCCAACAAGGTTGCCGATGTAGCCGGCGAGAATGCCTTGTTCTAATCCGTAGAATCAGAAGAAAGGAGGAACACCTTAATGGCTGAAAATGTAAAAGCTCCCAAGCGCCATCGCATGAAATCAAAAAAGGTCTTCAGCGATTATGTGATCATTATCCTGATGGTCGTCATCATGACCCTCGTGTTTGTGACCACGCTGTATCCTTTCCTGAATGCTCTGGCGATTTCCCTGAACGATGCAACTGATACCGCTCTCGGCGGCATTACGATTTTCCCGAGAAAGCCAACGTGGAAGAACTATCGTAATATTCTTGGCAAGTCGACCATCTGGAACGCTTACCTCATCACCATTCTCCGTACCGTCGTGGGTACGGTCGGTGGCCTGCTGGTGACCGGCGCCATGTCCTTCGCACTTTCCAGAAAGGGTCTGGCCGGCCGCAAGGTCTATACCATGCTGTGCCTGATCCCCATGTATTTTGGCGGCGGTCTGATCCCCACTTATTTTCTGATCAGAAGCCTGGGCCTGATGAACACCTTCTGGGTTTACATTATCCCGGCCTTGGTCAACATCTGGAATATGATTCTGATGCGAAGCTACTTCCAGTCCGTTCCCGATGCATTGGAAGAGTCCGCCAGAATTGACGGTGCCAATTACTTTACGGTGTTCTTTAAGATATACTGGCCTGTTTCCACGCCCATCATCTGCACGATCGCCCTGTATTTTGGCGTGCAGCACTGGAACGACTGGTACAGCGCTTTCGTGTACACCACTGACCCCGCTCTCCGTCCCATGACCAACGTGCTTCTCCAGATCATCAACGAAGCCCGTTTCCTGGAGCAGCTGGCGGCGCAGGGCGCGACGGATATTGGTAACGCTGGAATGGGCAAGCAGACCAATGTGCGGTCCATTACAATGGCTACCATGATCGTATCCATTCTGCCCATTGTGGCGATCTATCCCTTCCTGCAGCGCTACTTCATGAAGGGCATTATGATCGGTTCTATTAAAGGATAAGATCTTAGTTTCAAAGGGTGATGGACCATGCGGCAGCATCTATCTGTTTTCTTTCTCCGATAAAGGGAGAGGGACCACGCGTGAGCATGGTGGAGGAATTGCCTGCATAGAAGCTGCTAGTGTGTGCGTCTGCCCCAATCACTATGGTTCATAGGACGGAAGTCCTTTGAATAAATCTAAGCCGAAGAATCGGCGAAAACCCTATTTTAGGAGGATCAGAAAGATGAAGAAAAGAGTAATCGCATTGCTGCTTGCTCTTGTTATGGTCGTTGGCTGTCTGGCAGCCTGCGGCGATAACAACAGCAGCAGCACACCGAACAGCGCTGCCAGCACGCCTGCTGACAACAGCACCCCTGCCGACAGCAGCACGCCTGAGGCGAACAACACCGGTGCCTCCGGCCCTGACGACACTGCCGAGCATTATGACTTCGACGTGTATTACAACTACGCGTCCTGGTCCAGGATCTGGGGCGAGGACGAGTATTCCAAGTTCCTGTCCGACAAATTCAACGTAGGCATGACTTGGTCCTGCGGTGAAAACGATCCCGACGGCAAGCTGAACCTGATGATGTCCTCCGGCGATATGCCTGACATGATCATCACCGACCGCGGCGCTATCCATAACAAGGTTGCCCGCGCCGGCATGCTGGTCGATCTGGAGACCCTGATGTATGACGGCTGCTCTTTCGCGGAAGACATTCCCGAGAGCGTTCGTAACATGCTGAAGGTCGACGGTAAGCTGTACGGTATCCCCAACTGGGCCCGTTCCGGCGCTACCGGCGGTAACTATCAGTGGATGGTTAACAAAGCTGTTTACGAAGAGCTTGGTTCTCCCTCTCTGAAGACCTTTGAAGACCTGCACGCCTTTGCTAAGGCTGCCAAGGACGCCGGTCTGACTTCCTACAACGGTCAGGAGATCATCCCCTTCTACACCCAGACCGATAACGGCTATGAAGTATATCGTTCCTTCTACCGTTCTCTGGGTATGCCCAACACCGTTGACAACCTGGCTTATTACACCGAGGAAGACGGCAAGATTGATTTCTGCCTGAATTCTGAGAATTTTGTAAAGGCTCTGTCCATGGCGAACGATTGGTACGCCGAGGGCCTGTTCCCTGCCGAAGTCTTTACCGATTCTGCCGATCAGCTGGTTGAGAAGGTCACCAATGGCCGTCCCGCTCTGCTGTGGTATGACTACTCTCAGGATAATACCAACAACTTCCGTCGTATCACCTGCGAGCAGTCCGGCGATGCTACCGACTGGCTGGTTATCGGCTATGACGTAGAGGCCGGCGGCATGCAGTTCCCCGGCGCCGAAGGTGTGGAAGTCACTTATGGCGACCAGGCCGGCGGTGTAGGCTGGAACGTAAACTGCATCACCACTGCTGCTGAGAATCCCCAGCGTATCTTCGACGTCTTCACCTACATGCTCACTCCTGAAGGCTCTCTGTACATGCAGTATGGCCCCGAGGGCGGCACGATGCTGGAGAGCGTTGATACCAGCGGCGATCTGCCCATGCCCGTTCTGAAGAAGCCGGTTTCCGACTTCACCTCTGACGAGACCGATGCTGCCGGCGGTTGGTTCTGGGCACAGCCTGCTCAGTCCGACTATGTTGACGGCATTAAGTTTGCTCTGAACGACCAGATGCCAGAGGACCAGCAGGACTGGGTTGTTACCCGTCAGGCTCACCTGTCTTCTTACACGCCCGACGATCCCAAGATCGGCCAGAAGTTCATGACCGACCAGTGCACCGGTGTGAACGCTGTTATCGATCCTCAGGAAGACCTGGGCATCAATGTAAAGGCCATCGAAGACGAGTGCAAGGCTCAGATTCCTCAGATCATCATGGCTTCCTCTAAGGACGAGTTCAACAAGAAGATCGAAGACCTGAAGGCTCTTGCTCAGTCCAACAACGTTGATCAGATCATCGAGAAGTATCAGGCGAAGTACGATGAGAACGTTCAGACTCAGGGTTACGACGCTTACGATCCTGATTACGACGTTTACAAGCTGAAGTAATTTGCTGCTTCATTCATTTTGAATAACCTTACGGGAGAGGACCGCGAAAGCGGTCCTTTCTGTCTGTCGATAAACCCTCTAACCGTAAGAAACGGAAGGAGGAAGAGTGTGAGAGGGAACCATCAGGGTTCCTCTCTCGCGTTTCAATCAGAACTTATTGGGGAAATCTTTGATTTCTCCAATAAGAGGACCGCGAAAGCGGTCCTTTTCCTTTTGCCATTCTTTTGTGCTCCCTTTGGGTCCGGTTCTTGTTTTTCCGGATCTGCTCTGCTACAATAGAAGAAAAGAAAGAAGGTGCTTTATGGAACAGCTTCTCACCTCTGTTAAGAAAAATATTGAAAAGGTCCTCATCGGCCAGGAGCGGGTCACGGATCTATTGCTTACCGCCTTGCTGGCTGGCGGCCATGTCTTGCTGGAGGACGTGCCTGGAACCGGAAAAACCCTGCTGGCTCGTTCCCTGGCGAAGTCTGTCAGCGCTTCCTTTGGACGGGTCCAGTTTACGCCGGACCTGCTCCCCTCCGACGTGACCGGCCTTAACTTTTTTGACCAGAAACAAGGCGAGTTTGTGTTCAGCCCCGGCCCCGTGTTCTGCAATATCCTCCTGGCAGACGAGATAAACCGCGCCACGCCCCGTACCCAATCGAGCCTCCTGGAATGCATGGCTGAGAGCCAGGTCACGGTGGACGGCGTTACCCGAAGGCTGGATTCTCCCTTTTTTGTCATTGCCACCCAGAACCCCGTGGAGACCCTGGGGACCTATCCTTTGCCGGAAGCTCAGTTGGATCGTTTCCTCATGCGAGTTTCCATGACGTCCCCCAGCGAGGAGCAGGAGGCGGCCATTCTGGAGCGATTCCGGGACGCCGAACCTTTGGAAACGCTGGAGCCTGTCTGCACCGGCGCGGATGTCTGCGCCCTGCAAAAGCAGGTGCGCAAGATGCCGGTCCACAGTCTCTTGATCCATTACATCGCTGCATTGGCCCAGACTTCCCGGAAGCTTCGGAATGTAGAGATGGGGATCAGCCCCCGAGGCTCCATCGCTCTGCTTCGGGCCTCTCAAGCCTATGCTGTGGTGCGCGGGGGAGAGTTTGTCACTCCGGAGGACGTGAAGGCCGTTTCCGTTCCCGTGCTGGCCCACCGTTTGTTCGTCAGCGGCAGCATGGGCGCTCAGGATCAGAAGCAGACGGTGGAAGAGCTGCTCCGCTCTGTTCCTGTCCCCACAGAGGAGTGGGGGAAATAGCATGGTGATTTTTATCGTTCTGGCGGCGCTTTCGCTGGCGCTTCTCCTGCTTCGCTTTTTTTATGACCGCCTCTGGAATAAGGGGCTTTCCTGCGTCCTTGGATTTTGCGAAGAATACGCCGTGGAGGATCAGGTTTCAACTCTGTCCGAGGTGCTTGTCAATCGGAAGCTGCTGCCCCTGTCTGTGGTGGAGGTGGATTTCCATATGGATAAGCGCCTTCAGTTTATAGACGAAGAAAACACAGCGATCAGTGACCGCAGCTACCGCAGGGACGTGTTTGCCCTGTCTTTGCGGCAAAAGATCACTCGCACGCTGGAATTCCAGTGCGCCGGCCGGGGATATTTCCGCATCGATGCGGCGGGGATCACGGCCCAGGATCTGTTTCTCACCCGAAAATACTTGACCTCCCAGCCACAGAATACGGAATTTTATGTGCTGCCCCGTCCGGCGGCCATCCGGCAGCTCGAGATCCCTTTTTCCCGGATCATGGGGGCGGTGCTCAGCCGAAAAAAGCTGTATGACGATCCCTTTGAATTTGCGGGCCTGCGCGGCTATTCCCGCAGCGATCCCATGAAATACATCAACTGGAAAGCCACTGCTCGGACAGGCGAAATGCTGGTGAACCTGCACGAGTCCACGCTGTCTCAGAAAGTCGTGCTTTTGCTGGATATGGAGGGAAAGTCCGAACAGCTCAACGAGGACGCTGTGCGTCTTGCCTGCTCTCTCAGTGAAAGACTTCTGCGGGAGGGCGTGGAGCTGGATATGTACAGTAATGGGACAGACGCTCTGACCGGCGGCCCCTGGAAGCTGGAAGACATTTCCGGCGGGACGGGCTTTCTGCTTTTGAGAAAGAAGTTTGCCTGCGTCCAGGCGGAAACTGGACTGCCGCCCATCTGTGAAAGCTTTTCCGGAACCGCCGGGGAAGAGGACCTGTTCGTTTTGATTTCCAGAAACCAGCGGCAGGAGCTGGCGGACAGCTTTTCTAGCATGGTGGGGAAGGGAAGAGGTGTGCAGCTCATTCCCTGCCGTCCGGATTACAAGCCCCTTGCCCAGGCAAAGAATGTGGAGATCGTGTGGGTGGAGGTCTGACGCGGTAAAAGCACAGGTCCATGAAGACAAAAGGGAAGAAGGCGCTTGTCATGATAAAAAAGTTCTTTTCTTTTTTCGGCGGAAACGGCCGGGTGCTGCTTATGCGGCTTCTGGCAAGGCTCCATTGCGCCGTCATTGCGGCATGCCTTTTCGCTGCGGTTTTCGAGTATCTGGGGTCGGTAAATCTGGCGGAGGCCTCTGGTGTTGCGCGGGTCTATCTGCGGGGCCTTCTGTTTGGAATACCCGCAGCGCTCAGTTATTATGCGGTGGAAAAGCTTCCTGCGCTGTGGCAGTTTTTAGCGGTGTCCGTGCTGATCTCCGGCTTCTCCTGGCTGCTGACCGGCCACCCGCTCGGAGCGGCAGCGGCGGCGGTCGTCTGCTTTTTCCGCCTGTACGGTCGCCTTTCTGAGGAAAAGAGCCGTTCCCTTCTTGATACGCCCGGTGTTTTTGGCTTTGTACCATTTCTGGTGCTTTTCTGTCTCAGCGCTGTTTACGGCATGGCCTCGACGGAAAGGCTCTCGGTGCTTTCCGCGGTCCTTTACCTCCTGATCCTTCTAGCGTTTCGGGGCATAGAGCGGATCGACGAATATCTGGATCTGAACCGGAATATGGGCGGTGTTCCCGTTCGCCGGATCCAGGTCATCGCTGGGGCGGCGGTGGCGGCCTTGGTGTTGGTAGGAGCGTTTTTGCTGATCCCGCCCGCTTTGGGACTGTCCGGTGAGTTTCGGGTCGTGCTTCCCGAACACCGGACTTATACGCCGTCTCCAATGCCTTCTGCGGAAATAGCTGCGCCTGGCGGCGAAATGCCGGGTCTGGAAAAACTGTTCGGCGGGGAAATGGAACCGGTGTTCCAAATCCCGGTTTTTGTATCGTATTTGTTCTATATCCTTGCAACGGGGGCTTTGGCGGCGCTGCTGATATACGGGGCCTACAGGCTTTTCAAAAATTTCCGCACTTCTTATTCTGATGGCCGTGATGTGATAGAGGATTTGCCGGAAGATGCGGGAGAAAAAGGGGGATTACTCCCGGAAGCTGTGAAGCGTCCATTTGTGCTGGATTTTTCTCCCAATGCGGTGATTCGCCGGAGTTACCGGAAAGCGGTGCTGAAAGCGGCAAAGGAACTGCCTGAACGCTGGAAGACCCCGGCGGAGATCGAAGCCGGCGCGGCCATGGAAGAACAGTGTCTTCATGATCTGTACGAGAAAGCCCGTTATGGCCCTGTTCTTTGTACCCGAGAAGACTTGCGGAAACTGAAGGAAACGGCGCGGAGCCGGAAAAGCGGAACACAGCGGTAACTGCATCAGCCCGGCTCACTCTCACGGGAAGACCGTCGAACGCAAAGAAAAAGCTTGCTTTTTCGGTCAGGTTGCTATATAATAATTCCTGTTTAAGTCTGCACTTGCCGGAATGATGGAATTGGCAGACGTGCTGGACTCAAAATCCAGTGGTAGCGATACCGTGCGGGTTCAAGTCCCGCTTCCGGCACCAAAAACAGGAGCCAGCCCTTGCGGCTGATTCCTGTTTTTCAGTTTTGGTGGGACTTGAACCCGCAATTTAAATAAGATAAAGTTTCCCGCAGGGAAACTTTGCGGAGATTCACAAACGAAGTGAAGGAAATCTCCTGCTTGCTTCCGGCACCAAAAACAGGAGCCAGCCCTTGCGGCTGACTCCTGTTTTTCAGTTTTGGCGGGACTTGAACCCGCAATTTAAATAAGATAAAGTTTCCCGCAGGGAAACTTTGCGGAGATTCACAAACGAAGTGAAGGAAATCTCCTGCTTGCTTCCGGCACCACGTCGCAGCAAGCCCTTGTGGCTCGCTGCGGCTTTCTTTTTGAAACCCGCAGCTTCGCTTTTTGGGCTGCTGCTCCTCTCCGAAAAAACTCACGTTTGTTACGCCTGTTCGCGTATAAATGCGCTCACAATGGCTCCACTGCACTACCAAGTTTTTTCGGGGAAGGGCCAAGGATATCTTTTTCTTTTTGACGGTAAGGGACTTGAATCCGCATTCCATCGTTATCTTGTGCGGCCTTTTCCATTGCGCGATAACACTCCGCCATTTCTGCGTATTGGATCAAGAACTGCGGCTGAACGCAGCAAACAGCGCCCGTATGCGAATCGCATGCGGGCGCTGTCATTTGTCCGGAACCGTGCCGGCTTATGCGTAAGCTGCATTTTGCGGCAGAACCGCAGGAGGAGACTTTTGCGTGTATTGCTTGATCATTCGGTCCTGAGAGCGATAACCGGGTCCTTTTTCGCGGCCTTCTTTGCGGGAAGCAGGCCGCCGATAAGCGTGATCAGAATGCTGATTGCGATCAATATGGCGGAAGACGCCAGCGGAAGCTGGGCGTTGAGGCCGGTCAGCCCGCTGAGACTTTCGATAATGGAATTGATGGGAATCAGCGCAAGCAGCGATACGCCAATGCCAAGGAGACCCGCGCAGCAGCCGATAATAAAGGTTTCGGCGTTGAATACCTGTGAAATATTGCGTTTGGACGCGCCAAGTGCCCGCAGGATCCCGATCTCCTTGGTGCGCTCCATCACGGAGATGTGGGTGATGATCCCGATCATGATGCTGGATACGATCAGGGAGATAGCCACAAAGGCCACCAACACATAGGAAATGCCGTTGATGATGGTCGTAATGGAAGATGTCAGCAGCGCCACATAGTCGGTGTAGGTGATACGGGCGTCCTCGGACGCAGTTTCATTGTAGTGCTCGATGCAGGCAGATATCTCGTCTTTGTTTTCAAAGCTGTCGGTATAAATGCTGATAGAAGCGGGGGCGTCATAGCTTACTTTGCCGAAGGCCTTCATATTGTCCTCATAGGTGGAACCGGCAATGTATTCATCGTAAACCTTTAGCAGCGCTTCCCGGTCCGGATCTCCGGCAAGCCAATTGTCCAGCGCAGCGGCCATAGAAGCTTCGTCCGTTGCCATATTGACCATGGCTGTTTCAGGCCGGCCCGCGCTTTCCGTTTCTGTATTGCCCGTTTCAGCGCCGCCTGTTTCAGCATTGTTCTGCGCATAATACATCATCAGGCGGTAAAAGGAGGCCTTTTCAGAAATGCCCAGAGCGCTCAGATAGTCCTTTGCGTCCTCCGCTTTCGATTCATCGTCAGGGGATTCAAACTTTATTCCGGTGAGCACGTTGGTTTCGCTGTCTGCCTCCTGGGCTTTGATCACGGGGCTTTTGTCCGTATGCTCGATGACGTGATCCGTAAGCTTGGCAGTGTAGGCCACCGCAGTGGAAATATCCGCGTTTGAGGCGTCCTCTTTGGGTCGGATAACGCCGGTGATTTTCAACTCTACCGCATTTTCCAGCAGTTCGCTCTCGTGCAGCGCGGGGTCTTCGATGGGGCTGTAGGTCCCGTCCTCGTTTTTGGTATAGTGGTCGCAGGCGGGAACGAGATAGAGGGTGTGGCCGCAGACGTCTTCATAGGAAAAGCTGATCTCGTCCGGACTGCCGCCGTTCTTTATCTTCTCGCTAGCGGCGTCATACTGCTCTTTTGTGATAAGGCCAAGCTGGCAGAGCGCTTCGACCGAGATCCCGTTCTTTTTGTTCAGTACAAGAACAACTTCATCGTATTCCTCCGGCCAGGCGCCATACAGGACGTCATAGCTTTCGGAAATGACTGGACTGACGGTTTTCCCGCCTGCGCCCGCCATGAGCTCAGAGAAATTTCCAGCGCCGGAGGAGGAACCAAAGCTAAAGGGCGAGGAGTCCCTCAATCGGTTCATCATGCTTGACTGGCCGGCTTCGGCCATTGCGGTGGTAGATTTCCCGATTTCGCTGTCGCTGTCGATCAGGTTGCCGTCCGCGTCGTGAGAATACACGCTGAAATTTACGTCATAGGAATAAAGAATGCCGTTTTCGCCGATGTATTGCCGGATCTCGCTGTGAGGATCGTCGAGGTATCTTTTGAATTCCGTCAGGTTGTTTTCCACGATGCTGGAAGAGATCTTTTCACCGGTTTCCATATTTCTGTAATCCGCAAACACGCCGGTACGGGATTCGTCCTCTGCTTTGTTTTTCTCCTGCATTTCTCCGATGAGTTCTCCGCGCATTCCCATCATGCTGGAAACGTCTATGGTTTCATCGCTGATGGTGATGGGATAGGAGGCCATGGTGTCCTTCTGCACATCGGAAATATAGGCGTTCATTCCCGTGGAAAGGGAAAGGATCAGGGCGATGCCGATAATGCCGATGGAACCTGCGAAGGAGGTGAGCAGGGTACGGCCTTTTTTTGTCCGCAGGTTGTCAAAGGAAAGGGAAAGGGCCGTCAGAAACGACATGGAAATTTTTCTGTGTTTTTCTTTCTGGATCGGCTTCTCTTCCTGGTCGTAGGGATCGGTATCGCTAACGATTTCCCCGTCCAGCAGTCTGACGATCCGAGTGGAATACCGTTCGGCAAGCTCCGGATTGTGGGTGACCATGACTACGAGTTTGTCCTTTGCAATCTCCTTTAGGAGCTCCATGATCTGTATGCTCGTTTCGGAATCCAGCGCGCCGGTGGGCTCGTCGGCCAGCAGGATATCGGGGTTGTTCACCAGCGCCCGGGCAATGGCCACCCGCTGCATCTGGCCGCCTGACATCTGGTTGGGCTTTTTGTGAATGTGAGCTTCAAGACCTACTTTTTTCAGGACCGCCACCGCCCGTTTCCGGCGTTCCATTTTGGAAACGCCCGCCAAAGTCAGCGCCATTTCCACATTGGCCAGAACGCTCTGGTGGGGGATCAGATTATAGCTTTGGAATACAAAGCCGATAGAATGGTTGCGGTAATAATCCCAGTCGGCGTCCTTATACTCTTTTGTGGAAACGCCGTTGATCACAAGGTCTCCCCTGGTGTAGCGGTCAAGCCCTCCGATGATGTTCAGCAGGGTCGTTTTACCGGAGCCGCTTTGACCGAGGATGGAAACAAACTCGTTTTCGCGAAACGAGATGCTGACGCCCTTTAAGGCATTCTGCTCTAAGTCGCCGGTTTTATAAGTTCTTACGATGCTTTTCAGTTGCAGCAAGGGAAGACCTCCTTCTCTGTTTGCAGGCATATCCGCGCCCCAGAAGTTTTCAAAACAAGAATTTTGTGAAGATTTTAGCAAATGTTTATGAACAAACCTTTTACGCCGTGCTACATATTTGTAAATTGGTCTCGTTTAAAAAAGCGCAAAAAGCGCCGGGGGAAAAGCCCCCCGGCGCTAAAGCGTGTCGAAAAAGTTTTTCGCCCCGCTCAAACATGTTGAGGAATCGTAGATCCCCTCAACATGTTGCGATTTAAACGCGAGAGAGGGACTCTGATAGTCCCCTCTCGCGCTCTTCCCCCTTCCGTTTCTTTTTGTGAAAGCGTTTATCGACAGTCTGAAGCGCCGGAAAAGTCCCGGCGCTACAAATGTAGGACCTTACAGCAGGCGGGTGTTGTTAATAACCAGTTCAAACTGCAGTCCCAATACCTGCGCTGCCTTTCTGCACAGCACCATACGGTCCAGAAAGATCTCAAAGTATTCCATCACGGGGCATATCTCCGTGGCGATGGTAATATTAAATAGACAGACCTTTTTCTCTTTCAAAATCTCCAAGCAGGTGTTTTCCACGGCGTAATTGACCCGGTCGTGGATATCCGCCGCCAGTACCGCGTTTTTTCGCACTCTGGTGCGGCGCACGTCGCTTTTGTCGGATAAGATCAGAGCTGCCGCCACAGGATTTACAGGATACGCGGTCTTTTCGTCGTGGTGGCCGATAGCCGAGCAGATCAGCCCGATCTCTTCCGGCGGCATGGAGAATTTGTTCAGCAGGGTAAAGGCCATCAGCGCGCCGCTGTGGGCGTGGTCGGCTCGGTTGACCGTGTTCCCGATATCGTGCAGATATCCGGCAATGGCCGCCAGCTCGCAGGTGCGGGCCGGATATTCCAACGCGGCCAGGATCTGGCGGGCCATGTCGCCGCTGCGTTTGGCATGGGCAAAGCCGTGTTCGGTAAAGCCGATGGCTTCCAGGCATTCGTTGCCCTGGGCAATATAGCGGCGGACTTCTTCGTTTTCAAAAACTTCCTCCGGCGTAAGCCTCAGATGATCCATGAAAAAGCTCCTTTTCCGGGGACGGCGTTTATTCCGCCGTCAGCATTCTGTACATGGCCTCCAGACAGATTTTCGCGTGCAGCTTGAAGTGCTCCAGATCAATGCGTTCATTGACGTCGTGCTCGTGGCTTTCTTCGCCGGGGAAGCCTGGGCCAAAGGCCACGCCTTTGCCGTGCATCTGACGGGCGTATGTGCCGCCGCCCATGGAGTATATGTCGCATTCCTTGCCGGTCATATCCCTGTAAGCGCCAGACAGCAGGGTGATCAGTTTGCTTTCCTTTGGCAGGTACAGCGGCGCATTGTCGGACAGCAGCGTAAAACTGAGCCCGTATTCCTTCACCGCTTTCTCAATGGCATTGGAAATGGCGGAGCCCTGCTTTGTGGCGGGATAGCGGATATCCACCACAAGGCTGCATTCTTTGGCATCCGCATGCACAAGGCCCAGGTTAAAGGTGAGGCTGCCGCTGGGCTCGTCGCTCATGGCGACCTGCAGCAGGCTGCCGTCACAGGTCAATCCGATCTTTTCGTGGATAAAGCGGAAAAAAGTGCCCAGGCGCTCTGTGCCGAAAACATCTGCCAGCAGTTTGATGAGATGAGAAGCGGCGTTGCGGCCTCCGCTGGGGAAAGCGGCGTGGGAAGCCTTGCCGCGCGCCAGGATTTTCGCGCCGTTTTCCGTAACGGTTATGTCGAATTCCACGCCGGCGCTTTTGGCAGCGGCGGTCAGGCGTTCCAATTCCGCCGGAGAGCAGGAAATTTCACACTCCGCCTTGGCGGGCACCGCGTTTGAGACTGTCCCGGCGGAGAAGCTTTTGATATATTGAGAATCGTTTTTCCCGGAAACCTTGAAATTCATAATGCCTTTTTCGCAGTGACAGATGCCGTAAGCGGAGTCGGGAGTAAAACCCATGTCGGGCAGCTGTTCATTTTCAAAGTAATGGGCCATGTCGCCCATGCCCACTTCCTCGCCGGAGCCGAAAATGACCCGCAGCTTCCGGCGGCCTTTTACACCGGCGTCCTTCAGTGCCCGCAGGCAGTGGAGGGCCACAATGGCGGCTCCCTTATCGTCGGCGACGCCCCGTCCGTAAGCGTAGTTTCCGTCCATGACCAGTGTGAAGGGATCGGTATTCCAGCCCTCGTAACATCCGTTCTGCTGAACCCCGGCGGGAACCACGTCTATATGGGCCATGACCACCGCGTTTTCCTCACCTTCGCCGTATTCGGCGTGACCGGCGTAGTAGTCCGTATTTTTTGTTTTCAGCCCGTACTGCTCCGCCATATCCAGAACGGTATCCAGCGCCCGGGCGCACGGATCTCCGAAGGGGTGTCCCTCCGTCGGGCTTCCCGCCACAGATGGGACCGCGACCAGTGTTCCCAGGTCCTTGAGAATATCGTCCCAGTAGTCCATGATCTTTTCTCCAAACAGCACAAAAAGCACCTCCGTTTTTGTAGTTTTACACAACTTATAGTATTCTTTTTCAGCCGCAAAGTCAAGATGAAGCAGGGGAAAGGGGAAGGCCATGTTAAACGTCATCTGGTTCGGCATGATAGCCGCCAGCATCGTCTGTGCTGCCTGCACGGGAAATCTGGGAACGTTATCCACCGCAGTGATGGACGGAGCAAAGGACGCGGTGGAATTATCCCTCTTTCTGCTGGGCAGCATGTGCGCCTGGCTGGGCTTTTTGCACATCGCGGAAAAAAGCGGATTCACAAAGGTCCTCGCCGCCGCCTTTTCGCCTGTCATTGACCGGCTTTTTCCGGAATACAGGGACGATGAGGAGATCAAAGGAAAGATGTGCATGAACCTTTCCGCCAATTTCCTGGGTCTGGGAAACGCGGCGACGCCGCTGGGACTGGCAGCAGTCAGCGCCATGGCTAAGAAGAACCCGGGGGACGTTCCCACGAAAGGAATGATCCTCTTTGTGGTGTTCAACACGGCGTCCATTCAGCTGATTCCGGTGAATATGGCCGCAATGCGGAGTTCCTGCGGCAGTGCTCAGCCTTTCGGAATCTTGCCGGAGATATGGATCACCTCTCTCATGTCCCTCCTGACCTGTGTGTTGTTCTGCAAGCTGGCGGAGCAACGCGCTTTGGGGAACAGCAGGGGAATCTCCGACGGCAGAAGGGGGGAGAGTCCATGGCACAGGTAGGAGCGGCAGCCATGCCGGTCATTATCGGCGTGATCCTGCTGTACGGCTTTGTGAAGGGCGTGGACGTTTTCGACGCCTTTCTGGAGGGTGCAAAAGAAGGAATTTTTTCCTCATTCCGAATTCTGCCTACGCTGATCGGCCTGATCGTGGCGGTATCTATGGTGCGGGCCTCCGGACTGCTCGATATTCTCTGCTCGCTGGCGGAGCCGCTGACCGGCGCGGCAGGCGTTTCTCCGGAAATTGTCCCCCTTGCCATTCTGCGCCCCATTTCCGGCAGCGGCTCCTCCGCCTATACCCTGTCTCTTTTGCAGCAGTTCGGGCCGGACAGTGAAACGGGGAAGATCGCCTCTGTGCTGGCGTCCTCCACGGAAACGACCTTTTATGCCATTGCCGTGTATTTTGGAGCCTGCCAGTACAAAAAGCTGCGCTATACCGTTCCCGCCGCTCTGCTGGGAGACTGCGCCGCTGTGGTTTTTGCCGTGCTTACTGTGAAGCTGCTTGGGTAGCTGGGTCCGCTTTACTCTGTCAGCTCCAGCCGGTAGCTTGCGCCGGTCTCCGTTTTCTTTGTCTCCTGAAATCCGCAGGAGAGAAATAATCTTTGCGAAGCGGTATTGTAGCTGAAAATGTTTTGTACCGCCAGATGGTCCCAATGAAGCGCCCTGGCCCGCGTGATCAGCGCCTGCAGCACCGCTTTCCCGATCCCCCGGCCTCTGGCAGAGGGGGAGCCCAGGGCAATGGGCAGATCCTCCTGCCACAGGGTCACATCTCCGATGGGGACAAACCCGTTTCCCTGATCCTCCTCGATCCAGTAAAGCTCTCCATGGGCGTCAAGATAGGTGTACATCCATTTGAGGTTTTCCATGGTGTAGGGCTTAGTCCCTTCCCCCTCAGACATGCGCAGGACCACCGGATCCTGATACCAGGGTAAGGCAAAGTCAAAAACGCCGTCGTATTTTCTGAGCCGCAGAGTGGGGGAGATCGATAAAATTTCCGGCTGTTCTATCGCTTCAACAGGCATAAGCGCCCTCCTTTATAAAACTGTAAGATTTCATGGTTTGCATTATAGAACAAAGCATGATAAAATACCAGCACAAATATTTGTAATTTGGAGCGATGTGTGTTGGCAGACGAGAAAACGCGGCAGGGAGAACCCCCTGTGGAGAGCGTCTCACAAAAAAAGCGGAAAATACCGTGGGGCATGCTGTATATTCTGGCGACCATTGCCGCGATCCTTATTTTCGGCATCTGCAATCAGGAATTCGGCAATGTGTTCCGTGTCATTACCAGCCTCACCCCCGGTTTCCTGGTGCTATCCATTCTGGTCATGGCGGTTTATTTTGTGTTTGAGGGCGGTATTATCCGCCTGCTGATGCGGAGCCAGAGCGTGTTCCTCAGCCTGCCGGAAGCGGTAAAAATCGGGATAATAGGCGTCTATTATTCCAATATCACTCCCAGCGCAACCGGGGGACAACCCATGCAGTCCGCCTATCTGCTGCGGGACAATAAGGTCTCTGTAGGGACCTCCACTGCCGTGCTGATCATGAAATTTTTCTGCTTTCAGTGCGCCATCGTGGCCTGTTCCGCTATATCCTTTGCAGCTCTGTACGGTCGTATTGCCGCGGAGAACAGTGCTATTATCCCTTTTATCTGGCTGGGGCTGCTTATCAACGGCGGCTCGCTGATCTTTTTCCCCTGCCTGTTTATCCGCCCCGTGCTGCACACCATCTGCCGGTTCGCAAAATGGCTGACGGGAAAGTGGAAAGTTCTCCAGCGCCGGTTTCATTTCTCCGAATCCATCGACCGGTTCGAGCAGGATTTCAGCAGCTATAGGGACGATTTTAAAAAGAAAAAAAAGAGCCTGCTTTACGGCATTCTCCTTTCCGTGCCGGAGGTTGTTCTGCAAATGAGCATGCTGTACTGTGTGTACAGGTCTTTTGGCTATGGGGCCGGAGGATATTGGGAAGTTTCCGCCATGCAGTGTCTGCTGCAGACCAGCGTGTCTTTTGTACCCATGCCCGGCGCTTCCGGTGCCCAGGAGATCGGGTTTTCCTCTTTTTTCCGCAATTACTTTGTAAACGATGATTTATATACCGGCATGATGGTCTGGCGCTTTTTCACCTATTATCTGGTGGTGATCGCCGGAGCGCTGCTGGTGGTGGCGGACCAGTTTTTTTATGGAAGAAAGAAAAAGTGGGACGCCGGCGATGCAATGGGAAATTAAAAGCGGCGGGGAATTTCCCTCGCCGCTCCTTTTTATTCTTTCGCAATATCGCAGTGAAGCTCGTCGATCTTTTCCCGCAGCTTTAAAAAGTCTTCAAAAGCAGCGGGCTTCTGATTGGGATTGCGCAGCAGGGCGGCGGGGTGCAGGGTGGCCATCATGAGTATCCCGCCCTTTTCAAAAAAGATCCCGTGCTCTCTTGTGATCTTCAGATCCGGTTTGATGATCTTCATGCCGGCCACTCTGCCCAGGCATACGAGAATTTTCGGGCGCAGCAGGGCAAATTGATTCCGCAGCCAGCCGATACAGGCTTCCTGCTCCTCGGGCAGCGGGTCCCGGTTTTTGGGCGGGCGGCATTTGACGATATTTGCAATGTAAATATTGGTTTTTCGGTCCAGATCCACTGCCGCCAGGTATTTATCCAGCAGCTGGCCGCCACGGCCCACGAAGGGTTCTCCCTGTAAATCTTCGTTTTCGCCGGGGCCTTCTCCCACAAACATGACCTTCGCTTTGGGATTCCCCACGCCGAACACCACATTGTGCCTTGTTTCACACAGGCTGCATTTGCGGCAGTCCATACAGTTTTTCTGAAGCGCTTCCCAAGTATCAAACATTTTACCACCCCCATGATCTCTTATCAGAATCTTACCACAGAAGCGGGGAAATGGCAAATTTCAAGAAAAAAAGAAAAAGCCGCCCGTAAGCGTAAGAAGATATATGGGCGGCTTTCCGCCGCTTTCCGCTGCTTGTATCCGGTGTTTAAAAGGCGGGATCTGTGCAAAAAATATCTCTGTAAGTAAATTTACGGAGGTGTTTTCCGGTATGCAGGGAAAAGTCGAAATATGCGGTGTAAATACTTCGCGCCTGAAGGTGCTGAAAAGCGATGAAATGCGAGAACTGTTGATCAAAAGCCACAATGGGGACAAGGAGGCCAGAGAGCAGCTGATCTCCGGAAACCTTCGACTGGTCCTGAGCGTCATTCAGCGCTTTGGGAACCGGGGAGAAAACCCGGACGATCTGTTCCAGGTGGGGTGCATTGGATTGATGAAAGCCATCGACCATTTTGACATCAACCAGGGAGTACAGTTTTCCACCTACGGCGTGCCCATGATTATTGGCGAGGTGCGCAGGTTTCTTCGGGACAACAATTCCGTGCGGGTCAGCCGCTCCATGCGGGACACGGCCTACAAGGCCATTCAATGCAAGGAACGCCTCACCTCCAAAAACGGCAAGGAGCCCACGGTGGAGGAGATCGCTCAGGAGCTTGATATGAAGCGGGAGGACGTGGTGGTGGCCCTGGAAGCTATTGTGGAGCCCGTGTCCCTGTACGAGCCGGTGTTCTCAGACGGCGGCGACACCATCTATATCATGGACCAGGTGGGGGACGGCAGCGACGATGGCGACTGGCTGGAGGAAATCGCCATCAAGCAGGCGATCCGCAATTTGAGCGGCCGGGAAAAAAGGATCCTCTCCCTGCGGTTTTTAAACGGCAAGACCCAGATGGAGGTAGCGGGCATGATCGGCATTTCCCAGGCCCAGGTCTCCCGGCTGGAGAAGGGCGCGCTCAACAAGATCAAAAAAGAAATACGATGAGTAGAAAACAGGGACGGCAGCTGCCGCCCCTGTTTTTGTCTTCTGGGCACTCATGTGGAGGGCGGCACGTCGAAGGTCCAGCCGTCTGCCGTTTTCCGGGCAGTGCAGTTTTCGCGGGTAATAGATTCCTGCCAGCCTTTCCATTTGCGTACAGAAAAGGTGAAGCTGCCGCCGGAGATTTCTTCGTCTGAAATAACAAAAATCAGCGCGTGGTTGCAGCGATGTGTTTCCGGGTCGATGTACCCCCGTTCCGCCAAACTTGAAAAAGTACCGGACGCACTCCGTGCAATACCGTGGTCGTTGCAGAACAGATGGGTCAGGGCTCCAATTTCCTGCCCAGTCAGATTGTGGACTTCCGCAAGCTGAAACCCAAACTGGAAAGGGGGATCAGGATTCAGCCGTTCCTCATCGCTGGGGTTGAGTTCGCTTCCTTCCTCGTAGATGTAATTGAGAATACTGCGGTACAGGCCAATCAGGTCTTCACCCGGATCTACCACGGTGACGGTAATATTTTTGCCTTCCAGGCCGCTGGGGTAGCTTTGCGCTTCCCATTCTACGCCATATATGTCAATGATCGCGCCCGGAGCCAGCGCTCCGGCAGTTTCGTCCACCTCGCAGGTGGAAAAGAAGGAAAGGCCGCCCTCGCCCGTAATCAACAGGGAGCACCAGCCGTCTTCGAGCCAATTACAGCTCACCACCTCTGCGCGGCTGGGCTTGTGTTCGGGCTCGGATTCCAGCTGTGAAGGGACGTTCGACGGAACAGGGCTGGCCTGAGGCGTCTGCGAATTTGCAGCAGATGAAGGCTGTTCTCCCACTGCCTGAGACGAGGCGTCGGAAGTTTCAGGAACGGGAAGAGAAGAACCGCTGTTCAGAGCTTTTT
Source organism: uncultured Acutalibacter sp. (assembly GCA_964642055.1). Classification (GTDB taxonomy): domain Bacteria; phylum Bacillota; class Clostridia; order Oscillospirales; family Acutalibacteraceae; genus Acutalibacter. The sequence goes on along the minus strand of CAZXLM010000009.1, from coordinate 21,632 downwards.
CGCCGCCACAGGCCGTCAGTGAAAGGACAAAAACAGAAGAAAGCAGAAAGGTGATGGCCGGTTTTGCATGTTTCATAAAGAAACTTCTCTCCTTTGACTATTGAAAAAACCGGAAGTGCCCGGTAAAAGCTGTGCCTTTGTGGCTGACCGGCCTTTTAAGATATCCACATGGATTCGATTTTTGAAAACACCCATTGTCCGTCCGAAGCTTTATCGGCATGGTTTTCATATCCTACAGCCCCCAGGCCGCTCTTCCACTTTTGCACGGAATAGAAAACGGCGTTGTCCTGGACCTGCGTTTCCTTGACTGTGAAATGCAGGCCGTCCTCCCAGTAAAGATTTTCTTGATCGATGGTTCCGTCATCCATCAGTTCCTGAATGGTCCCCATAATGGGCTCGGCACTGTGGGCAGAGGAAAAATTCCAGGCAAGCAGGGATTTTTCATTTTCGCTTAACTGTTCTATTTCCGTGAAGTCAAAGCCGAAGAAATCTGCGCCGCCGTTAAGTCCGTCGTCTGCACCGTAAATATCCTCCAGAATTTGCAGGTACAGGGAATAATAATCGGTCTGCTGTTCCTTGAAGACCACGCTCTCCGCGTTTATCTGCATGGGCCAGATTTCCATCACATAGCCGTCAAAGCCTACCTCCACCACCATGCCGGGCTTTAATTCCTCTGTTCCGAAAAGGATCTCCGGCGGGCAGGAAAAGAAATAAACGCTGCCTGGCTCCGTTCCCACGCCCATCGCGGCAGAGCCGTTTATTTCACAGATTTTAAGCTCCAGAACAGCGGCGGGGGCGGGATTGGCCGCGCTTGGGGGCTCCGGCTCAGAAACGGAACTGGAAGCGGAGCTTCCCGGAGAAGGGCTGGAAGAACTGCCAGTAGATAAATCTTCATTGCCGCAGGCAAAAAGAGAGAAAATCAGAAGCAGAGAAAGCAGAAAGGCTGCTATCGTTTCCATTTTTTTCATGTGTCGCGCCTCCTTTTGTCCCTTATACAACGAAAAGGGGCAAAACACTCACCGGTTTTCAAAAAATCTACCGGCAGAAGTCATTTAAGTAGCGTTCCAGGCAGGAGGAAATAATCTCTCTGGCCTGTACAGGTCCCTGCACTTCGCTGATCTCCGTTTCTTTCCCGGCTTCCAGCTGTTTGTAGACGGAAAAGAAATGCTGCATTTCATCAAAAATATGGGCGGGCAGGTCCTGAATGTCCCGGTAGCTGTTATAGGTGGGGTCGTCAAAGGGAATGGCGATGATCTTTTCATCTCTTTTGCCGCCGTCTCCCATAATAATCACGCCGATTGGATAGCATCTCACCAGCGACATGGGAAGAATGTTTTCAGAGCACAGCACCAGAACGTCCAGAGGGTCGCCGTCGCTTGCGTAAGTGCGGGGAATAAAGCCGTAGTTGGCGGGATAGTGCGTGGAAGTATAAAGGACCCGGTCCAGCATGAGGAACCCCGTTTCCTTATCCAGCTCATACTTTGTCTTTCCACCTTTGGTGATCTCGATTACCGCCATAAAGTCTTCTGCGTTGATACGCTTGGGGGAAATATCGTGCCAGATGTTCATGGTGATCCTTCCTTTCGTGAAATATACTTTCAAATTATATTGTAATATTATAGCATAACAGGGATAAAAGAGCAACGGGGGCATATACAAATTACAGAGAGAAAGCGGCAGCCAGAGGCAGCGGCCGCCGCAAGCGCTTCATAAAGGGAGGAACCGCTATGAACTGCAGAATGGGAGACCTGCGCAATAAAGAGGTTATCAACATGAAGGACGGCACCCGCATCGGCTTCGTATCCGACGTGGAGATCGATACGCATACGGCGGCCCTGACCGCCGTGGTTATATACGGGAGACTGCGGCTGTTTGGGCTTCTTGGAAGAGAGCCGGATTCAGTCATTCCCTGGAAGGACATTGCACTTATCGGCGACGACACGGTCCTGGTCAATTACCAGCCGCCTGAGGGCGGAAAAAGGGAGAGCGCGCTTTCGAGATTTTTTGAAAAGCTCAGCTTTTGAAAACCTGCAAAAAAAGCTTGCTTTCAGGGCTTTCCCGTGCTATAATATTCCAGCAAAACACACGTCGGGCCTCTTGGAGGAAGCCGGATCGAGGGCTTTTTTCAAAATAAACGGCGCGGCGGAGGAAAAACCAGGAGGTTTTCAAACATGGCAGTAGTATCTATGAAACAGCTTTTGGAGGCCGGCGTCCATTTCGGCCACCAGACCAGAAGATGGAACCCCAAAATGGCGCCTTACATCTTCACGGAACGCAACGGCATCTACATCATCGATCTGCAGAAGACGGTGAAGAAGCTGGAAGAGGCCTACAATTTTGTGCGCGAGTTGTCCACCGAGGGCAAAAACGTGCTGTTCGTGGGCACCAAGAAGCAGGCTCAGGAGTCTGTGAAGGAAGAGGCGCTCCGCGCAGGCGCTTACTATGTGAACGCCCGCTGGCTGGGCGGTATGCTCACCAATTTCACCACCATTCGCAAGAGAGTGCAGCGTCTTGCGCAGCTGCGCAAGATGGAGGAAGACGGCACTTTCGAGCTGCTTCCCAAGAAGGAAGTTTCCCAGCTTCAGCTGGAAATTGAAAAGCTGGAAAAGTATCTGGGCGGCATCAAGGACATGAAGGAATTCCCCGGCGCCCTGTTCATTGTGGATCCCCGCAAGGAACGCATTGCCGTGGCCGAGGCCCGCAAGCTCCACATTCCAATCGTCGCCATTGTGGATACCAACTGCGACCCCGATGAGATCGACTATGTGATCCCCGGCAACGACGACGCGATTCGCGCCGTTAAGCTCATTGCCGGAGCGATGGCCGACGCTGTTATTGAGGGCCGCGAGGGCCAGATGGGCGCTGCTGCCCGCGACCCCGAGGAAAGCGGCGAAGCTGCTGAAGACGGAGAAGCCGCCGAGGCCGAGCAGGAGTAATTCACAGCGAAACAGAAAAACAAGTCTGAAAGGATTGAGCATACAATGAATTTTACCGCAAAAGACGTTGCCGCTCTTCGGGAAAAAACCGGCTGCGGCATGATGGACTGCAAAAAGGCCCTGACTGCTTCTGAGGGCGATATGGATAAGGCCATCGATTTCCTGCGTGAAAAGGGCCTGGCCGCCGCTGTAAAGAAGGCCGGCCGCATTGCCGCCGAGGGCGTGGCGTTTGCCGCTGTCAGCGAAAACGGCAAGGTAGCCGTTGTGCTGGAGGTCAACGCGGAAACCGACTTTGTCGCAAAGAACGCCGAATTCCAGGCATTTGTCAAGACCTGCGCCGACACAATTATTCAGGAAGATCCCGCCGATGTGGACGCTTTGCTTCAGTGCAAAGCCAGCGGTTCTGAGCTGACTGTGGACGCTCTTTTGAAGGAAAAGATTTTGACCATTGGCGAGAACATCAAAATTCGCCGGTTTGCCCGCTATGAGGGCCCGGTCGTCTCCTACGTTCATGGCGGCGGCCGTATCGGCGTTATCGTGAAGTTCGATACCGCTGATGAAATTGCCGCCAAGGAAAATTTCCAGACGTATGGCCACAACGTTGCTATGCAGATCGCGGCTATGAATCCCGAATATTTGGACGAGTCTTCTGTCCCTGCCGACCGCAAGGAGAAGGAGAAGGAGATCCTCACCCAGCAGATCGTCGACGAAGGCAAGCCTGCCAATATTGCCGAAAAGATCGTGGCCGGCCGGCTCAACAAATTCTTTAAGGAGATCTGCCTGGTCGATCAGCAGTATGTGCAGGACAGCAAAATGACGGTCCAGCAGTATACCGACAGTGTTGCCGCAGAACTGGGTGGCTCCATCAAGATCGCCGCTTACACCCGCTTTGAAAAGGGCGAGGGCCTGGAAAAGCGCGAAGACAATTTCGCCGAGGAAATCGCCAGTCTCGTAAAGTAACGTTCACGTCAATAAAGACCCGATGCGGACAGCTTCGTTCGCATCGGGTCTTTTGTGCCTTAAGGCGCTTCTTCTTTCCGGCCGGGTCCCTTCTCGCTTTTCTCTGGGACTAGGGAGGGCAGAGCTCCGGTTTCCCGAAAGGCGGAATGCAGGGCAAAGAAACCCATGACATAAAACAAGATCCAAACGCTTTTCCCCACCAGAGAGAAATAGATCGCTGCCAGCATGGCGAGCGGGTGGATTTTTACTGTGGAGGAAACCAGCTTAGGTTCTATAATTTGACGGATCAGGCTGATGACGCCCCAGCCGATGAGAAGCCCGGCGGCTCTTGCATACGCGCCGGTCAAAAGCTGGTACACAGCGATGGGAAGGAATACAAAGCCCGGCCCCAGCACAGGGAGGATATCCGCAGCTGCCGTGATCAAAGCAGTGGTAAGGGGGTAGGGCATGTCAAGGATACTCAGGATCACATAGGTCTCGCAAAAGGTGATAAAATAGAGGAATAGATAGGAAAGAAGGTATTTCCTGCCCATACCGCCGGAATTTTCAGCAGCGCTTTTTACGTGGAACACGGCGCTTTCGCTGAGAAAGCCCTTGGCCCAGGCCCGCAGCTTTGCCATATCCCGGGAAATAAAAAACGTGGCGAACACCACCACGATGAGCATGGTGACGACAGTGGGCAGGGAAGTGATCAGGCTCAACACAGTTCCGAAAAACCTCACCACAAGCTCCATGCTGTTTTGCAGGAGGCTCATGATTTCTTTCCCGTTTTGTTCCAGAAATCCGAAATTGAACTTTTCCAAATAGCCGCCGGCTTTGTTGAGAAAGTCCGCCACCGGCTTGGAAAATTCCGCAAAGCCATTATCTGACGCCCTTACAATGAAGGCGGTGATCTCCCTGACAGCGAAAACACCCAGGAAGGTCAGAACCGCAAACAGCGCGGCGAGCGTGCCCGCCGTAACTGCGGCGGTGGAAAGGGCGTGGTTCCAGCGGAGCCTGCGGTCCAGGAACAGAATAGCGGGTTGTATGGCAATGGCGATTAGTGCCCCCAAAAGAAAAGGGAGGGTGTAGAAAAAGGTCTTGATCCACAGGAAAAAAACAGCCGAATACACGGCCCAGAACACAAGCAGTGGATAGAGCCGTTTGATCTCCTGCCTTTGAAACATACCGTTCACCTTCCGAGTTTAAAAGTTTTTCACGGTAATAGTATGAACACATGTCTCCATATTACACTTGAAAAAGGCGTTGTTGCATTCTGCAACAACGCCCTGGAAAAACTACTTGCGGGCCAGGATCGCGGCCCGCATTTCGTGTCTTTCAGACGCGAAACCGTACTTTTTCTCCACGAATATGTTAATTATAAGCATTCTGCAACAACG
>CAZXLM010000009.1:0-16257 GCA_964642055.1 uncultured Acutalibacter sp. | reverse complement strand
CGCGAAACCGTACTTTTTCTCCACGAATATGTTAATTATAAGCATTCTGCAACAATGCCTTGGAAAAACTACTTGCGGGCCAGGATCGCGGCCCGCATTTCGTGTCTTTCAGACACGAAACCGTACTTTTTCTCCACGAATATGTTAATTATAAGCATTCTGCAACAACGCCTTGGTTCTTCGGCTTTTCTGTTTTTCTCTGCTATTTTTCTTTACCGGTCAAAAGCCAGGTGACGGGTACGTTTAAGATATCAGAAAGGGCCAGCAGCTCAAAATCGGTAACCAGCCGGATCTGTCCCTCCAGCTTGGAAAGGCCGGAAGCGTTTAAATCTACACCGCGCACCTGAAGCTGGGCAAGAAGTTCCTTCTGCTTCATGCCCTGGCTTTTCCGGGCTGCCTCCACTCTGGCGCCGATCAGATTTTTATTTCCCAGGGGCTGGTTTCTCAGTCTCACGCTTTTCACCTTCTCAGACCATTTTTGCGCACATTTCCACGATTTCAAGAACATTATAGAGGAAAACAAAGGGAAAATCAACCGGTTTCCCTGCGATCTCCGCCGAATTTGAACAAATTTATTTCATGGGGGAAATGATTTTTGACGGGAAACGAGAAATGAAAATATCTCTGTACTTTTTTTGGAAAACTGATATAATGAGAGGAAAAGCGGGTTCGGACCGATTTTTAGAAAAGTAAAGAAGGGCTGTGCGCAATGAGCAAGAATTTTTACGGTAAGGGCAGCAATCTTTCCATGCTGACGGATTTTTACGAGATCACCATGGCGAACGGTTACTTTGCAAACGGCTTTCAGGACACCGTCTGCTACTTTGACATGTTTTTCCGCAAGGTGCCGGACAACGGCGGTTTTGCCATTATGGCTGGGGTAGAGCAGCTGGTGGAGTACCTCAAAAATCTGGAATTTTCAGATGAGGATATCGAGTTCCTTCGCTCCAAGCACATTTTCGATGAAGCGTTTCTGGACTATCTTCGGAATTTTAAGTTTTCCTGCGATGTTTGGGCGATTCCCGAGGGCACGCCGATTTTTCCCGGCGAGCCTGTAGTTACCGTCCGGGGCCCTGCCATTCAGGCGCAGTTTATTGAAACCATGGTGCTGCTGTGCATCAACCACCAGAGCCTGATCGCCACAAAAGCCAACCGGATCGTCCGCGCGGCCCAGGGACGGGGCGTGATGGAATTCGGCTCACGCCGGGCTCAGGGCTTCGACGGCGCGGTCTACGGCGCTCGGGCTGCCTACATTGGCGGCTGTGTCGGCACCGCCTGCACTATCAGCGACCAGATGTTTGGCGTACCTGCCCTGGGCACCATGGCTCACAGCTGGGTGCAGCTTTTCGATTCGGAATACGAGGCATTTAAAGCCTATGCTCAGGCTTATCCTACCAACTGCGTGCTGCTGGTAGACACCTACAACGTGCTGAAATCCGGCGTGCCAAACGCTATTAAGGTCTTCAACGAGGTGCTGGTGCCACAGGGCTTCCGCCCGGCGGGAATCCGCATTGACAGCGGCGACATCACCTATCTTTCCCGAAAAGCCAGAAAAATGCTGGACGACGCCGGATTTGAGGATTGTCAGATATGCGCTTCCAATTCCCTGGACGAATACATTATCCGCGATATGCTCGTGCAGGGGGCAAAGGTGGATTCCTTCGGCGTAGGCGAGCGCATGATAACATCTTCCTCCGAACCGGTCTTCGGCGGCGTTTACAAGCTGGCCGCCGTGGAGAAGCCGGACGGCACGCTGGTGCCGAAGATCAAGATCAGTGAAAACGTGGCGAAGATCACCACGCCCTGTTTCAAAAATGTGTGGCGGTTGTTTGACCGGGAAACCGATAAGGCCATCGCCGACGTGATCACCATGCACGATGAAGTGATAGACGATGAAAAGCCCTATACGATTTTCGACCCCAACCATACATGGAAGCGCAAGACCGTGGAAAATTTCCATGCCGTCCCGCTGCTGACGCAGATTTTCAAGGGCGGTGAGTGTGTTTATACTCCCCGCGCTTTGAAGGCGGTAAAGGCTTACTGCCTGGCCCAGGTGGATACTCTCTGGGAGGAAGTGACCCGCTTTGAAAATCCCCACACCTATTATGTGGATCTGTCCCAGGCGCTGTGGGAGGAGAAAAACCGCCTGCTTTCCGAAAAGAGTTATTGACAAACCGGGCTTGTGTCCCGTAAAATAGACGAGATGTGAGCAAGCCGGGCAGTCGCGCATACGGCGCGAAAGCGCGTGTGTGAGGAAAGTCCGGGCTCCTCAGGGCGAGAATAACGGCTAACCGCCGCCGGGGGCGACCCCAGGGAAAGTGCAACAGAGAGATACCGCCGGGTTTTCCCGGTAAGGGTGGAAAGGCGAGGTAAGAGCTCACCGGCGCATGGGAGACTGTGCGGCCCTGTAAACCCTATTCGGAGCAACACCGTGGAGGAACATGAGCGTGGCCCTGCGCGTTCCGTGGAGGTGGCGTGAGCCCATTGGTAACAATGGGCCAAGATAGATGACTGTCTAAGACAGAACCCGGCTTACAGGCTTGGTCACATATAAAGGACCGGGACGTTCTCTTTCGAGAGCGTCCCGGTTTTGTCGCTTCTTTATTCTTCGCCGGACCAGTTTTTCAAAATCTCCTTGGCGGAGCGTTCCATTTCCAACGCAAAATCAGAAGTGTATTTAAAGTCACAGATCCGTTTTGCCCGGTCGCTGGGGCAGAAGGCTTCCAGTTCACCGTCTGTCAGATCGTGGTAGCGGTTTTCAAAGATGATGGTCTCCTTTGGAAACCTGGGGACCTGCGGTCGGTCTTTCTGCTGCTGCGTGGGGTAGCCCAGCACCAGCATGGAAACGGGCGCTACATGGCGGGGCAGCTCGAACAATTTCTGGTGGGTCTCCCATTGCTCGAGGATATCGCCGATATAGCACGAGCCGACGCCCAGGCTTTCCGCCGCCATACAGGCGGCATGAGCGGCGATCATGGCGTCGTTCATGGAAAGCATGAGATCGCTGAGCCGGGGTGCGGGCGGCGTGCAGCCCGCCTGCTGGAATTTCCTGTACCAGCGGCGGTAATCCGCCAGAAAGACCAGCACCATGGGGGCCGTTGCGATAAAGGGCTGGTGGTCGCAGGTCTCCGCCAGGGTGTCTTTCTTTTTCTGGTCGGTGATATCCAGAATGGAGTAAAGCATCAGCCCGCCGGCGGTGGGGGCCTGCATGGCGGCGCGGAAAATCGTATCCTTCACGTCCGCCGGGATTTCTTTCTGTTCAAAGGCGCGAATGGACTTTCGCGCCAGCATCATGGCAATGGTTTCATTCATGGCAATCCCTCCCGTAATAAACAGCGTTGCGTATTGGTGCAAACCAAGTATACGACGGAAAGGACAGTAAAGTCAATATGGAGCGCGGTTGCCGCACTTCCCGCTCACATAAGCTGAAAAGTGTCCCTTTCCGGCGTCCACTGGAAATCGCCGGAGCTATTATCCCAGGAAAGCGTCTTCTTTGACCAATACCCTACATGAATGTGTGGATACTCATACCCGTCAACGTAAATATTTCCGCTGACTGACGCATCGGGAACAATATCTATCACGTCCTGGTAAATATCCTGCATGAGGACTTTCAGCATTTCATAGGTTTCCTCTTTCTGTTTGGTGGTATATTTCCCCGTTGACTTAAAATCCAAGGGGGTAATGACCGTGTACAAATCGCTTGAAACAAAGCCGAAGTCCAGTGAAATACTGACGCTCTTTTTTCCCTCCACCGGGAAATACGCGCTGGGGGACAGTTCTAGATCCAATACCTCCATTGGCGAATAGAGGTTGTGGTACTTGCGCTTTAAGAAGGTTTCCAGTTCCTTTTCCGTAGTGACCTTGGCCTTCTGCACATAAATGGGGTCTCTGTTATAGATATCTACACAGCCATATTTATAATTTGTGGCGTCATTCTTATATTTGCAGGCGGCGTCTTCTTTCGGGTTGATTGCTGCCACTGCTCTGCTGATATAAGCGTGGGCTTCCAGAGGCGTGAATGTGCGGTTGATCCCCAATATGAAAATGGCAGCACAGTCCCGAGAGCTGCCGTAACCGCTGTTCACCCCTAACAGATTAACGGTCGTTCCCGCTTCGTTTGTGAAGTTCCAGATGGGTTCCGATGTAAGGGAAGATTCGTCCCAAAAACGTGCCGGATTCGAAATGCGCAGACTTTTATATTGGAAAGAAAATCCGTTTTCCAGCATGAGGTTGCGGTAGGTATCTTTACGGGCGAAAGAATCAGATGCGACATTGTCTGCATAGACCTTGACAGCGCCGCCGTCGTCTTCGAACAGGAATTTGACCAGTTGGTGTGTCCGGGCAAAATTGGGCACGTCCGAGGCGTCGTCGTACATGTCTGAGGGCGGAGCTTCCGGCAGCTTGACCTCGGTTTTTGCCAGCACAGGGTCGGCGTTCATCATTACCTGCGCCACTTCGCAGCGCTTGGCGTTGCTTTTGGGGTTCGCACGGTTATTGTCGGAGCCTTTGATGATTCTCATAGAAGCCGCCCACTGCATGCCTTCCCTGGCCCAGCTGGACACGGAGCCGCCGTCTGAAAACAGAATAAGAGCGGCTGAGTCAAACATGGTGGAATTGTCTGTCCTTTTCGCGTAGTTGTACATGATGACGGCCATCTGTTCTCTTGTCACGTTCTTGTCCGGCTCGAATTTACCGCCGCCCACCCCGGAAACAATTCCAAAGTGGCTGGCCCATTCCACAGCAGGGGCGTACCACGCATTCGGGTTAACGTCGGAAAAGCTGGATTTCCCAGTCCAATCAGCCTTGTTGTAATTGGAAGTTTTGTTGGAAAGCACCTGCACGAACATGGCTCTCGTCATAGGCGCGTTGGGAGAAAAGGTGGTAGGCCCGGTGCCTTCAAAAAGTCCTTTTTCGTAGGCAAAGGTCACGGCGTTTTTATACCAGGCGTTTTCCGGTACGTCCGTAAAAGGCAGTTCCGCCGCAGAAGCGGGCAGCGCTAAACAGCCCATGAGAAGCGCGGCGGCAAGAAGAAACGAAAGAAATTTTTTCATCATGAACCCTCCTGAACCCAGCGTAAAACTGAAATAAAAAGTTTCATCACTATTTTAGACCATCTGGTTACCCTTTGCAAGAGTCTGCGCTGACCCCAAAAGCATCTTTTTTGTTGTTTCGTACAAAGGAAGGTCCAAAAGGCAGAAATTCACCTTCCGTTCGGACCGTTGGCTTTTGGAAAAAGCTTCTGCCGCTGCCATTGCTTCCGCCCCAGGCCCTTTTGTCAAATCTGCGGTAAACGATTTTAAAAAAATTGTCTGTATTTTCTGAAAAATACTTTGCAAATACCGGGTAGATAGGGTATAATTGCCATGGGTTGAGAGAAGTCTTGGCCGGAAAGCGGTGCAAAACGCACCTGCGAAAGGAGAAGCTTCAAGTATGACAAAGGTCGCCATCATTGGCTGCGGCACCATCGCCAATGCCGCGCACATTCCCTCTTACATGAATAACCCGGAAGCGGAGATCAAGTATTTCTGCGATATCATTCCGGAACGGGCCCAAACTGCCGTGGAAAAATACGGCTGCGGTACGGCGGTCGTGGATTATCACGACGTTCTGAAGGACCCGGAGGTGCAGGCGGTTTCCGTCTGCACGCCAAACAACGTTCACTCCCAAATTGCCATCGATGCGCTTCGGGCGGGAAAGGACGTGCTCTGCGAGAAGCCCGCCGCCCGTGTCTATTCCGAGGCGTTGGAGATGCAGAAAGCCCAGCACGAAACGGGAAAAGTGCTGAATATCGGCGTGGTCAACCGCTTTAACGACAGCGTGAACCGCATCAAGCAGTATATCGACGAGGGAAGGCTGGGAAATATCCATCACGTCTATGTCAGTTTCCGGGCCCACCGGTCCATTCCCGGACTGGGCGGCGCTTTCACCACCAAGGCCATCGCGGGCGGCGGTGCGCTCATTGACTGGGGCGTCCACTATCTGGATATCGTCATGTATTGCTGCGGCGACCCCCATGTGAAGACCGTCAGCGGCGAGACCTTCTGTAAGCTGGGCAGGGACATGAAGAACTACGTCTATACCGATATGTGGGCCGGCCCGCCCAAGTATGATGGTACATACGATGTGGACGATTCCGTCACTGCGCTGATTCGTACTGCGGGCCCCGTCATCACCGTAAATGGCGCCTGGGCCCAGAACATCGGGGAAGCAGAGCAGTACATCGACTTTATGGGTGACAAGGCGGGTATTCGTCTGCACTACGGTTCCGATTTTACCCTGTACACTACAGAGAACAACGCTCTGGTAAGCTACACGCCCAAGTTCCACATGCGCGACCATTTCCAGAACGAGATCGACGCTTTCCTTCGCTGCATCAAAACCGGGGAAAAGCTGCCCAGCCATATCGACACGGTCATTGTCACGGCGGAAATGATGCAGGCTGTTTACGATTCCGCCGAACAGCACAGGGAGATCGCACTGAACTGAGAAAGGAGAATTCTTATGTATCCATTTTCTATCGGCGTTATGCTGGATTCTTTCCGGACAGAGTTCCCGGCGGCTTTAGATAAGGCCCAGCAGCTTGGCGCAAAGGGCATTCAGGTCTATGCCACCCGTGGCGAAATGTCCCCGGAGCAGATGACTCCGGAAAAGCGCAGGGAGTTTTTGAAGGCGGTCAAGGACCACGGGCTGACTATCTCCGCACTCTGCGGAGACCTGGGCCAGGGCTTCAATAAAGCCGAGCTGAACCCAGGGCTGATCGAGCAGTCCAAGCGCATTCTCGACCTGGCGAAAGACTTGGAGACCGACGTCGTTACCACCCATATAGGCGTTGTGCCGGAGGATAAGAGCAATCCCAGGTATGCCGTTATGCAGGACGCCTGCGGAAAACTGGCGGAGTATGCGGATTCCGTAAAGGCTCATTTTGCCATTGAAACCGGCCCGGAAAAGGCGGCAACTCTGAAAGGCTTCCTGGACGGGCTGCATTCCACCGGCGTGGCCGTGAATCTGGACCCTGCAAACTTTGTCATGGTCACAGGGGACGACCCGGTCCAGGCGGTATACACCTTAAAGGACTACATCGTCCATACCCACGCCAAGGACGGCCGCCGCCTTTATTACCGCGACCCCGAGACCCTTTACGGCATGGTGGAATCCGATATGTTGGCAGATCCCTCCTTTATCGAGCTGCCCCTGGGCGAGGGAGACGTGGATTTCCCGAACTATCTCAAAGCTTTAAACGACGTCGGCTTCAAGGGCTTCCTCACCATCGAACGCGAGGTGGGGGACGACCCCGAAGGCGACATCGGCGCGGCAGTGAAATTTTTGGAAAAGCTCATTCGCTGAGAACGGATTTTGAGTGAAAAACTCCCGGCATTGAGAGGCATACCGTAAGGAAGCTGACAGCCACCGAAAAGCATTTTTCGGTGACTGTTGCTCTATAATGAACTGAACACGGAATCGGAAGTTGAGGAGCACTTCAATATGCAGATCAGAACACAGAAAGTAAAGCTAAGCGACACGGATATAAAACGCATTTACTTTGAGGCATTTCCGAAAAAGGAGCGAATGCCGTTTCCTATGATGGTGGCCATGTCCAAGCTGTGGAATACGCAGTTTTTCGGGTTTTATGATGGCGATATTCCCTGCGGGCTGATCTATTTGGCGTCTATGGGCAAAATCGTTTTTATAATGTTTTTTGCCGTGGATAAACGCTTTCGCTCAAAAGGCTATGGCACTTTTATATTGCAGCAGCTGAAAAATGAATATCCCGGTAAAAAGATCATTGTTTCCATTGAGCCCTGTGATGACGGGGCTTCTGATATTGCATTGAGAATAAGACGCAAATCGTTTTATATGCAAAACGGATATAAGGAAACCGGATACATGATGAAATTGAATGGCGTGGTGCAGGAAATCATGATCACGAACGGGGAATTTGTAAAACGGGAGTTTCGCTCTTTCCTGGCGTTTTACAGCAGTGGAACCATGTGGCCAAAGATTTGGGAACAAAAAGAGGAGCGCACCATTGCTCAAAATTGAGTTTATCGCGCTCGCCCACGGATATTTTCCTTGAAAGCGTCATAGCGGGTCACACAGTGTAAAAAGGGCAGGGCAGACCACAATGGTCTGCCCTGCCCTTGGCTTCTTTATGAAGCTTTCTTGGCTGGGGGTGCATTTATTTGGCAGCGTCGCTGACGTCTTATAACTGAGCAAAACGAATTTACCGATTGTTCAGCTCCGCGTATTGCAGCAGGTTCCTGCACAGGAACAGCGCAAGAAGGGAAACCAGTATGTTTGCGATCCCCATGCCAAGGAAAAACCCAGGCGCTTCGGGGAACGGTGAGAAGGCCGTCAGCAGCGCGCCTGCAAGGATACCCGGGGCGGCCATGAGAAGCAGCACGAGGAAATAGAAAAAGAAAACGAGCACTTTAGAGCTGACAGTCCCGAAGACCCGCTCCACCACAATATTTCCGGAGGTAAACAGCAATTCAAAGGTGAGCCGGGCCCCGATGCAGAAGACGGTTTCCAACGGGGAAAGGCTCAGAATGAATCCGACGGGGATAAAGATCAAAAGCGCCTCCATGAGGGCTGTAGTCAGCCGTTCCCGCAATGCGTAGAGCATCTTTTTCAGCGGTGGTTCCGGAATGAGATAGAGATAGGGCTTTGTAAGCTCTTTGTTGAAGCGGCCCAGTGCGCAGGAGAAAAGCTGCATGTAGGTGGACATGGTAAAAACAGCTACAAAGCTCGCTTCCTCCATAAAACGGAAGAAAAGCGACATGACGATGATGGTCGCCACAAAGATGAGGGAAACGCCTGACAGGAAAAAAGCGCCGCTCCGGCGGTTTTCCACCCTGTGTTTGTAATAAATGGCGGAAGCGCCCCACCCCTTTTTAAGACCGATCTTTCCTACCTTGACGTGCTTTGGCACCGTGTCCTGCAACTGGCCCTCCTTTTGGGCAGTCACGGCGGATTGGGCCGTTTCGGCGGTGGCCAGCACATCTTCATAGTAGTTGTTTTTGTTTTTTACAATGAGCAGGACCAGTACCAGCACTAGTGCGGCAATGAGTCCCAGCATCAGCAGCGAGAGCGTGTAGTCGCCGGTGAGCAGACCTCCTGTCAGTCCCGCTGCCCAGCCGGACGCCGGAAACAGCAGCCCCGGCAGCGTGGAGAAAAAACCAGCCCCGGCAGTCAGTGCGGCGCCGTAATCCTTTCCGCCGGAAAGCAGCGCTGAAAGGGGCTCCCGGCAGGTATAGGCCGCCCACAGCAGATACAGCACGGCCGCGCCGGGAATGAGACGCTTCGTCAGTTTTTGTGCGCGTTCATTTCCGCTCTGCCGCGTGTAGACCGCCATAGAACAGAGCTGGGAGAGAAACAGAGTGAGGGCATAGCCCAGCACTACCAGCAGCAGTCCCCCATAGGAGAGGCCGAACATGGTGTGCAGCCAGGAATACTGGAACAGCAGGAAGAAGCCCAGAAGCAGCGAAAGCCCCAGCTGCCTGCACAGGCCGTAAAACAGAATTTTATTGGACGAAAGGGGAGCGGGGAACAGCAGGGTCACGTCCGAAAGGGTAAACATTGGCGTTTTGCTTGAACTGCCCTGAAGCAGATTGAGCAGGAATATGAACGAGTAAAAAAGAGTCAAAACGGCCGTAAGCTCCGACAGAGGCCGGTAGCCGTCTGACAGAAGCTCACTGTCCTCCATATTGCCGGAGAAGATCACCAGCGCCAGCAGGGCGATCATCACAAGGGCGTAAACCAATTTTGCCGGGCTCTTGAAAATGCCCTTGATCTGGTTTTTGAGCTTTTTCAGGGTGAGGTAGACGAGGGCGCTTTTCATTTGGAAATCTCCTCCTCCGGTTGTCCTTCTGTGATCTCAAAGAACAAGTCTTCCAGAGATTTTCCGCCCTCCTGGCCATTTACCATGGTGGCGGCGAAGCGCCCGTTCATCATGATATTGGCAACGTCCCAGTAGTCCTCCACGCTGTCTATCATATGGGTGCTTATGAGCACTGAAACGCCGTCCGCTTTCAGCTCCCGGAAAATGGCTTTCAGCTCCTTGATGGCGTGAGGATCCAGGCCCACCAGGGGCTCGTCGAAAATGGCCACCCTGGGCTTGTGGCACAAGGCGCAGCAGATGGAGAGCTTTTGCTGCATGCCTTTAGAGAGCTCCTTGCCCAGCTTGTCTTTTTTGTCCCACAGCTCCAGCCGTTCCAAAAGCTGCTGGGTGTAGGCCTCGTCTTCGATCTTATAGGCCCGGCGGATAAATTCCAGGTGCTCGGAAACGGTAAGCAGGTCGTACACCGCGGGCATTTCGGGAATGTATCCCAGCTGGCGCTTTGCTTCCAGAGAAGTGTTTTCAAAGCCGCCTATTTCGATCCGGCCCGTAAACCGCAGCAGACCGGTGATGCATTTGATAATGGTGGATTTTCCCGCGCCGTTGGGTCCCAGCAGAATACCGATCTGCCCGTCTCCCACAGCAAAGCTGATGTTGTCGTTTGCCACGACTTTTCCGTATCTTTTTGTGACGCCGCTGATGGATAGCATAGCGTTCTCCTTCCTCTCTGCAGAGGCCGTTCCACAGCCCCGTCTTAGCGTCCCCCATTCTATCAGAAACCCTGTCGGCCCGCAAGGTGGGGAAGAAAACCGTAAGATTTTTGACAGAAACCGGGAAAAGCCCGGCGGAGAGAAAGGTTATACTAGACAAGCTTTGGGGAATGATGTAAAATGAAACCCGCGTGGGAAGGAAATGTTTTCCTGCTTCCCGGCTTTGCGGATTTTCCAAAACGATACAACATAGAAAGAGAGGACGAGCGTATTATGGAACTGAAAAAAGGTATCAGCTATGTGGGGATCCTGGACCGAAACCTGCGGGTGTTCGATATCATCATGGAGACTGAATTCGGCACAACTTACAATTCCTATGTGGTACAGGGCACAGAAAAGACAGCTCTGATCGAAACGGCCAAGGCCCCGTTTTTCGAGGAATACCGTAAAAAGATAGAAGCGGTGACAGACATCGGGAAAATAGACTATCTGGTGATGGACCATACGGAACCGGACCACGCCGGCAGCGCCGCTAAGCTTCTGGAGCTGAATCCGGAGATCGAAGTGGTAGCCACCACCGGAGCCATCAATTTCCTCGGTCAAATCATGAACAGGCCCTTTAAGTCCCGGGCGGTAAAGGAAGGGGAGGAGATCGACCTTGGCGGAAAGACTCTGCGGTTTATGATCGTGCCCAATCTGCACTGGCCGGACACCATGTATACCTATATCCCCGAGGATAAGACGCTGTTTACCTGCGATTCCTTCGGTTCCCATTACTGCTGCGAGGGCATTCTCCGCAGCAAAGTGGAGGACGAGGCGGGCTATCTCCGGGCGGCGAAATACTATTTTGACAACATTCTGGGCCCCTTTAAGCCCTTTATGAACAAGGCTCTGGACCGGGTGGAGAAGCTGGATGTGGATATGATCTGCCCCGGCCACGGCCCAGTGCTGGATACGGGTCTCAAAGAGTTTTACAGCACCTACCGGGAATGGAGCAAGCTCGAAAATCCCAATCAGAACAAAACCGTGGTCATCGCCTATGTCAGCGCTTACGGTTATACGGCTATGATGGCGAAGGAGATCGCCGAGGGCGTTCGGGCCCAGGGCGTGGACGTCCGCCTGTACGACCTGGTAACGGACGACTGCTCCGGGCTGCCTGCCGACCTGCTCCATGCCGATGGTATCCTGTTGGGCTCTCCCACCATTCTGAGCGACGCTTTGAAGCCGGTGTACGACCTTTCCACCACTATGCTGCCCACCATTCATGGGGGCAAGCAGGCGGCGGCTTTCGGCTCTTACGGCTGGACGGGAGAGGCTGTGCCCAACCTGACTCAGCGGCTCCAGCAGCTGAAGATGAAGGTTTCCGAAGGCCTGCGGCTCCGCTTTATGCCCAGTCCCGACGAGCTTGCCCAGTGCAGAGCTTTCGGCGAGGAATTTGCCGGGAAGGTCAAGGGCTGATCTGCGAAAAGTTCGGCATGGTAAAGCCGGACAACGTGATGGTCTATGACCACGCGGAATGGACTTCCTTTACCGTAGAATGAAAGCTGAAAAAGCGGCGGATCCTACCGCCGCTTTTTTGTGTATAATCTGCCGGTTTCCTGGAATACTGCTGGTATGATTCTTTTTGGAAAGAAGGGTACCCATGCAGGAAAAGGACTTACAGAAAATGACGCCCGATGCGAAAGCGTATTTCGACACGCTCTCGCCCATGTTGCAAGCCGCCGTCATGCAGAGCGGTGTGACCATGACCACCAAAGACCAGTTGGAAACTTATTGCCAAAACGCCCTGAAATCACAGGAAAACTAAAAATGCCGCCCCGAAATTCCGGGGCGGCATTTTACAGCGTTATGTTTTTTCGTCCCACCGGCTCAAGTTCCGGCGGTGCTTTTCCAGATAGACTTTCTCAACGTCCTCCGGAGCGATGGAGTAGCAGAGGAGCATATCGTTTAAATACATCATGGTGTCGCAGAATTCTTCGATAAAGTGGCGGCGGGTCTCCGCGTCCTCCATAATGGCCCGGTCTCCTTGCTTTTTGATGATATCAGCCGTTTCTCCGGCCTCTATCATGGCCCAAAGCAGCGAGTCCCGGCCCTTCTCGGGAGAAAGACCGCCCCACTGGTCCAGATAATGGGCCTGCAATTCCTTCTGTATTTCCTGCATTTCTTCAAATCCGAACCGGCTCATGACGGCAGCTTCCTTTCGTAAACCAAAATTTCAGGTCTTAAAATCATTTTTCCGCCGGCTCCGTTTTTTTCTTCAGGTGCTTTCCGGCCCAGCATAGGAAAGAAATGGTCGTGACGGAGGCCGCTGTGATATCGGCGATAGGTTCCGCCACAAACACGCCGAACAGCTTGTTTTCAAAAAACAGAGGCAAAATGTAAATCAGAGGGATCAGCAGTATGATCTTTCGCAGCAAGGCCAGAAGCAGGGAAGCCTTGGATTGGCCGAGAGCCAGAAAGGACTGCTGGAAGCTCATCTGTGCGCCGAAGGAAAAAGCGCCGAACATGAAGATCCGGGTAGCCCATGCGGCGGTTTCCGTCAAAGCCGGGTCGCTGCTGAAGATACTGACGAACACCTGGGGGAAAAGCTCCAAGGCCAGCCAAAACAGGGTACAGTAAGTCATGGCGCAGAAAAACAGCAGACGGACGGATCTCTTCACCCGGTCGAAATTCTTTGCCCCGTAGTTAAAGCTGGTGATGGGTTGAGCGCCCTGTGTCAATCCTTGCAGAGGCAGGTGTACGATCTGTAAAATACTTGCAAGCACCGTATAGGCGCCTACGGCTATATCTCCGCCGTATTTCAGCAGAGAGGTGTTGAGGACGACGCTCAACAGGCTTTCCGTACCCTGCATGATAAAGGGGGAGACCCCAAGACCCAGCACAGGAAAGAGAATATTCTTTTGAAAAGGCATATATTTTTTCTGAATGCGCAGGGTCGTTTTCTTTCCCAGCAGGAAGAAAAGCACCCAAACCGCCGAAACGCCTTGCGAAATGATGGTCGCCAGAGCCGCGCCCTGCACGCCCATGCTGAAGGCGAAGATGAAAAGCGGATCCAGAACGATGTTCAGCACCGCGCCGATCACCACAGTGAGCATGCTGGTTTTCGCAAAGCCCTGAGTGGTGATAAACATGTTCATGCCCAGCGCTATTTGTACGAAAACGGTGCCGCATACATAAATGCGTATATAGTCAAGGGCGTAGCCGATGGTGTTATCGCTGGCTCCAAAGGCCCGGAGAATGGGCTCTGCGAAAACCAGGAAAGTCACGGTAAGTACTGCGGCAATGCACAATAGGGCCGTGAAGCAGTTGCCCAAAATGCGTTCGGCCTTTTCCTTGTTCCCTTCGCCCATGGCGATGGCCGCCCGAGGCGCGCCGCCCATGGAAACCAGAGAGCTGAAAGCCATGATCAGGGTAATGATGGGAAAGCAGATCCCTACGCCGGTCAGTGCGGCAGTGCCGATTTCGGGAATGTGCCCGATGTAAATGCGGTCTACAATGTTGTAAAGCATGTTTACCAGCTGGGCGGTAATGGCCGGAATGGCCAGAGAAAACAGGAGTTTTCCGATGCTGCCTGAGCCAAGATCCGGTTTCCCGCGCTGCTTTTCGCTTTCAGGGGCGCTGCTCATCTATCGTTCGACCTCCTTTTCGTCTTCTCCGTCCTGCGGCGGTTCCTTTACAATGAAAAGTCTGGAAAGCCGCTGGTCCTCCACTTCCAGCACGGTAATGGAGAGACCGTTTATTTCTATGGCCGGGTGTTCGCCCTCCTTGGGGATACGGCCCAGCTGCTCTGTCACCAGTCCCGCGATGGTGTCGTAGTCACCCTCCGGAAGCTCTACGCCCGTCAGATCGGATATTTCATCAATGGAGGCGGAGCCGTCCACTGTAAATTCCGTCTCGCTGACCATGTGGATCTCTTCCTCCTCGTGGTCGTATTCGTCCTGGATATTGCCCACAATGGATTCCATCAGGTCCTCCAAAGTGATAAGCCCGGCGGTGCCGCCGTATTCGTCCACCACAATGGCGATCTGCACCTTGCGTTCCGTCATCTCCGTAAAAAGTTGGCTGCATTTTTTTGTTTCCGGGATAAAGTAGGCGGGGCGCATCAGATCCGTCAGCTTGATGAAATCGGGTACGTCCCGGCCCACATAGGGAAGCAGGTCCTTTACATAGCAGATGCCCACCACGGAATCGATATCCTCGTGGTATACCGGCACCCGGGAACAGCCGTTTTCCACGGCCGCTTCCACTACCTCCGCCACCGGGGCGGTATCCGCAACGGCCGTAATATCCGTCCGGTGTGTCATGGTTTCTCCGACAGTGGTGTCGTTGAAATCCAGAATATTGGCGATCATGTCCTTTTCCGTCTCTTCAATGACGCCTTTTTCCTCGCCTTCGCCCACCATCTGAAGGATTTCCTCCTCCGTGACGGCGTTGTCCAGGGCCTTCGGGTCTATTCTGCACAGCCGCAGGGTCCCGTTTGAAATATGGGCGCAAACAGCCAGAAAGGGAACAGCCAGGCAGGAAAGGACGTGGATCAGCCTGTTATGGCGGAGGGCAAAGCCTTCCGGGTTTCGCCGCGCGCCCTTTTTGGGCAGAAGATCGCCGAATATGGCGAAAGCCAAAAGATAGAGAAGCGCTCCGATGAGACAGGCCAGCAGCTGCCGCAGGACCGTGTTTTGAGCAACGGAAAGGGCCGCGCACAGAGGTGCAAAAAGCCCAATGGACCACAGGGCCATACCCAGAAGTCCGCAGAACATCAGACCGGACTGAAGCGGTGTGACTATTCCTGTCTGCCGTTCCAATACCTTTAGCAGAGCCGCGGCCTTTTTTTCACCACCTTCCGCAGCCTTCCTGACCTGGGAAGGGGAGAGGGCGCTGAGGGCGGAGTCCGCCGCAGCGTACAGCGAGGAAAGCAGAAGCGTCAAAACGGAAAGCAGAATACACAGGATCGATAAGCCGTCAGGTTCGGCAGGCATAAAAATAGAACTCCTTTCAGAATGCCGCGAAGCTGTCTCCGGGAAACGGAGACGAAAGCCTGCGCGGGGACCGCATATATGTCTTACTATTTTACTAAAGATCGACGGGCTTGTCAAATCGGCGCTTTTTCATTCAGTCCCTCTGAAATTTTAAGCTCAAAAAATTGTGGAAACCGCGTTTTTTCCCTTTACAGCTTGTGAAAATGATGATAAAATAAAGCAGAACGGGTAAAAAACATATGATATTGCTGAAAACGCCCGTCCACTTTTAGTCCGATTATCCTAAAAGGAGGAAATAGTTCAAATGGCAAGAAAAATGAAAACCATGGATGGCAACAACGCTGCTGCGCATGTTTCCTATGCGTTTACCGACGTTGCCGCCATCTACCCCATCACGCCTTCTTCCGTGATGGCGGACGAGACGGACAAGTACGCCGCCGCAGGCCGCAAGAACCTGTTCGGCAGGGAAGTCCGGGTCACCGAAATGCAGTCTGAGGGCGGCGCTGCCGGCGCTGTTCACGGCTCTTTGGCGGCGGGTGCTCTCACCACCACCTACACTGCTTCTCAGGGCCTGCTGCTGATGATCCCCAACATGTACAAAATGGCGGGCGAGCTGCTTCCCAGTGTTATTCATGTGTCCGCCCGTACCCTGGCCACCCACGCGCTGAACATTTTCGGCGACCATTCCGACGTGTACGCCTGCCGTCAGACGGGCTACGCCATGCTCTGCTCC
>CAZXLM010000008.1:0-56262 GCA_964642055.1 uncultured Acutalibacter sp. | reverse complement strand
GCCGTACCCTGCACCCGGACAATATGGCGGCGGGCCCCGCTTCCTACGGCCTGACCGACTCCATGGGCCGCATGCATGGCGACGCACAGTTTGCCGGCTCCTCTTCCGTGCCCGCCCATGTGGAAATGATGGGCCTTATCGGTATGGGCAATAACCCCATGGTGGGCGCTACTGTGGCCTGCGCCGTAGCAGTGTACGAGGGAACGAAGTAAATTCTCCGGGAACGGCAGGTTTATTGAAAGTTCTAGTTCTGTCTAAAAAAGGCCACCCGTATGGGCGGCCTTTTAGTATGTGCGGCAGGAGGGATCAGCTTGCGGCTTTTTCCAGGTCCCGGCGGAGCCTGTGTATGATCCGCTTTTCCAGCCGGGATATGTAGGACTGTGAAATACCCAGTTCGTCCGCTACCTCCTTCTGCGTGTGCTCCTTGGTGGAATCCAGGCCGAAGCGGAGCGTCATGATCTTTTTCTCCCTGGGGGAAAGCCTGCCCACCGCGTCCATGAGCATGGCCTTTTCCGCCTCCTGTTCGATGTTCCGGTTCACCGCGTCCGGATCGCTGCCCAGCAGATCGGAAAGCAGCAGTTCGTTCCCGTCCCAATCCACGTTCAGGGGATCGTCGATGGATATTTCGTTGCGCAGCTGAGAGCTTTTCCGCAGGTACATGAGGATTTCGTTTTCGATGCACCGGGATGCGTAGGTGGCAAGAGTGATATTCCGTTCGAGGCTGAAGGTGTTTACCGCCTTGATCAGGCCGATGGTGCCGATGGAGATCAGGTCCTCTACGCCTGCGCCGGGACTTTCAAATTTCTTGGCAATGTACACCACCAGCCGCAGGTTGTGGGTGATCAATGGTTCTCTGGCATTGGGGACGCCGTTGCGGATATTTTCTATCACTTTGGCTTCTTCTTCCTTTGTCAGCGGCGGGGGAAGGGTCTCCGGACCATTGATGTAGTGGCAGGCTTCCGCACCCCAGTGGGAAAAGAAGCGGAGGAACAGGGAGCGGCTGAAAAGGAGCAGTTTGGAAACAGTATTCGATCGCATAGAGCGCACCTCCAATTTTGATACTGTAAGCAGTTCACTTTTGTTCGGGGAACAGATCGGGGTTGTACAGCGCGTCAAACTGTCCGGCTGACAGGCTGCGGCGGCAGGCCGCTATGTAGCAGGAAAGCGTCTGCCCGGTTTTTTCTACCGTCACCCTTTCGGGACGGAAGGCCGGTAAAACCCCTGCGCCGCCCATGCTTTCAAAAGGGACCAGGCGCAGATTGCCTGAGGGCGGCGGATTTTTCGTGCCGCCGGTTTCGGAAAGGTCCCCTGCGCTTAAAAACGCCAGGACCTCCGGGGGCGCGGTTCCGCCCAGCTTTTCCGCCTGGCAGACGATGACGGGCAAGCCGGAAAAGGGCTCGCGCAGCCCGTTGCCCGTGTCCGCTTTGGCGTAGAGCTGGAGGATCTGCCCTTTGTTTTCCACTGTGATCCGACAGTAGCGAAGGTCCGGAGAACCGCCGGGCAGCAGCTTTCTGGCCAGCGTAAAGAGCAGATAGGCGCCGCAGGTGAAGAGAAACAACAGTGGCAGGGACAGATCAAGGTAGACCACATTTCCCAGTACCGCCACGTTTTTGGGCGCGAAAAAGCGAAGCAGAAAAAGAAAGAAGCCCGCCAGCAGGAAGGAAAAGCTCCAGAAGCAGACCGCTGCCCTGCACAGTGTTTTAGGCTTTGCCGGCGCGAAAGCCGCCGCAGTCACGGCGCAGGCTGTGAACAGTCCGAGAAGCAGAGAGGTCCATCCGGGCAGCGCAGGGATCAGCACAGCGAGGGAGAGGGCGGCGCCAGCCAGAGCGCCCAGGGCCAGCCGCCTGTTTTTCACCGGCAGATGAAGCGTTTTTTTGACGCACCACAGCAGAAAAAAATCGATGTACAAATTGACTATGACCAGAATATCCGCGTAAACTGTCAATGGCATACCCCATTCCCGCGGGTCATACCCGCTGTCTGTATTATAGGACGGCCGGTTTTATGAATCTGTCGGTTTGTGGACGGCGGGCGGAAAAGTTTTAGCATAGCCTGCCGCCAGGGTTTTATGCCTTTTTGGAGCAGAAGCGCAGAACAAGGGAAATTGCCTGCGGTTTCAAATCGGGAAGGAGCTTTGCGAATGAACGGAGAACAAAAACGGTCGGTGTTTTTCATGTTCCTGGCGTCGCTGCTGTTCAGCATAGGAGGCCTTTGCGTGAAATTGATTCCCTGGTCGCCTTTGGCGATCAATGGGGCGAGAAACCTGATCGGCGTGATGGTGATCGGCATCTATCTGCTCTGCTCCGGGCACAGGCTGAAATGGAGCGTGCCGGTGCTGATAGGCGCGCTGTCCACGCTTGGGACCACCACCCTGTATACAGTGGCCAACAAACTGACTACCGCCGCCAATGCCATTGTGCTTCAGTTCACAGCGCCCGTATTTGTCATTTTGTTTATGATTTTCATTTTCCATGTAAAACCCCATAAACTCGATGTATTGACCTGCTGTGTGGTGCTTCTCGGCGTGCTGCTGTTTTTTATCGATGGCCTGCGGGCAGGCAGCATGCTGGGGAATCTGACGGCGGTGCTGTCCGGCGTGTGTTACGCCGGTGTTTTCCTGATGAACGCCTCGGAGAGATCGGACGCCATGTCCTCCGTATTTTTCGGGCAGCTGGCCGCCGCTGTGATTTTTGCTCCCTTTTGCTTTGGTGAAACCGATTTTTCCCTTGTTCCTATTGCAGCGCTGCTGGCGCTGGGGGTCTTCCAGGTGGGGCTCGCCTATATTTTTCTTTCTTTGGGGATCCGCAGCACCCCGCCGGTAACGGCGTCCCTAATCACGGGACTTGAGCCGGTTCTCAATCCCATTTGGGTGGCGGTGTTTTACGGGGAGCATATTTCCGGCACGGCGTTTCTTGGAGCGGTTATCGTGGTGGGGGCCATTGTGGGCTATAATGTGCTGAAAAGCCGCCGCTCTCAGGCCAGCCTACAGCATAAGTAGAGAAATTTTCCGTACAATATCTGAAGAAAGAAACAGGAAGGAGAAACGAACAGTATGGTTTTTAACAGGAGAAAGGTCGTGCTGGTGGGCACGGGCATGGTAGGCATGAGCTTTGCCTATTCCGCTTTGAATCAGGCGCTGTGCGATGAGCTCGTGCTGATCGACATCGACAGGAAGCGGGCGGAGGGGGAGGCCATGGACTTAAACCACGGCGTAGCCTTCGCAAGCTCCAGCATGAAAATCTACGCGGGAGATTACAGGGACTGCGCGGACGCGGATATTGTGGTGCTGTGCGCCGGCGTGAGCCAGAAGCCGGGAGAATCCCGCCTCGACCTCTTAAAGCGAAATTCTGCGGTGTTTCAGTCCATCATCAGTCCCATTACCCGGTCCGGCTTCAGCGGCATTTTCCTGGTGGCCACAAACCCTGTGGATATCATGACCCGGGTGACCTATGAGCTTTCCGGCTTTAACGCCAACCGGGTCTTCGGCAGCGGCACCACCCTGGATACCGCCCGCCTGCGGTATCTCCTGGGCGAATACTTTTCTGTAAACCCCAAAAACGTGCACGCCTATGTGATCGGCGAACACGGGGACAGCGAGTTTGTACCCTGGAGCCAGGCCATGCTGGCCACAAAGTCCGTAGAGGATATCTGTCAGCAGTCCAACGGGAAGTTCTGCCTGGAGGAAATGCAGAAGATCAGCCTTGAAGTGCGGGACGCGGCCGAAAAGATCATAGAAGCGAAAAAAGCCACCTACTATGGGATCGGCATGTCGCTGGTGCGCATTGTCCGGGCAGTGCTGGCCAATGAAAACAGCGTGCTGACGGTGTCTGCCCGGCTGCGGGGGGAATACGGCCAGCGGGACGTGTACGCCGGCATGCCCTGCATCGTCAACCGCAATGGGGTGGACAGGGTGCTGGAGCTGAACCTGACCGAAGAAGAGCGGGAAAAATTCTGCCGCTCCTGCGATATCCTCCGGGAGAGCTATGAAGGCCTGGAGCTGTAAGTCCGAAAACATTGGATACAAAAGGACCGCCCCGTGGGTTCGACCCCGGAGCGGCCCCTGTTTGCTTTTCAGGCTTCTTCTTTAGAACGTATACTTGCGGCCGGTCTTGTGGGCTTCGTAGGCGCCCACCATGAATTTGGTCAGCTCCACGGCGTCGTCAATGCCATTGGGGGCTTCTCCGCCGTCCACTGCGGCGTTGATCCATCCATCGATGGGCATGATGGAGGGCTGAGGCAGATCGGTTTTTTCCACCAGCTTATCGCCGGTCTCCTCGCAGGAATATTCCAAAATATTGTTGTGTACCATCAAAGAGCCCTTTGTACCGCTCATTTCCAGCACATAAGGCATGCCGTTGGTAACAAAACCGGTTTCGGAGACGCCGATAGCGCCGTTCTTAAATTCGATAACGGATACGGCATTGTCCTCCACACCCTTGTTCGTCACCTCTGTAAACATGGAAACAATGGACTTTGGCTCGCCCATAAACCAGTTCAGCGTATACATAGGGTGGGCGCCCAGGTCGATCATAGCGCCGCCGCCGGTCTGAGAGGCGTCGTAGAAATGGGGCGGCAGCCACCCGGCAGTGCTGCCGTTATGGGCGTCCCGCACCCGGGCATAGGTGATCTGTCCCAGCTTGCCGCTGTCTACCAGCTCTTTGGCAGCCTTCAGGGTGGGCCAGGTCTTGTGGGGATAGGAAATGGTAAACTTCACACCGCTTTTCCGCACGGCCTTGGCGATTTCCTCCGCGTCCTCGTTTGTAAAGGCCAAAACTTTTTCGGTGAAAATGTGCTTGTGCGCTCTGGCGGCGGAAATCAGCACTTCCTTATGCTGATTGGTGGCGGTGGTGATCTGCACCCCGTCGATGGAAGCGTCGTTCCAGATGGCGTTCAGGTCGGGCTGGAAGGGGATTCCCAGCTTTTCCGCGGTTGCTCTGCCCCTGCTTTCGTCATCGTCCCACAGGCAGGCCAGCTCGGCCCTGGGATTCTTCTGGATAGCGGTGGCGTATTCCATGGTGTGGACATGCCATGCGCCGACTACTGCGATCTTCATAGAAATTACCTCCTGATAGGTTACATGAAACAGCTCCGGCCCGGCGCAAAGATGTGCAGAACGCTGATGCCGGTATGGAATAACGGCCGGTAAAGGCCGATACCACCCCAAAATAGGATCCGTAATATGTGTGCCCGGCGGCTACAGCTTTGCCTGTTCGCGGGCAATGATCTGACCCATGGTCTCCCGCTGCCGCTCCATTTCCTCCACCAGCCTGAACTGGTTCCTGGCCCGGTCAAGGTTCTGGCGGGGATGGGAAACGCGGAAATACACGTCGCCGTTGAGATAGTCCGCCAGAAAGCGGATCCCCACCTCAAAGGTCATAAGAATGGCGCCGTCCGGCAGGGTGGCAAGCTCTGTTTCTGTCAGGGCGTTTCCCGCCGCGGATAGAAAGCCCTGGGTGTAAGCCTCAAATTGAGCAAGGTCAAATCGGACCTTGCTCAGGTCGGTTTCGTCCTCGGCGGCGGTGGAGGCCCCTGCCCGAATGGAGTCTCCGAAATCAAAAGCCGTAAGTCCCGGCATGACGGTGTCCAGATCAATAACGCACACAGCTCTGCCGGTGATATCGTCTATGAGAACATTGCTCATCTTGGTATCGTTGTGGGTGACCCGCAGAGGCAGTTTTCCTTCTGCCAGAAGCCCGGTCAGCAGTCCGCAGCGCTGCTCTCTCAGAAGGGCGAAGGCGAGCTCCGGCTCCACGTCTTTCCTGCGGCCCGCCGCGTCTTGCTCCATGGCCCGGCGGAGCTGGCGGAAACGCTCCGGCGTGTTGTGAAAGTTGGGAATGATCTCGTGCAGGGAATCCGCCGGATAGTCCGACAGCATGCTCTGGAAGCTGCCGAAGGCCCTGCCCGCTTCCCGCAGCATATCTATGCTCTGGGCCGTTTCATAGGCCGTAGCGCCGGCAACAAAGGAAACGCAGCGCCAGTATTCTCCGGTTTCGTCCAGGAAAAAGTTTTTGCCGTCCACCGTCTTATGGACGGTCAGGGTCTCCCGGTCCGGGTCACCGCCGTTCGCAGCGATCTTCCTGCGCAGAAATTCCGTGACAGAAGCCACGTTTTCCATGATATGCTCCGGATTGGGGAAAACATGGCGGTTGATGTGCTGCAGGATAAACCGGCCTGTGGAAGCGTCTGCCGCAAAGGTGTCGTTGATATGCCCACCTTTGACGGACACGGTGGGCGTGTCAGGCGGCAGCCCGAAAGCCTCCAGTATTTGAGGAGTGACGGAAAATTGCTGTTTCATTGAGAACGCCTCTCTTTCAGTAAACAGAAATTTGGGACGCGCTGCCCCCGCTAAAACCGCAAATCGGCCCGCAGAATGACCTCTTCCGGGCTTCCTTCAGCCTTGTCGGAACTGGCGGCGGACACGGTCAGCTTCCCGCTGTACCGCCCGATGATCTCCTCCGTGTTTTCAAGGCCCTGCAGATGGTTCTCCTGGGAAGGATCTTCCTCCAGAAGCCAGCGCACCACGTCGGAGGTCTTCTTCCCCTTCAGGGTAAATTTCTCCTGTTCTGGCAGCCGTGCGGAGTAGACAGCCTCAAGGGTGAGGGAACCCCCGGTTGGGAACGCGGTAAAGCGCAGCCTTCTTACGCCGGTATACCCGGCGGCATCCAGACAGGCGCGGGTCAGCATTTCATTGACGATCACGCAGAGCTCCGCCGTTTTCAGCGGCGTATCCCCGGTGACTGTGTTGCATTCAAAAGCGATTTCGTTCTGAGCGCAGAAAGCGGCCTTTGTGGCGACGACGGCGTTGAGATAGGGGTTTTCGTGATACTGTTCCAGAATGGGGTTGCGTCCGGCAGTGCGTTTGGCGGCGGAGATATAAGCCGGGATCTGCTGAGCCGCATTGTCGGCCAGCATGACGTTTATGGTATCCAGCGCGTATTCTCCAGCTTTCTGGGCAGCGCGGACCTCCCGCACGGCGGCCAGCATGTCGGCGAAATCGCCGGATTCCATTTCCAGCATACGGTTCCTGGCAGCCTCAGAAGCGGTGCGCTCCCGGAACCGTCCGGCCTGGTAGAGGGAACGGAACGCAAATATCACGGCGCAGTACAGCAAAACGGCCAGCAGCAGACGGGCAGCGGGAATATTGGTGCGGAACAGGAAATCGAAAACGCCCAGCGAAAGCAGATACAAAGCCAAAAGCAAAAGACACATGCCCAGCAGGAAACCGGAAACGCCCCGGTCGCTGTAATAGCGGATCGGCCTGTACAGACACAGCCCCGTAAGGACTGTGAACAGCAGATAAACGAGAACCGAGAAAATACCGGCGAAGGCCCCGGCCGTGGCGAAAGGCGCGGCCCCCAGCAGCAGGGGAATGAAGAAGCCGAGGAACGTGAAATTGCACAGACAGAGCAGAGCGACAAACAGCTTTTGCAGGAAATTGTTGGTATAGAGGACCAGCGAGGAAAGGAAGAACAGCAGGGAACCGGCGATGCAGGGCAGCTGCTGGGCCAGCACGGGATCCTGAGTCATGCGGCGCAGAATGAGGGCGATCACCAGCGAAAGGACATAGGTGCCGGCAGTGCCTCCCAGCGTGGTCCACAGGCGAAAACGGTCCTCCAGCAGGAACAGAAACACTCCCGCCGTGCAGAGAAATACGATGGTAAAGTAAATCATGCCCTCACCCCCCGACTGCGATAATCATTTGGCAGCATCAAAAACTACCTGGAGAAGCTCGAGCCGCTTTGCGGCTTTATACTTATTGCAAGCAAAACGGCGAAGCTGTACGAGAAAAGAGAAGCGCTGCGGCCTCAGGGGTCCTCCGTGATGTTTGCAACGCAATCATTATAGCACAAACTAAGAGGGGAAACAATCGCTTTTTTCCAGAATCCGGAGAAAGAAAGAACGCTAAAGTACTTTATTTTCAAAAATACCTTGACAGGCGAGGTATGTAGGATTATACTATACTCAATTCAATAAAGGGAGGAGGGACTGTATGTCTATCGCATCGGACGTCATTCGGGGCCACACGGACACTATTATTCTGGCGCAGCTGATGCAGGGCGACAGCTACGGCTATAAGATCAACAGAGCCATCGAGTTGAAAACCGGCGGGCGGTACGAGCTGAAGGAAGCTACCCTGTACACGGCTTTTCGAAGGTTGGAGCAGATGGGCTGTATCACCTCCTACTGGGGTGATGAAAGCACCGGGGCCCGGCGGCGCTACTATTCCATTACGCAGGCGGGCATACAGGCCTATTACAGCATGCTGGCAGAGTGGGACAGCTCCAGGGAACTGATCGAAACGCTGATCCACCCGGAATCAAACGGCGGCGTTTGAAGCCTGGAAAGCATAAAACAGCGCCGGCCGCGCGGCAAAACAGAAATCAGGAGGAAGCTAGAGTATGGAATACAATATCAGAGCTTATGTGGACGATCTGTTTCAAAACGCGCCTAAAACCCAGAAGGCGTATGAGCTGAAGGTGGAGCTGACCCAGAATCTCCTGGATAAATATCATGCCCTTATCGAAGAGGGGAAAAGCCCGGAGGACGCCTATAAGCTGACAGTGGTCAGCATCGGGGACGTGCGGGAGCTGTTCGCAGGCCTGGAGGACGGGCCTGTGCAGTCCGCCCCCACCTATATTCCCCCTGCGGACGGCGCTTCCCGCCGGGGCGCGGTGACTGCCATCGCGGTGATGATGTACATACTGAGCGTGGTGCCGGTGATCGTGTTCGGCTCTATCGGCATTCTGGAAACGCTGGGCGTGGCGCTGATGTTCGTGATGATCGCCGCAGCCACGGGCCTTTTGATCTACAATCATGCCACCAAGCCTGCGAAAGAGCCCAAGGGCGGCACGGTTGTGGAGGATTTTAAGCAGTGGCAGAGCAGGAACGATTCCAATAAGCAGCTTTTGAAAGCCATCCGCTCCGCGTACTGGCCCTTGGTGCTGGCGGTGTATTTCCTGCTGAGCTTCGGCACCGGCAAATGGAGCGTCACCTGGATCATCTTCCTGATCGCGCCGGCTGTGGACGGCATTATCAAAGCTGTGCTGACGCTGAACGATCCCAATTCCAAATGAGCGCTCCCCCGGGAGAGACGCGAAAGGGTGAACCTGTATGAAAAGGAAAGCAATTTTTACTATAGTGGCCTGTTCCATTGCGGCCCTGTTCTTCATTGCCGTGCTGGCGGTGGGCCTCCGGGAGGACGGCTTCGGAATCGGCGCTCTGCTGGTGGAGGCCAAAGCGGGTCCCGGGAAGGATAATATGGGGGTCCGGTATGAATATACCTGGGATCCCGCGGAGCACGAAACCGCCGGGCTCGATGTGGAGTGGATCAACGGCACGGTGGATATCACGGTGGGAAACGGCGACCTGATCCGCATTGCAGAGAAATCGGACAGAGTGTTGAAGGACGATGAAAAGCTGCAGCTTTCCCAATCGGGAGGAACGCTGAAGATCAAATGGAACAGCGCGCTTATTTCCTTCAGTATTTTTCAGAACAACCGAAAAAATCTGATCGTGGAAGTGCCAAGGGCTGTGGCCGAAAGCATGGAGCTGCTGAAATGCTCCGGCACCTCCGGAACTGTGACAGCCGCCGATTTTACGGCGGAGAAGCTGGAATTTTCCACGGTCTCCGGGTCCATCAGCCTGTCTGGGCTGCAGGGGACGGCGGCGGATATTTCCACGGTTTCCGGTTCGGTCGATGCTGAAAGCCTGAAGCTTTCGGAGAACCTGCATGTCAGCTCCACCTCGGGCGCATTGTCGCTTTCCGGGACAAGGGCCGGTACTGCCGGCCTTTCCACCACCTCTGGCAGCATCTCCTATATCGGAACGGCCGGAGAGTTCAGCGCAAGCACAGTTTCTGCATCAGTCCGCGCGGATCTGGACAGCTGTCCGGAAAAAGCGGAGATGAGTTCCGTTTCCGGCGGCCTGACGCTGGCCATTCCTGAAAACCGGGGCTTCGAAGTGCAGTACGACAGCATTTCCGGAAAATTCAAGTCCGACTTCGCCCTTACCGGGTCTGACGGCGGGAAATCCGGCCGCGGACGTTATTCCGGGGGAGACGCGAGCTTCGATTTCTCCACCACTTCCGGCGATATGCAGGTTTTGAAAAAGTAGGAGACAGACCGGTCTGTTCGGCCTGTTCTGGCAAAAAAGAAGGGAGGCCTTCCGGGCTTTCTCTTCTTTTTCACTTTTTAGTGGAAATATGGGAAAGAACATGATAGAATAGTCGCGGAGGCGCCAGGATGATTGCCGGAGCAGTCATCTGAGAGGACCCATAAGTCGCGGAGCAGATCTCTTTTCTTGTACAGCTTTGCTGTTTTGCTTCGCAATAAGCACAAAGCCGCAAAGCGGATAAAGCAGCCGCGATGTAATCATTGGGCGCAAAGGGAAGTGAGCTTTCATGCACGGCGCAATTTTGGGAGATATTGCCGGGTCCCGGTTCGAGTTCAGCAGACCTCAGGGCTTTAACTGGAAAACAGTTGACCTGTTCGGCGGCATGAGCACGTTTACGGACGACACCGTGCTGACGGTAGCCACGAAATACGCGGTGCTGGAAAACTGCCCTTACGCCAAAGCCTACGGTCTGTTCGGCAGGAAATATGCTACGGTCGGCTATGGCCCCATGTTTAAAAACTGGCTCAACAACCGTTCGGAAAAGGGCTACAACAGCTTCGGAAACGGCTCCGCCATGCGGGTCAGCTTTATCGGCCAGTACTTTGACACGCTGGAGCAGGTGGAGCGGGAGGCGGCGGAAAGCGCCCTCTGCACCCACGATCACCCGGAGGGCGTCAAGGCCGCGAAAGCCTCGGCGGCCGCGGTGTTTCTGGCCCGGACCGGCGCTTCTAAAAAGGAGATAGCCCGGTATCTTTGCAGGACCTATCATTATACCGTCCGAAAGCCGCTGGCCTTGTACAGGCCCTTTGGAAAATTCGATGTGACCGCCATGGGGACCATGCCCCTGGCCATTCGCTGTTTTCTGGAATCGGAGGATTGGGAAAGCTGTATTCGCAATGTGTTCAGCGTGAAGTGCGACACGGACACCGTAGGCTGCATCGCCGGCGGGATCGCCGACGCGTTTTACGGCGGTACAGGCCTGGACGAAAACGCCCTGCTGAAGCGGTTTCTCGTCAAACCAAATGAATTTGGGGTGTTCGATACTTTTTTGTACGACTGGGCCGTAAAGCAGCCCGAAAAGCCGGGGCTTTCACAGGAAAGGAGGAGCGATCCATGATCATTCAAACGTATCAATCCAGACTGGTGCTGAAGATTCTAAACGCGGGAGAAATGTACCGGGCCAAACCCAACCTGACGCTGAAGGGAGAATACCAGGCCCTGATCGATATACTGGGGCTCAAATGCGAATGCCCCATTTTCGGCGTGGTCAAGGGCAGAAAGCAGAATACGGGAGGAAAGGTCTCCGGCTCCGTCCGGTTGACCCTGGACGTGCCGGACAAGTTCGTGCACCTGACGGAATATGAAGAATGGGCGGATTTTCTGGACGCCTACCGGTATACGGTCCCGGGAAACTACAGGTCGCTTCGGCCGGACTGTGAAGAGATCACGGTCCGCAGGTACAACGAGATCATACAAAGCCTGAAGCATCAAAAGAAGCTTTCGCAGTATGAATGCCCTCAGGCCGTGCTGGAAAAGATCAACCCGGCGTGGCTGAAAAGCGTGAAGATGACGGGAAAGGGAGGCCTTTTGAGCCGCCTGTTCCGGAAATAGCATGCTGCGTGGGTTTTGAAGGAAGACAGCTGAAGAAAAAATGTGGGAGAGATACTTATGATGGTTGGAAAGTACATTTTGTCTATCGATCAGGGGACTACCAGTTCCAGGGCTGTGCTGTTCGACGCTTTCGGCGGCGTGGCGGGCATGGGCCAGAAGGAATTTCGGCAGATCTATCCAAAACCGGGCTATGTGGAGCACGACGCGGTGCAGATCCTGCAGACTACGCTGTTTGCCATGCGTCAGGCCGTGGCCCAGGCCGGCGTGACGGCCTCGGAGATCGCGGCCATCAGCATCACGAATCAGCGGGAGACCACGGTGGCCTGGGATTCCGTCACCGGCATTCCCGTGTGCAACGCCATCGTGTGGCAGTGCAGGCGCACGGCGCCGGAGTGCGAGAGGCTGAAGTCCGCCGGTATGGAGGAATACATCAGGGATACCACGGGACTTATTGTCGATCCCTATTTTTCCGGCACAAAAATGAAGTGGATATTGGATAACGTCCCGGCGGCCAGAGAGCTTGCCAAAAAGGACAGACTTCGGTTCGGGACCATCGATGCGTGGCTGGTTTATTCCCTGACAGACGGGGATTCCTATGTGACGGACGTTTCCAACGCCTCCCGCACCATGCTGTTTGACATTCATAAGCTGCGCTGGGACGAAACCATGCTCAAAGAGCTTGGGATCCCCCGCAGCGCTCTGCCGAGAGTGGCGGAATCCGGCGAGATCGTGGGCATGTGCAAGGATGCGGTGCTGGGGGAGGAGATCCCCATCGCCGGTATGGCGGGAGACCAGCACGCCGCTCTGTTCGGTCAGTGCTGCTTTGAACAGGGTATGGCAAAAAATACATACGGAACAGGCTGCTTTGTGCTGATGAATACCGGGGAAAAACCGGTGCGCTCGGAAAACGGGCTGCTGACTACCATTGCCTGGAAGATCGGCGGGAAGACCACCTATGCCCTGGAGGGAAGCGCCTTTAACGCCGGTTCCGCTATCCAGTGGCTCCGGGACGAGCTGGAGATCATCAAAACGCCCCAGGAGGCCGACCAGCTGGCGGAGACCGTGGAGGACGCGGGCGGTGTTTCCTTTGTACCGGCCTTTACGGGCTTGGGAGCGCCCTATTGGGATATGTACGCCAGAGGCGCGCTGCTGGGCGTGACAAGAGGAACGAAGCGGGCCCACCTCTGCCGTGCGGTGCTGGAAAGCATTGCGCTGGAAAGCTGCGATCTGGTCCGAACGATGGAAAAGGAATCCGGCGTATGTATGTCGGAGCTTCGGGTGGACGGCGGCGCTTCCCGCAGCCGGTTCTTGATGCAGTATCAGTCGGATATCCTGAACGCCCGGGTCTGCCGTCCCCAGTGCCTGGAAACCACCGCACTGGGCTCCGCTATGATGGCCGGGCTGACGGTGGGCGTGTGGGACGATCTGGAAGAGCTTTCCTCCATCTGGAGGGAAAACGCCCGCTTCACTCCCGATTATCCAGCTGAAAAGCGGGAAGCCGATATTGCCCGCTGGCACGAGGCGGTCAAGCGCAGCATGGGCTGGGAGCCGAAATTGGAACGTTCCCTGTAATAGGCAGGCCGGGCGGAAACGGAGCGAAAGGAAATTTGCTCTTGCTTTTCCGCCCGCCTTCTGTTACACTTACTTTATCATATTAGCGAAGTGAAGTGATAAAATGATCGCGATCCTGGATTACGGCGCAGGAAATCTTTCCAGCGTGGAAAAGGCCCTGCGCTATATCGGCTGCGATTGCCGCGTTACGGCCGACTCGGCAGAGCTGGCGGCGGCGGAAGGAGCGGTGCTCCCCGGCGTAGGCGCTTTCGGCGACGCTATGGAAAACCTGCGGGCCAGGGGATTGGAGGAACCTATTCGGGAGTTTGCTGCCTCCGGCAGACCCTTTCTTGGAATCTGCCTGGGCCTTCAGGTTTTGTTTGAAAGCAGTGAGGAAAGTCCCGGTGTGCCCGGGCTGGGGCTCCTAAAAGGAAAAATTCTGCGGCTTTCCGGCGCGGGCGGGCTTAAGGTTCCCCATATGGGCTGGAACTCTCTGCGCCTGGAAAAGAAGGGCGGCCTGTTCTCCGAGCTTTCCGGGGAACCGTACGTCTATTTCGTTCATTCCTATTATCTGCGGGCGGAGGAGGATATCGTTACCGCTACGGCGGAATACGGGGAAACTGTTCACGCCGCCGTGCAGAAGGGAAATCTTTTCGCATGCCAGTTCCACCCGGAAAAGAGTGGAAAGACAGGACTTTCTTTGCTGCGGAATTTTGCCGGTATTGTAAAGGAGAATACATAGCATGTACGCAAAGCGCATTATTCCCTGTCTCGATTTAAAAAACGGCAGGGTGGTAAAAGGGGAAAATTTTGTGGGGCTTCGGGACGCGGGAGACCCTGTGGAGGCCGCCGTTGAATATGACCGCCAGGGCGCGGACGAGCTGGTGCTTCTGGATATCACCGCTTCCTCAGACGCCCGGAACATCATGACGGAGATCGTCTCCCAGGTAGCGGAACGCATTTTCATTCCCTTCACCGTGGGCGGCGGTATCCGGACGGTGGAGGATTTCACCGCTATTCTCCGGGCAGGGGCCGACAAGGTCTCCGTCAATTCGGCGGCCCTCAGAAGGCCGGAGCTTATCCGAGAAGCCGCGGAAAAATTCGGGAGTCAGTGCGTGGTGGCGGCGATGGATGCCAAACGCCGGGTGGACGGCTCCTGGAGCCTGTATCTCAACGGCGGGCGGATCGATACCGGCAGGGACGCCATCGAGTGGGCAAAAGAAGCGGAAGCGCTGGGGGCGGGGGAGATTCTGCTCACCAGCATGGACCGGGACGGCACTAGGGACGGATACGATCTGGAATTGACCAGAGCCGTTTCCGAGGCTGTTTCCATTCCCGTTATCGCGTCCGGTGGCGCGGGAGAGCTGGAGCATTTTTACGAAGCTTTGACAACGGGCCGGGCCGACGCGGTGCTGGCGGCGTCGCTGTTTCATTTCAAAGAGACGTCGGTCCCGGAGGTAAAAAGCCATCTTTCGGCCAGAGGTGTGCCAGTGCGGCCGGTAAATTAAGAAAAGCTGCCGCTTTTTTTGATTTTGTATTGCGGAGCGGCAAAAAGGGTATTATAATAGAGATGTCATTTTAGAAAAGGGGGGAATTGAAAAATGGCGGCAGTTACAAAAGATACCATTATCGGAGACATTTTGGATATGGACGGCACAACGGCGCCCTTCTTCCTGGAGATGGGCATGCATTGCCTGGGATGCCCTTCCTCACGGGGAGAAACGCTGGAACAGGCCTGTGCCGTTCACGGCGTCGATCCGAACGAACTGGTGGAGAAGCTCAACAAGCATCTTCAGGGCAAGTAAATCAGATCCCGAAACAGTTCTGCTGCCGCGCGACGTTTGGCCGGGCGGCAGCAGGCTTTTCCGGGCCTTTTTGAACCGACACGAGACGGGAGAAGGGAATATGGCATGGCAAGACCGCTTTTTCAGTTGAGTCCCAGGCTGGCGCTGTGCGCGAGGCTGGTCTCGGGAGGGCGCCCTCTGTGCGATGTGGGTACAGATCACGCATATCTGCCCATCTGGTTGCTGAAAAGCGGCAAGGTACCGCGGGCTGTGGCCTCCGATGTAAATCCCGGGCCGCTGGGAGCAGCCGCCGAAAACGCCGGACGGTATCATGTGTTGGACAGGCTCGATCTGCGCCTTTCCGACGGCCTGCGGGAAATTGCACCGGAGGAAGCGCAGGATATTGTGATCGCGGGCATGGGCGGGGAACTCGTTTTGCGCATCATAGAGGAAACGCCCTGGCTGCGAGACACGGAGAGACAGTTGGTGCTCCAGCCGATGAGCTCCGTGCGGGAGCTGCGGTTGGGACTGAAGAGTTTAAACTTTGCGGTACGGGAAGAGTATGCCGTTATCGACAGCGGGAAAGTCTACACTGCGTTTTCTGCCGGTTACATAGGAACAGCGCCGGAAACAGACAGGCTTTATCCATATCTCGGAAAGCTGAAGCCGGGTACGCCGGAATCGGAACAATATGCGGAAAAAATACTGCGGGACCTTTACGGCCGCATGCAGGGTGCGCTGCGGGGCAGAGGGGAAGCTTCCCCGGAAGAACTGCGGGCGGTCATAGAAGAAATAGAAAACCGCTATCCGGGCAGCCGCGGGCTGTCCGGGGAAAGGAACTTTTAATGGCAAGGATACGGGACATTTATGACAGCATCGACGCTGTGGCGCCCTTTTCAACGGCCATGAGCTTTGATAACGTGGGCCTGCTGGTGGGCGAGGCGAATACGGAGGTCAGCAGGGCTCTGATCGCCCTGGATATTACCGAAGCAGTGGTGGAGGAGGCGGCTTCCATCAATGCGAACCTTATCATCAGCCATCACCCGGTGATCTTCCACCCCCTCAAGGCCCTGGGGGAGAGGGACGTCCCCTATCTGCTGGCAAAGCGGGGGATCGCCGCCTTATGCTGCCATACAAATCTGGATATTTCCCCGGTATGCGGCGTCAACGTGGCGCTGGCGGGCAAGCTGGGCCTGCGGAATATCCACGTGGAGGACGTGTTCGGCGAAGAATGCGTCCTGTTTGCAGGAGAGCTTGAAGTTCCCATTTCCCCTGCGGAATTTGCAGCCCTGGTAAAGGAACGTCTGAATGCCGGAGCCGTGGGCCTGATCCCCGGGGACCGTCCGATAAGGAAAGTGTTCCTGTGCAGCGGCGCGGGAGGGGAGTATGCTTCTTTTGCCGCCTGCCGGGGAGCCGATGCCTACCTGACAGGCGAAATGCGGCACCATGAAGCGCTGGAAGCCGCCCGCACAGGTCTCACCTGTGTTGCGGCGGGACATTATGAAACGGAAAAGCCCTTCGGAGAATTTCTCGCGTCTTATTTGAAAAAAAGGATCCCCGGCACGGCGTTCCTGCTGTCCCAGGCGGAGCGCCCGCCGTTTCAAACGATCTGAGTCCGGGAGGGAAGGAGTTTTTCATGGCATTAGACGGCGCGTTTTTACGCCATATCAAAAAGGAACTGGAAGAAAAGCTGATTGGCGCCAGAGTGGATAAGATCCACCAGCCCAGCCGGGAAGAACTGGTGGTGGCTTTCCGCACCAGGGAAAGCGCCTATAAGGTGCTGTTTTCGGCCCGGGCCAACAGTGCCAGAGTGCATTTTACCTCTATTTCTCTGGAAAATCCAAAGCAGCCGCCCATGCTGTGCATGCTGCTGCGAAAGAAGCTTTCGGGGGCGAAGCTTACGGCGGTCCGCCAGCCGGGCCTGGAGCGGCTTTTGCACTTTGATTTTGACGCCCTTAACGAGCTGGGGGATCATGTGACCCTGACGCTGACGGTAGAGATCATGGGCCGGTACAGCAACATCATATTGACCGGCGAGGACGGAAAGATCATCGATTCCTTAAAACGGGTGGACGCGGAAATGTCCTCCCGGCGGCTGGTGCTCCCCGGCCTTACTTATCAGCTGCCGCCGCCCCAGGGCAAGCGGAGCGTTCTCGAGACCTCCTCTCAGGAATTGACGGCCGCATTGAAAAGTCTGCCGGGTGACGCGGAGCTTTCCAAGGCGCTGCTTTCCGTGCTGCAGGGAGTGTCGCCCATCGTTTGCCGGGAGCTTGCCCATCAGGCGGGCCGGGGCGCGGAGCTGACCGTGAAGACCATGGACGAGGAACAGTATTTTCGCGTGGGATTTTGTTATCAGAAGCTCAAGGAGACAGTAGAGCAGGTGTCCGGTGCGCCCTGCATGGTCCTGAGCACACAAAAGAAGCCCATGGACTTTTCCTTTCTGGATATCCACCAGTACGGCACGTCCGCCGTGGTAAAGCAGAGCGAGAACTTTTCCTCGCTGCTGGACGATTTTTACCGGGAACGGGATCACCAGGAACGCATGCGGGTCCGGGAGCAGGACCTTCTCCGGCTGCTCTCCACCCATTCCGAGCGCCTTTCCCGGAAAATAAACGCCCAGCGGGCGGAATTGGAACAGTGCGCCCAGCGGGATTCTCTGCGGATCGCCGGGGACCTGATTAGCGCCAATCTCTATACGCTGCCGAAGGGGGCGGAAAGCGCCGAGCTGCCCAATTATTACGAGGAAGGGGAGCCGCTGGTCCTCATCGCGCTGGACCCGGCCCTTACGCCCTCGCAGAATGCCCAGAAATATTACAGAGAATACCGGAAAGCGAAGACCGCCGAAGAAAAGCTGACGGAGCAGATCAAAATCGCCGGCGGGGAGCTGGAATATCTCGACAGCGTGCTGGAAGCTCTCTCCCGGGCGGAAACAGAGCAGGACCTGACGGAAATCCGCGGGGAGCTGGCGGAGCAGGGTTATGTGCGGATACTCCGCAGTAAAAAACAAAAGCCTGCCTCAGTCAGTGAACCCATGAAGTTTACCACTTCCGACGGCTTTACGGTGCTGGTGGGCCGAAACAACCGGCAGAACGACCGGCTTACCATGAAGCTTGCAAACAACAACGACATCTGGTTCCATACGAAAAATATTCCGGGCTCGCACACTGTTTTGGTGACGGGGGGAAGGGAGCCTACGCCCAAAGCCATGGAGGAAGCGGCGGTACTTGCCGCCTCTCACAGCCGGGCCAAGAATTCCGCCCAGGTGCCGGTGGACTATACCCGGGTGCGCAATGTCAGCAAGCCCCAGGGTGCAAAGCCCGGAATGGTGATTTATGTAAACTACAAAACCATATTAGTGGATCCGGCCTGACCGCGCAGGACCTTGGCCGGAAAGATCGGGGAGAAAGGCCTTATGGAAAAAACTTTGCATGGCATTGCTGTTTCGCCGGGGCTTGGGATCGGCAGGGTCTACCTGTACCGGACGGTAAGGCCGGATACATGGGCGGAAAGAGCGAAAGACAGCGCCGCAGAGCTGGAACGGTACCGGGCTGCGGCAGGGCGTTTCTG
Source organism: uncultured Acutalibacter sp. (assembly GCA_964642055.1). Classification (GTDB taxonomy): domain Bacteria; phylum Bacillota; class Clostridia; order Oscillospirales; family Acutalibacteraceae; genus Acutalibacter. The sequence continues at coordinate 37,636 of CAZXLM010000008.1, read as the reverse complement.
TGCCCAGCTCCAGAAAAAAGCGGAACACATTGCTCTTGTGGCCGGGCAGGAACAAGCGAATATCCTTTTGAGCCAGATAGCCATGGCCAAGGATCCCTACCTGAACGGCCAGGTGGAGGGCAGGATCGCGTCCTCCCAGTCTGCGGAGGCGGCCCTGGACGCGGTATGCGCCGCGTTTATCGGGGAATTTCAGACAGCGGAAAACGAGGTGACGCGGCTCCGAGCAGCGGATATCGAGGATTTCCGGGACGGCCTGCTCAGGATTTTGCTGGACCTTCCGGAAGCGGATTTTTCCGCTATGGATTCCGGCGCTATTTTGATAGCCGATGAATTGCCGCCCTCCGCCATGACCGCCCTGGACGTTCACACGGTGGCCGGGATCGTTTTGTGCCGGGGCGGAAAAGCGTCTCACAGCGCCATTCTTGCCCACGCGATGAATATCCCCACTGTGGTGGGGGCCGCAGAAGCCGTAAAATGGGCCGTGGGCGGGGAATGGGCAGTGGTGGACGGTTTCAAGGGCGTGGTCCGGCTTTCCCCTTCCCGGGAAGAGCTCTCCGAGAATAGGAGCCGGCAGGCAGAATATCTGCGGAGCCGGGAGACGCTGAGACAGTATGCTGGACGGAACGCTGTTATGGCGGACGGCTTTCGGGTGCGGCTTTCTGCCACCGTCGGCAGCGAAAGCGCGGCGCAGCTGGCAGCGGAATGCGGCTGTGACGGAATTGGACTGCTTCGGTCAGAATTCCTGTATCTGGATCGTGCCGTTCTGCCCGGCGAAGAGGAACAGTTTCAGATATACCGTCGATTGGCCAAAAGCGTTGGGACAAAGCCGTTGGTGATCCGTGCGCTTGACATCGGCGGCGACAAACAGCTTCCGGGTATCCGGCAGGAGCGGGAAGATAATCCTTTCCTCGGGTGCAGAGGGATCCGCTTCTGCCTGCGGGAGGAAAGGCTTTTCCGCACACAGCTGAAAGCGATCCTGCGGGCCGGGGCCGACGCCGACGTGCGTCTGCTGCTGCCCATGCTTACCGGTCTTGGAGAGCTTCGCCGGGCAAGAGAGATTCTCGAGGACTGTAAGCGGGAATTGCGGGAAAGGGGAGAGACTTTCCGAGAAGATATACCCGTGGGCGTCATGGTGGAAACAGCGGCGGCATCCCTCATGGCGGATCATCTGGCTCAGGAGGCGGATTTTTTCAGCATCGGCCTTAACGATCTGACACAATACATTCTGTCCGTAGACAGGGATAACGCCGAGGTTTCCCATTTGTATTCCCATTATGACCCCGCTCTGCTTCGTTCTGTACAGAACGTTGTTTCCTGCGGCAGGAAAGCGGGAATACCGGCGAGCGCGTGCGGACGGGCTGCGGCAGACCCGCTGTTTATTCCGCTGCTGCTGGGGTTTGGCCTGGAAAGCTTCAGCGTGCAGCCGTCTTTTCTGCTGTCTGCTAAAAGGACGCTTTCCCTGTGGAAAAGGGAAGAAGCCGAAGCATTGGTCCGTCAGGCCATGACCTTGAAAACAGAGAGCGAGGTACACCGGCTGCTGGAGCAAAACCAGCGCTTCTAAGCGAAACGACCAACGGTTTTTGCGGTTCTATGCGCTGTCGGCAAAAAAATTCAAAAATCCCCTTGCAAAATCATTCGGCTTGTGCTATGATAACAAAGCACCGCAAAGAGCGGCGCTATTCACCCGGGGGTATAGCTCAGCTGGGAGAGCGCTTGAATGGCATTCAAGAGGTCAGCGGTTCGATCCCGCTTATCTCCACCAAAAAACAACAGCCACCTATAAGGTGGCTGTTGTTTTTTTGATAGAAATGAGTGGCGCGAGAAACGCTGCGCGGTTCGCATACAAGGCGCAGCTGGTTACGGCTGCTTCTGTGAAACAGAATTTTGCCTTGTGTCACGAAGGCGGCCTGCCGCCGAAGTATCCCACTTATCTCAAACTGTAACACACGGAAAAACTTGAAAGGCATATCCGAAAGATAATACCACTTTGACCACCATTACGCGGCGGTCAAAGTGAAAAGAAACAGTGAGAAGGAGCTTTTTATGCCACAACTTACCAAGGGCGGAAAATTCGTATTTGGGCTTTCGGTCATACGGACTGATTTGACGATACAAATTCCACCGCAGGCTTTGATGGAATATGACGCCGTGCGGGACGGAAAAATTATCATTTTCACAGGAAGCAAAAGCACGGGAGGCTTTTGCGTTACTACGCATTCGCTGCTGTCAAATTCCAAACTGAAGCACATTTTGGAGGGATGCCCGGCATTGAGAGACTGTCAGCTTCCAGAAGGCCAGTTTACACGGTATAAAGGGAGGAAATATGCCTGGGTAGGTATTGACAGCCAGGGTGTCATAAAAATGCAGCAAAGTGCCCTGGAGGTTTTGGAATTGCGGGTCGGAATGGAACTGCTGGCTATTCGCAGCAGCGATATTGCTTTTACAATGGGAGCAAAGGGGCCGCTATTGGAAAGGGCGTACTGTTTTCAAGGCGATATTGAGAAGTATTAGGAAAGCGGGAAAATGGATTTCGGCCGCTATGCCGCCTCTGTTACGCTTCCTTCCCCCACAAAGCCTGCGGTTCTGCGGAGTCCTCCGCCCAAAGATTGCCTGCGTCATAGGGTATCGTGCTTCTCCTCATAGAAAAACCGCCCTACGCTTCCGCAGGCGGTTTTTTCACGCATCATTCAGTTTTCAATGGTATCTGCGTTCATCATGTCCCCAAACAGGATACGCAGGTAATCCCGGCGGCCATAGAGAACGCGATCCACAAGGACTTCATTTTCATAGACCCGATAAAAGGTGAGATAATTTCCGGTCACAAGGAAGCGATAATCGCTTCCTACATCGGCAACGGAAGTAAGAGGAGCGTCCGCTTCCGCAAAGTTTGCAAGCTGGTCTACCGCATCCATGATACTGTTTGCAATGGTTCTGCGGCGATGGGGTTTTGAAGTTCAGATGCAATGTGATCCCATATTTCATCCAAATCACGCAGGGATTCTTTGGAATAAAGTATCTTATGTTTCATTTGTTTTTGCGCGGAAATGCGTCCTCATCTCATCCGGGGTCAGCCAGCCCTCCGTTTCACCGGACTTCCGGCCCTTGGCAAGCTCGCTTATAAGCCGAAGGGTAGCCTGTGCCTTTTCGTAGTCTTTCATATCTAAAATAGCGTATCTCCCACGGCCATTCTTTGTAAGAAAAACAGGTGCACCTTCTGCCACATCATGCAGAACCTCACTGTAATTTCGCAGATCGGAAATCGGTTTAATGTTCGGCATATTGTTTAGCCCCTTTCTAATCCATAGTATACGCCAATCTGCTGTAAAATTCAACAGTGATTTTTACAGCACGAGCTATTTCTTTTTTCGCTCCGGTTTGCTGTGCTAGTGTTCTACTGGCGCTGGGAAAATCGAGATTTTCAATCCCTGATTGTACCGGCTGCTGCTTCGTTTGGGGCGCAGGTGGAACCTTTGATCCGCCTGGCCCGGCAGGCGGAGCCTGTTCCTCGTGGCCGGTTGCTTTCTTTTCGTCTGCCATAGAAATATTGACCTCCTTTGTCATGGAATGAAAAAAGCCGGGCACAATGGCCCGGCAGGGTGGGGTGGCATCGCCTCCATACAATATGTGATTATGAAAAAGTGCCGCCCATAGTCTCCATTGGGTAGCGCTATATCGAGAAATAAGGGTAAATGCAAGTAAAAACAACTGCAAACTCATTGACTTTTTGCGTGGTATTTTGTAGAATAATGGAAAAACACACGCACTGTGCAGGAGGAATTGCATTAAGAAGTTTTTCAAGGAAAAGCCTTGGTATTTTGCATTATGACACAACACAAAGTCTACATAAGACATCCTTATTACGCCGGAATACTTTTGTAATCGTTTAAATGTCAAATTTGGGGGGATAAGGTATGCAGGAAAGGTTTCGCTGGCTCCATCTGTCTGATATCCATTGCGTATATGGGAATGCTCAAACCAACTTACAAAGAGAACTACTTGAAGCCGTAAAAAAAATCCTTCCTGTTGACTGCATTATTATAACTGGAGATTTTTTTCAACATGGAAAATGTAGTTACGATGAACTATCTGGATTTCTTAATTCTTTATACGAAATATGTTCGGAAAGCGGTAAATGGGGCTGGCATATAGGGACACCTATGACACGATTATTTTTCTGCCCTGGTAATCATGATTTGAATAGGGGGGCTATTTTACGTTTTCAAGGTCGAGAACATGCAGCAAAAGAATATACAAGAAAAGAAGTACTTAAAGAGCAAGCAGAGATAGCAACTGCGCAAATTACAGGAGCTCCTAAAGATCACCGACAGAAGGGTTCCAAATCATATAGGTTGCTGACTAACGAGAGCTTTTGGCAATTTAATCATACTGTGATGGATGTAATCGGGGTGCCTGATTTGCAAAATCAGTACAAATCTGAATGCAATGTATTTACAGGAAGCGTTGATACTCCGAATCCGGTTTTGTTTGTAGGCCTAAATACGGAACTATATGCGGGACAGCTTCGCACTAATGATGATATAATTAGTGATATTTCAACGCAATGGGGTGAGTTCCAAAAAGCGCATGTCGAAAGAGATTATACTGGTGCAGTAAAAAAATACGAAAAATATGCGTTTCATCAGAATGAGTTAGTTGGTGAAATTGCTTGTGATGATGGAAGTCTATGTTCTATTAGTAATGAAGCTCAGAAATATGCTAAAAAAAGAATTGAAGAAATTGCCCACGGCAGAGTCCCTATTGTTATTTTATTTGGACATCGCCCACTCAATTCATTGGCAAAAGAAGCTCAAGAGAATTTAGCTTTATTTGCCAAAACTGACTGTCATGAATCTAAAATTTATTTATGTGGTCATAGTCATAAGCCCGGTTGTAAACAAATTGAGATTAAATTTACTGAGGGGAACCCTTATACATTGACACAGATATGTGTGGGCGGCTCGTTTGCAGATGTGGCTGGTTATAATTCTTGTAGCTTTATGGTTGGAACTATTTTTTGGAGCAACGATTGTGGACAGGTTGAGTTGTCTGAAGATCTATTTCTATGGACCAAACGGTTTGATCCTCAGATGGTTGAGGCTTATCAAGATAATCTGAACAATAGACCATACGCTTGGACCCGAATAAACCTTAAGAATTATCAATTAAAACATACCACAGTAACAGAACATGATACAGAGTCGCAAAAGGAAGAAGGGAAAATTATAGATTCTGTAAAAGAAATAGAAAAAAAAGAGACTAACATAAAATACAGACATGAAGAAAGTGCTAATGAGACCACAGATATTACTGAGAGGTCGCCAAACCCCAAAGGCCTCTATAATAGTGATAAGGATTTTTAGTTGCAGAAAGGAAGAAGAAAATGAATCAAGAAAGTATTCAAGCTCTATCTGTTTCTGATGCAGAGCAGCAGTTAGTTCGTTGGTCGCCTATCGATCCTACAGAAAAAGATTTGCCGACTCAGATTGTAGAAGTGATTGATAGTGAGGATGATGGGAAAAAGGTTACTGGTACAGCGGAAGAATACCACAACTTAGCGTCTGAATACGCAAGAAAAGATCTATATGACTATGCAAGAATAGTCGCCGTTGCAGGAACACGAAAATATAAATATAATGTTGACTTACTTGCTGATGTTGTGAAATTTGGTTCGCAGAGTCAAGCATGGGAGGCTTGTGAAAAGGCGTATGATCGCTTGCAAGGTATCGGAAAGAAGAAGTGGACATGGAGAACATATACATTTGCGATTGATTATTTACAAGTACGAATGGAGCAGGAAGACGCGGAAAGTGCGAAAAAAACTTATACTGAAGCGATGAAGTTATCGGAATCGTATAAAGACTTACGTGATGAACGGGCTTGGGTAGCAGAGGCAGAGTTGTATCTTTTAGAGGGCGAGACTGATAAGGCAATTACAACTTTGAAGGATGGTGTTGAACAAATAGTTGTAGCGCCGCAATGTTGCCTTAAGTTGTCCGATGTGTTATTACGGCGGGGACAGTATCATGATGTTGTGAAATACGCAGCTATTGGAGCGCGGGGAACGGCGCAGGAACAACCAACAGCTTCTACAGGCTATTTATACTATGTGTCTGCACTGGCAAAAGACGCATTAATTCATCAAGATGCATTAGATAACCCGAACGTCAGCGGAAAGGGCTTTTTGAATTCTGTAGCGGTTTCTGATGCATTATTAGATTACGATATAGCAAAAAGTCTTATGTCAGATAGTCCAATTTTCTATAATAGCATATGTCAGAGAATAACAATTCTCGCTTTGAAAAGCGGTCTGACAACTACTCAAACAGCATCACCTGATAGGGAAAAATTAACGCAAAAGTTACTCCATCGTTTATTGGAAAATTCAGAATTTGCTGAAAACATAGAAGAATAACTGGCACGGTAATTTAACGTTCTCCTATATATCAAAACCGCCCTCCTGATACCCTGTTTAGAGGGGTATGTACACGCTTGTATCAGGAGAGCGCTTGAATGGCATTCAAGCGGTCAGCGGTTCGCACACAAGGCGCAGCTGGTTAAGGCTGCTTCTGTGAAACAGAATTTTGCCTTGTGTCACGAAGGCGGCTTGCCGCCGAAGTATCCCGCCCATCTCCACAAAAAACAACAGCCACCTATAAGGTGGCTGTTGTTTTTTATACTAATAAACAGTGGAAGAAATGCTGTGCAATTCCCGCACAAGCTGCAGCCGTATGACTGAAGGGAGTACCCGCCTATCTTTATCAAGGAGCGAAAGGATTTTGAAACCACTGTGCTTTTTAAAGCTCTTTTGTTTGATTCAGTTGCAGCAGCCAACGGATAAAATGCCGGCCGCCGCAATGAGGATACCGCGCCGCAGCCTGATTGAAAGTTACACTTCTTCCTCAGCCGGTTTTTCATCGTCCTGCTTCACTTCCAGAATATCCTCCATACCGCAGTGAAAGATCTGGCACAGGGAATCCAGAGTATTTGTGGATACAGACTGATCGTTCATCAAACGGCTTATCGTTTTGCTGTCTAAATTATATTTTCCGCACTTGTTCCGCAGGAAGTAAGTGCTGATGTTCCTATCTCGCATCAGCTTTCGAAAGGGCTTGAAGGAAATCATGGGCGCGACCTCTTGACTTTTCCACTATTATCCCATATAATGAGGCTAGACTGTTATGTGGAATATTCCACATACACAGCCAAAATATGCCTTTCCTCTTGCTAAATTCGGGAGCAAGTGGTAAGCTGTAACCACCACGCAAAGCCGAATATTGTCTCAATGAGAAGTCTCATTTTGCTTTTGGCAAAAATGCAGGCTCATTTTGTGATTCTTTTCGTTGAGATTTCTCGAAGCTTTGTGTGGTAACAAGGGAGCCATGCGTTTTTCGAGCGTGGCTTTCGCCACGCTTTTTTTATGCAGATGTATGGCGTCTGCTGTGAGTAAAGGCAAAAAGCTTTACACATTTGCTGGAAAGCTGCATTGTTTCAGTCGGCGGTTGGAAGGCCTTTTGACCGTAACGAAGGAGCAGCCGTTTTATCTTCCGTTTGGAGAGAAGGAAATTTCTGCAATACGGTTGCGCCGCCAGCGTTTTAATGGTATAATAAATCACCAATATTTAGCATAGAAAAGCCCTGATGGCGAAATCAGCGGCTGTGTACTTATTTCAAGGGTAAAGGAGATCGCTACCATGAAAAAATTTCTGTCCGCACTGTTATGCGTGTCCCTTCTGTGTACGCTGTTTCCGGTTTCCGCTTCGGCGGCGACAGCAAGGGCAGCCAGCACTCAGCATGCCCATGAAGGCTGCGCCCTTTCAGGAGGAGGACAGATTGTTACGGTCACAAGCTTTACAGAGCTGAAGAATGCCGTTGAAAGCGGCGGCGGGCAGGATATTGTGCTGTCTGCCGGAGGTGCCAGTGAGGCGCGCTGGACGGTCACAGATACGATCAAGGTCGGCAGGACCGTCCATCTGACTGTGGCAGAAGGGGAGAGCGTGACCCTCACCCGCGACAACTACGCCTATTACACGCTGTTCCAGGTGAACGCGGGCGGCAGACTGATCCTGGGCAACGGCAATGTGGAATACACCGGTTCGAGCCTCACAGAGTCCGCAAAGCAGGGGAGCTTTGCAGTGAATGCAGAAGATGGCGGTAGCCTGATTCTGGATGGCGGCGCGGTATGGGAAAACGGGAAGCCCTGGAGCCCCGGCGCAAATTTCGGCGATACCACCGGCAGAAGCGCCGTTTTGTACGGAGAGGACGGGGTACAATATCTGTATGAAAATACCGGTGCGGTTTCATACATGCCTTTGGTAATCAATGAAGGCGGCGTGGATCTCTGGGACGGTGTGACTCTTCAAAATAACGCAATGATTGACGGTGGCAGCAACGACAGCAGACGCGGCAGCGCCATACAAAGCAACAGCGGCTCTGAGCTTAATATGTACGGAGGCGAGATCTCCAGCTGTGTGGTGGCTACTTCCGAGGGTGACACCGGCCGCGGCGCGGTCTTTGTTGGAAATTTCAATATAAGCAACTGGAATTCGGTTGTAACTCCCACTGACACCCATTTTAATATGTATGGAGGAAAAATCACCCGAAATGCCGCCAGCGGCAGCGGAAGGCAAGATGGCGGCGGCGTCAGCGTCGAGCAGGGCTATATGGACCTCTACGGCGGTGAAATTTCCTACAACCACGCCGGAGTATGGTTTAATAGGGACGGCAGCGGCGATGGCGGCGGCGTCATGGTGCGCAATTACGCCCAGCTCCATATGTGGGGTGGCAGTGTAAATCATAACTTTGCCGGAGGCTACGGCGGCGGTATTGTGGCCTGGAACGGTGAGGTACATATCAATGGGGGCGAGATCACCCTGAATAAGGCGGCGTACGGCGGTGGTCTGGCAATCGCTTCCGGAAATAATCAGGTGCAGGCAGTCAGCTCAAAAGCCACCATGCATGGTGGCTTGATCGCCTCTAACGAGGCGATCAATACTTCCAGTGACTCCTCTTATAAGGCCAGCGCCGGCGTGGGCGGCGGTATCTGCGTAGGCACCGGTACCCGAACTATGGGCTCTATCCTGGAGCTTACCGGCGGCGAGATCCGGCAGAACACTGCCCAAAACGGCGGCGGTATGGGAGTATACGCCGGTGGAGAGCAGACAGAGGGCAATATCCGCAACACCGCCGTGACCATGGCGGGAGATTTCCGGCTGGCCAGCAACTTTGCCGATTCTCACGGAAACGGCATGTATATCTCCAATACTACCACCGGGAACCGGCATTATCTGGTAAAGCTTTCCGGCGGCGCTCGGATCGATACCAATAACCCTGTATATTTTGAAAACCTGTGTACAAACCAGGTTCCTGTGCAGGTCAGCGACAACCTGACCGGCGAAGGCACGGCGGCCATCTTTGAGCTTTCCGACGGCTTCTGGAACGGCACCTCCGGCAGCGGCTATGACAGGGCCAGCATCGGCCGGGAGATCGTGCATTTCGAAGAGGACGTGCAGGAGAACAAGATCGCTCTTGAAAGCACCGCCTGGGCTCTGAAAAAAGACGGAAGCGTCCTGGCTTTACAGGATCTCAGCGACACGCCCCTGTATACCATTCGCAACGGCACGCCGGTGAAGACGGCCGGCGGGGCGGTCTATTACCGCCTTTATTCCCAGCTCAGCGACGCGTTTGACGAGGCGGAAAGCGGCGATATCCTTTACATCTACTACAACACCACCATTGATACCCCCGCCCAGCTGACGGCGGGCAAGAGCGTTACGCTCATGGCGGAGAGCACTTCTTCCGCCGGTCGCGACGCTTCTCTTTCAGGCAACGGCCGCACCAAGACCTGCTGGCTGGAATCCAGCGGCTACGGATACGATGTGATGCGCGGCAATTTCTTTAAATATGTGGGCTCCGGCGGTCAGTACAACTTTACTGCAGACGGCACGGCCGTTGCCGGCGGCAAATACACGCTGGATACGGATAACGATGGAGCTACCTCTTATAATATTAGAAACGACTATACCATCACCCTGTCAAACCGCCTCTATTTGGGCGAGACAAGGAAGACCGCCGGGGGGGAGACCGCCCAGCCCGGCGCGGTGATGATCGATGCAGGGGCCTCTCTGGAGATCGGCCAGGTCTCTACGGCGGGCATGGGAGCCGGCGCCCTCACCTTTGACGGAAATCTTTCCACGCCTAAGGAAGGAGCCATGTTCCGGGTTTCCGGAACCATGAGGGTCCAAAGCGGTGTCATCATCAAGAACCACTCCAACTACTCTTTGGCTCACCCCGGTGTCATCGAGGTCTGCTCCGGCGGAAGCCTTACCGTGGAAGAAGGCGTGACGGTGACGGGGAACGTGTCTCCGGTAGCCGGAGCCATCTATGTGGCCCAGGGAGGAAGCGTTACTATGAACGGCGGTTCTCTCACGGAGAACACCGGCGCAATGCCCCGTTACGGTTTCTTTACAGACAGCGGCACCCGGCTGGCAGGCTACGACACCGCTTACTGGGGCCAGGCCAAATACTACTATGGCGCCGGAGCGGTCTACAATCTCGGCACCTTCGTGATGAACGGCGGCACGGTCTCCGGGAACAAGGGTGAGTACGGCGCTCTGGCAAATCTGGGCGGCACTATGACGCTCAGCGCCAACGCCATTACCCAAAACCGGGCTTTGCGGGGCACGGGCAGCGGCGAGGACAGCCTGGCCATCGCCGGGTACACCGAGGGCGCGCTTCCCGCCATTCCGGAAGAAAACGCATATTCTACCGACGCGGGCAGCGGCGGCGGTCTCTATCAGGGCGGCGGCACGCTGACCGTGGGCAGCGGCATGTCTATCACCCAAAACACCGCCCAGAACGGCGGCGGCGTGGCCGTGGGCAGCGGCAGGAACATTGCCAGGACCGTTGCCGGATATAATCCGGTGGCAAATGGCTATGAGTGCGGCGTGGCCGCCAACGAGCCCCGCTACAATGCCGGCGCGGCCAATACCAATACAAACGTGACCATGACGATCTCCTCCGGCGCTGCGGTCACCGACAACACCGCGGAGAAGCTGGGCGGCGGCGTTTCCGTCACCGACAACGGCAACACCCTTAATATAGAACGCGGCGTTTCTCTCCGTCGCAATACCGCCGACCAGGGCGGCGGCGCGGCAGCTGCGGAAGGCGGTGCGCTGACCTTTGCGAACGAGATCACGGACAACACCGCCCGTCTGGGCGGCGGCGTGTATGCCGCCGGGAGCGTCATCAACGCCAGGGGAAGTCTCACTTCCAATGAGGCTGTAAGCGGCGGCGGCGCTTATGTGGGCGAGAATGGTGAGCTGTATCTGGACGGAGCCCTTGTAAACAACAACCGTCTGACCGGGACCGATGGTTTCGGCGTAGGCGTTTACAGCGACGGCGATGTGACCCTGACCGCCGCCAGCGGTTCTCAGCCTTCTATTAGCTACAATGACCGCATTTATCTGGCCCGGGGCCGGGTGGCGGCTCTGGACGAGAGCTACGATATCACAAACAGCGGTCAGAACGGGAACAACAAACTGACTCTGGAATCAGAGGAGACCGAAAACGGCACAGCCATTCTTCAGGCGGCCGATACTGCCCAGGCTGTGAGCACCATTCAGAGCGGGTTTATCACCCACTATACCCATCCTCTGGCCCAGAAGCAGGGAGATGGCTCTGTGCTGGAAATCAACGCAGTGCCCGTTTACTACTATGACCGGTTCCATAAGGACGGAAATTTGGAGAGCCATTATGCGGAAGTGCCCTATGCTCAGGGCGACACGGTGATCTTCCAGAACTTCAGCGTGGGCGACGATTACGATTTCCAGGCGCCCAGCGGCCAGAGCTTCCTTTACTGGGTGACTATCGACGCTGACGGCAATTATCTGGACGGCGAACGCAACATCGTGGACGGTCCTGCCCAGGCTCAGGCCTATTACGCCGGCAATACCATTCAGAATATTTCTGCCGCCATCTATCTGGAGGCAGTATACGGTAATGTACAGTACCATGCCACTCTTCAGATGTTGAACGAAAATGGAGATGTGCTGACCTCCGGCGCTCAGCCCATGGGCACAGTGGCGCTGAACGGAGCTTCCTATAACAGCGCCACCGGCGAGTATTCCTATGCCATGGGCACCCCCATGACGGTGAGTGCCGAGCCAATTACAACGGAAGGCCAGGAAACCGTGCTTCAGGGGATCACGGTCTACCGGGAGATGGCTTCTACAGAGCCTATCTTCGCCAACGATCTCCGCTTCGGTAACAGCTGGTACCGGCTGGTGGCTCAGGCGGTAATGGAAAGCGAGGAGCTGGACGTTCCCGGCAACGGTATAGAGACCGTGATCTCCACTGGAAAAATCAAAGCGGTGCAGATACAGGAAGAGGGCACGACAGCCGGAGTGGACGAGGACGGCAGGTTTACCTATACCGCCTCCAGTTCCAATATTCTGGTAAGAGCTAAATTCAAGCCCGCTATGGTGCGTCTGGACGTGCGTTCCACGCAGTATGGGGACAAGGAATATGAAGGTTATTACGATACCATGCACGAGGCGGTCACCGCCATGGCCCAGTGGGTGAAACCGAATGAGGACGCCCGGCGGAAGTACTATACCGTCACGCTCCTGCGCCCCAACGGCACAGAAGCAGACGGTGACAATGTGGTGCTTTACTACGGTGAAAAGGGCAGAGACCCTGATAACTGTTCGGACAATGATGTGGTCGGCTCTCTGACAGAAAGCGACATGATCCACATCACCTATGACCTGAACGGGTATACTCTTGATTATCAGCACTTCGGCGAACGAAATCTGAAGCGCTATAACATGACGTTCCGAGACGGTGCCATTATTTACCGTGGAGCAAGGGACAGGGCCTACGATGCGGCCGACGACCCGGATAACAGGGGGCCCATTCCCAGCGCTTTCCGTGTGGCGGACGGCGTCCTGAATCTGGAAGGCATTACGATCCGCACCACAGAGAAACCGGCGGAGGGCAACAACGATGCGGTCTATTCCGCCAAGGTCATGGAGAAGGGTACGCTGAACATCGGCCGGGGCTGCACGTTAGGAGATGTGTTCATCTATACGGACCGGGAAACCATCGGCGAGACCCGTCCGGACGGCAACAACGAGGGTTCCGGCCACGTCACGGTGACGGATACCTTCCTGGAGGGCCGCACAGAGCTGGTGGCCACGCTGTGCCTGCGCTATTGGGAATTTGAAAACCAGGTGCGCAGGGTGCTTCAGCTGGACGACTCCCTGGCTGCGCGGGAGGGCGTCTCGATCCGGTGTATGTTTGACCTGAAAGACGTGAGCGAAAAGCGGAGTGAGACTGAGGCTGGCGAGGAGCAGTACTGGTTTATCGGCACTGACGGGCGGCTGTATAAAAAGGCGGCTCTGGTGGTGCCCAACCTGACGCTCAACGGCACGCCCACTCCCAAGGTCCAGGCGCCTCTGCGCTGTTATTGGGATTACACGTCTAATGGCGGAAAGGCGGAAATCGGCTCCAAAGAGGATCCCAGGCCCAATCATTACCCTGCCTGGATCGAGGGCTATCCTTTCTACTATGACTATATCAGTACCTACGGCTTCTCCACCGCCGACAATCAGGTGACCATGATGGCCCAGCTGGTGGACGGCAAGGGCCAGCCTTTGGCCGTAGACCGGGGCAGTGTGTCCTTTGTGGTCAGCCGTATCGCGCGGGACGAAAGCGGCCAGATCACTTCCAACCGCCGGAACTACAGCGGCAGTGTCGGCATGATGGGGGGCGTAGCCTCCCTGGACTTCTCCGCTCTGGCGGAGCTGCAGGTCACGGAAGAGCCGAATCTGGCAAGCTGGGAAGCGCCCAATAACTATTATGTTTTGTCTGCTACCTGGAGCGGCTCCGGTCAGTATGCCGCCCGGTATGCGGAATACTGGAACTATGCCCAGAGCGGCCGGGAGGAACACTTTGCCATTTTGGGCGGTACTCTTACCGGAGCGCTGCGGCTGTCTGTACAGTCCAAGGAGCTCTCCGCGGATGATATCCGGATTCAGAGTATGACCCCCAACTACGCGGAGTATGTGGGTCCCGAGGGCAGAGCCCGGGGTAATACATCTTCTCCCACCGTAGGCCGGGTAATAGACGGCAGCCTGGACCAGACGATGCTGCCCGGCACTGATTACAATATCTACTATGCCGCCCTGACCCAGGACAGCGCGAAAGCGGTACTGGGCAGCGACGGGCAGGCGATGACCTGTGAATACAATGGGGAAACCTATTATTATCTGGCCGGAGAAAACGGTGGCAAGATCTATTACAGTATCGGCGGCGCAGGATTGGAGGACGGAACTTCTCCAATAAACGCCATGGATCTGAACGGAGCTCCGGCGGGAAGCTATTCGGTAGCTCTGGAGGCAGAAACTCTGCCGGATTCCAATTACACCCTTCAGTCCGGCTGGAAGGGTACGCTCTTCACCATTCAGCCCTACAGCAGCAGCTTGTCCATAGATGCTTTAAGCCATGTGGTGGTGGAGCCGGGCCAGAGCTATGAGGAAGTCCTCTCCGGAATATTTAAAGACCAGGTGGACCAGGGCGCGGTGAAAATCACCGACCGCAACGGAAATGAGCTGGAGATCAAAAACTGCGCCTTCAACTTCCTGCCGGTCAGCGGCAAAGCGGAGCTGGATGAAAATGGCTGGCCTAAGTCTGAGGGCCTTTACAACCTGGAAGTGACCGCTGCCGGCCACGACGCCGGGACCATGAGGTACGAGGGGCTGGCCGGAGAGCTTGATCCCAACTATGCGCCTGCGGCGGCGGGCTATCGGACGATCCTGATCACCAATAAGCACTTAAACGTCTTCTTTGTTCCCGAAACGGTTTCCGTAACCTATACCGGAGAAATCTACAACAGCAATATGCTCAAGGTTCTGGACGGAGAAGAAGCAGGCAATTATCAGGTGTGGCGCTGCGAGATAGACGGCAGCGGGCGGCCGGTAAACGAAGCGGGAGAAGTGATTTCCGTGGAGGAGATCCCTACCCAGGGAAAAGACAGATACCGGCTGGATACGACCCAGTACCGTCTGGAGATCGGTTCTCCCAGAAATACCCCGCAGAACGTGGGCAGCTATACCATGGTGGTTACCGATATCACCGGCAGCTATGTGGGAATCGGCACCCTGAACATCACAGAGGAGCAGTTCGATGTGATCCAGCTCAGCGAGTCCTCGTCGGTCTACACCGCTGTGGACCACACGCCCGATGTGACGGTGCGGGATACTAAGGGCAACGTGCTGGCCCGTAACCGGGATTACGCACTGCGGATCACCAACATGGCTGGCACAGAAGTCAACGCCCCTGTCAACGCGGGAACATATACCTATACCGCTCAGGGCATCAACAACTACAGCGGCTCCAGTGTCAGCACCAGATATACCGTGAACCCGAAGAACCTGGACAACTCAGATGTGACAGAGCGGGCCGGTATTCGAAGCGTCATTTTGGATGCGCCCAATTATGCCGTTTACACCGGTATGCCCATAGCGCCCCGGTATTCCCTTTACTATAACGGCGTTTCCCTGATACGGGGCGATTCCGCCAATGCCGACTATACCCAGGCCATCACGGAAGGCGGCCGTCCGATAGATGTTGTTCAGTCGCCGGGCACCTATACCTTTACCATTACCGGCAAGGGCAATTATACCGGCTCTACCTCCTTTACACTGATAGTGGCAGGGGAAGCCGGAACGATCCAGATTGCCAATACAGACGAATATATCTATAACGGCAGTGATTTTGCCTCTTACCGCTGGCAGGATCATGCCAACGTGACCCTGTCCGAAGAAGGCGTGGGCACCCTGACCCTGAACGCCGACCAGTTCGATGTTCAGATCCAGCAGGTGAGCGGCGTTGCGCTGGTGGATGTGCCGGTAGACGCCGCGCTGGACGCCGGCGTATACCTGCTCACCCTGAGGCCCACGGCGGACTATGTACAGCAGATCGATGGCCTGAGTGCGGATGATTTTGGGACCTGTGTGTTTCAGATCCAGCGGCGGCCTGTTACCATCAAGGTTGCGGAGAGCAGAAAGCTTTATGGAGAGGAAGACCCGGATTGGACCGGGCTTGGCTACACCACCGATCTGGTGGGAAGCGACCCCAGCACCGGCTTCTTTGCCCGTGACAACGCTTCCATCACCGGCCGGTTCAGCCGGAACACCGGTGAGGATGTGCGAAACGGCGGCTACCGGTACACCCTGGGCAACTTCAGCGCCGGAAACAACTATGTGCTGAGCGTGGAATTGGGCTCTATGTTTGAGATCTTCCCGCAGGATATCAGTGAACCGGCCGAGGGGCAGACAGATCTTTTCCGCCTGGAAAAGCGGGAAAACCTGTCCTATGTTGGCTATGGCCTGCAGCCCGTTCAGTCTATGATTTACCGTTCCCAGCGCGGAGATCTGGCCCTGGCCGAACAGGCCAGTTACGATCTGGACTATGAGCATTGGCGCTCCGGAGGCGAGAACTGCACACCGGATTGCCAGGAAGAGCATGACCATGGCTGGGAGAGCATGGCCGGCCAGCCCACCGATGTAGGCTGGTATCGGGTCACTCTGGATGCCGATAAATGCATTACCACGCCGGATAACTACGTGGGCAGGCGCAGCTTCCTTTTTGAAATTCGCGCCCAGGGCGGCGCGCTGGAAATGCGCGTGGAAGGCAGCGACGAGGAGACCTATCAAAAGGCCGGCTATACCCCTGTGGTGACAGTCAGCCGGGAAGGCTTTGAACTGAATCAGGATTACTATACCCTGACCTACAGCTTTGTTCCCGCGGGAGGCGGAGCCGTCCAGACCGGCGGGTTTACTTCCGGCGTCACCCGGTTTATCAACGCGGGCGTTTACACCATCTACGCCGCGGGCAATGGCAACTACACCGGCTCCGCCGGAAGCGTGACCTTCACGATCCTGCCCAAGAACATTGGAGAAGGGGACATGGAAGGTGGCGGGGAAGTAGAGGCCCGGCTCACGGCCGGCCAGAGCTTTACCTACAACGGTCAGGCCCAGCAGGCCGAGGTCGCCGCTTCCTATGAGGGAACGGAGCTGGTCCTTCAAAAGGATTACGCCCTTTCCTATCAGAACCATGTGAATGCGGGCAGCGCAGCGGTGATCCTCACCGGCCAGGGCAACTATACCGGTACCCGGCAGATCACCTATACTATAGATAAACAGCCTCTCACCGTGGCCGTGACCGGGGCACGGAAGATATACGGTTCCGCTGACCCCGCTTACGATTATCAGGTGACAGACGCCCAGGGCCGGAACGCTCCTGTCCGCCTCACCGGTGCGGCGGGACGCACCGCCGGGGAAGATGCGGGCACTTATCCCCTGAACCTTGGCAACCTTTCCGCTGGAGATAACTATACCCTGACCATGGCGGCAGGGAACACCTTGACCATCACGAAAAAATCCCTGGGCGAAGGCGCTGCTCCCGCCCAGAATGTCAGTTCCCAGGCCCCCAGCTATGTGGGGGCGGATACCACCGCCGGACAGCTGAAAAACCAGCTTTCCGTCACCTATTGGGCTCCTGCCCTGGGCGAGCAGCAGCTGGTCTCCGGGACAGACTACACCGTTGCCGTGACCAATGCGGCCGGACAGTCCGTGGCTGACGGCGCTTCGCTGGCTGCCGGTACCTATACCCTGACCGTTACGGGGACGGGAACGAATTATACGGGCAGCTTCACCGCCAGCGTCACCGCTGTCAGCGCAGATTCTCTCATTACGCTGGGGAACGGGGAGACCCTGACCTACCGTCTGGAGACACAGACGCAGACCCTGACGCCGACGGCCAATGGGCAGACCCTGCATGGCTGCCAGATCCTCCTGACCGCCAACTACACAAAGGGCGGGCAGACTACGATGAACCTTTCGCAGGCTGCTGACGGCAGTTTCTCTGTGCCCCTGACCGATGCGGGCACCTATACCGTGGTGGTCACATACAACGAAGGCAGCGGAGACACCGCTCAGATCTATTTCGGCACGGTGACTTATGTGGTCCAGCCGAAGGATATCACCGCCGGGAACACCGCCGGTGACGGCGAAGCCTCTTTGAACGAGCCGGAGGGCGATTTCTCCTATACCGGCCAGGAAGTCTATCCCACCAACGCCGGTTCCCTCCTGGTTTACGGCGGGCAGACCATTCCCGCCGTCAGCGGCAGCGTTACCAACTACATCGTAGGCTATTCCGGCAACGTGAATCCCGGCGCGGCCACCGCTACCGTCTATGGCCAGGGCAACTATACAGGCGCCCTCACCATTACCTATATGGTGGGTGAGATCCGCTATACTGTGACCTATGACGGCAACGACGCCGTAACCGGCACCGTCCCTCAGGACAACGCACTTTACATGCCCGGGGACAGGGCCACCGTTATGGGCAATACAGGCGATCTCCGGGGCCCTGACGGCACCGTGTTCCTGGGTTGGAGCGACGCTCAGCTGGGCGTTCTCAGCAGCCGGGGAGACTATACCATTTATGTCAGCGGCAGCAGCTATCCCGTGACAGACAGGAATGTGACGCTGTACGCAGTCTGGGCCACCGACGAGAACAAAAACGGCCAGGCCGACTGCGATGAGGATAAATACACTGTGACCTATTCCTATGCAGCGGCAGACGGCTGTTCAGGAAACGTGCCTGTAGATCCCAATCCCTATCTGAGCGGCGCTTCGGTGACAGTGCTTACCAATGTGGGCAATCTGGCTCTGAAGGATTACCTTCTGCTGGGCTGGACTCCCATGACGGAGGCGCCGGCGGATTCTCTGGCTCTGAACGACGCTGCGGAGTTCTTCAATTTCGTCAGCGACCACAGCCTTTACTCTCAGGGCCGCAGCTTCTCCATGGGCAGCGAGAACGTAACGCTCTGTGCTGTCTGGGGCGCTGATGCCAACGACAACGGCAAAGTGGACTGGATGGAGAGCGAAGTAAGCTACTTTGTGTCCTATGACGCCAACGGCGGCGCGGGAAAGATCCCGGCCTCCACGGCGCTGGATCCGGGTGTGCTGGGGGTTACAGTAGCTCCCAACTATGAAGAGGGAGGCCTTACTTATCCCGGCCACACCCTGCTGGGCTGGAGCACTGTCCAGACAGATGAACTGACCGAGGCTCCAGACGGGACCTTTGAACTCTACCAACCGGGAGATCCCCACACCATTGCCGCGGGTACCGTAAATCCTGTGGTGGTGTTCTATGCGGTCTGGGCCGTGGACGAGAACGAAAACGGCGATCCCGATTACGATGAATCCCGGTATACCATTACTTACGCCAACGCCTGTACAGCTGTAACGGCCAATCTTCCGGCCGCTGATACCGACAAGCTTTCCGACGTCACGGTCTACCTGCCCGCAGCCAGCGGGACCATTGGAGCACAGGCCGCTACTTTCCTTGGGTGGACTGCCACCCAGGCGGACGCAGCCGGGATCTATGACCGGGGCGAGAAACCGGAGGATCTGCTGGAGGCCGGTGCGGCATATACCGTGAAAGCGGAAAATGTAACGCTTTACGCCGTATGGGGCGAGACCAATTACAATGTGGCCCGCTATGCCGTCACTGTCACGCCCTCTCCTGCTGAGGGAGGCGAAGTGGAGGTCAGCGCGACCACCGTTCTCAGCGGCGGCAGTTCTGAGATCAGCATCACGGTGGAGGACGGCTACGCCCTGAGCCAGGTGATGGTAAACGGAAACGCCGTCAGCGTGGCCACCGAGAACGGCGGCAGGACTGCAAAGCTTGTCTTGAACGATATCACCGAGAACAAGTCGGTAGTCGTTACCTTTATCCGTTCCGAGCTGCGGGTGATCTGGCCCAATGCCGCCACCTACAACCAGAACCGGCAGGCCCCTGCGCTTCAAGTCTACAGGAGCGACCGCACGGCCACGGAGGTGTCTGAAGATAATTATGCGCTCTCCGTTACCTATAACGGGGAAGCTGCGGATTACGATTCAGCCTTCGTCAACGCAGGCAGCTATACCATTACCGTCAAAGGAAACGGGGAGTATGCCGGCAGTGAGGTCCAGGCTCCTTACACCATCAACCCTGCCCGGCTGGCAGCGCTGACTCTGAAGGACGTCGACCGGCCCTTTAAGGGCGCGGCCTACGACGATGAGATTGCCGCTGTTAAGGCGGGAGAGGCAGGTGACTTGGATGTTCCCGCAGCAGGCTATATGGCTCTGTACAGCGGCAATGTGAACGTGGGAACGGCCACAGTATCCGTGGCGGGCCGGGGCAACTATACCGGCACCCTGACAGCGACCTTTGAGATCACCGCCGCCACGGGCAGTCTGACTGCCTCTTGGGACACGACCCCCAGCATTACCTACGATGGCCAGCCGCACAGACCGGCTCCCACGGTGAAGCAGGGCGAGACCACCCTTACGGAGAATCTGGACTATACCCTGGACTATCCGGATGACGTGACAAGCGCAGGGGAGAAGAAGGTCACCGTCACCGGCAAGGGCAATTTTGCCGGAGCGGCTGCGGAGCTGACCTACACGATCAAGAGAAAATCCGTGGTGGAGAACGACAAGACTGACAACACCGCGGCAGTGACTCCTCTGGCTATTCCCGAGCAGAGCTATACCGGAAGTGCTTTGACGCCGACACCTATCCTGACCTACGGCGCTGCTCCGGTGCTTACCCTGACCGGCGGCACGGACTATACCCTGGCCTACACAGACAACACGGAAGTGGGCGAGGCTGCCGTTACGATCACCGGCACAGGCAACTACTCCGGAACGCGGACGCTGAAGTTCAAGATCGTGGCAGCCGGCGGCGCTTTGACCGCGGAAAGCACTGTCACGAAGACCTATAACGGCCAGGGCCAACTTCTGGACGGCGATGACCTGCAGGTCAAGTTCGGAGAAGCTTCCCTGACTATGGATACCGATTACACCGTGAGCTACACCCCGGCAAGCAGCGGGGCCAGCCTGGATAATGGCGCGCCTAAGACCGCCGGGACCTATGTGGCCACCATCACCGCTACAGGCGGTTACAGCGGTACGGCCCAGACTACCTTCGTCATCAGTCCGGCCGTGATCGACGTTCTGGCCACCGGTGCTACCGAATTCCCCTATGACGGCGCCCCTCACGCGCCTGAGATCGCGGGAGTCCGGGCAGGAGCCCTGAACCTGGGGACGGACGATTACACGGTGCTCTACAAAGACAGCCTGGGCGGAGAGTCCTCTACGGCTCCCTCCGATGCCGGGGTCTATGCGCTGATCGTCACCGGCGTGGGGAACTTCACCGGGAAAAAGACTGTGAACTTCACCATTGCCTCCGAAAAGACGCTGACAGCAACCAGTCCCGCAGACCAGGTGTACAACGGCCTGCCCTATCAGCCCCGCGCCCAGGAGGTAAAGGCGGGAAACCGAGTCCTGACGGAGAACACCGACTACACCTTGGACTATCCCGACGATGTGACCAATGTAGGTTTGAAGACAGTGGACGTTGTAGGCGTTCGGAACTATGATGGCGCCGCCGGCAGCTTTACCTACTCCATTACGGCCAAAAACCTGAGCGACACAGACGCGATCCAGGTCTATATTCCCGACCAAGTCTATGACGGCACGGCCAAGACCCCCGATCCGGTGGTCACCTATCGGACCAGAGACGGCAGGACCCTGCTCTTGACCAAAGGGACCGGCAGGGATTTCACAGTAGAATTTTCCGAGAACACCGCCGCAGGGACCGCAACAGCCACTTTGACGGGCCACGGAAACTATGAGGGCACACGGGTGCAGACCTTCCAGATCACCGCCGCCGCAGGCAAGAGCTTGACGGTAACGGCGAATCCCGCTTCCTTTGGTTACAACGGTTCGGAGCGGACTCCCGCCGTCACCGTCAAGGACGGAGCGGCCGCCCTGACCGAGGGCGTTGACTACACCCTGAGCTATACGACGGTTACCGGAGAGCTGGGGCCGAACAGTAAGCCACAGGGCGCGGGCGCATATAACGTGATCGTTACCGGCACGGGCAACTACGCCGGCGCTGTCGGCCAGGCCAGCCTGGTCATCACTCCGGCGGCGCTGGGAGATACCGCTGTGAACGGCGGTACGCTGACCTATGACGGTTCAGCGAAGACACCCAGCGTCACAGTAAAGGACGAGAACGGGACTGTCCTTACGAAGGATACGGACTATACTCTGACCTATCAGAACAACACAAACGCCGGCACCGCCACGGTGACTGTCACCGGCAAGGGCAACTATGCCGGAAGCCAGGTGCTGACCTTCCCCATTGACAGGGCAAAGGTGACTATCACTCCCGAAAATACCGGCAAGACCTACGGGCAGGCAGACGGTGAGCTGACTTACACCGCCTCGGTGGCTGATCTCACCTTCGAGGGTTCTCTGACTCGTGCGCCCGGTGAGAATGTGGGCAGCTATGCCTTCAACGTGGGCACTCTGCGGGAGACCGGCGGCAATTACGACCTGGAGCTGGACGATTCTGCGAAGGTCTTTACCATCGCGGCCAAGAGCATCGCCACAGGCTCCGAAGGGATCACTCCCTCCGGCGATCTTACCGTTGGCTATACCGGCAGCGGCTTTGACCGGGCCATCTCCACTGTCTATCAGGCGGCCTGGGGAGACCTGAACCTGGCGAAGGACACGGATTATACCGTGACTTATACGCAGTCCGGCGGGGAAGTCACGCCCAATGCGGCGGGGACCTACACCGGCACTGTCACTGGCAAAGGCAATTATACGGGCAGCTACACCTTTGAGCTGACCATCAGCAATGCGGTGCTGGGCGTGGCGTTTACCACTGCCGGCGGCGACACCGTCACTTACAATGGCTCTGACTGGGCGAACGGAATGACGGGCAGGCTTACGGCCTCCTTCAATGGAACGCCTGTCAATCTGACAGCTGACAACCTGGCCTTTGAGCAGGCCGGCCGGCCGGTTACAACCTTGACAGACGCCGGGGCCTATACCATTGTGGTAACGGTAGACAGCTATGATGCTGTGCGGATCCCCTTCCTGATCCTGCCCAAGGATATCAACGGAAGAGATGTGACGGTTTCCGGCCTGGACGGCACACACACCTACACAGGCCAGGCTCAGGAGCCTGTTGTCACAGTGCGGGACGGGACCGATACCCTCGGCGCCGGTGATTACGAGACGACATATCTTGGCAACACCGATGCAGGCACGGCCCAGGTGGTCCTCACCGGCAAGGGCAACTACACTGGCACCAGAACAGAGACCTTTGCCATTTCTTCCAAGGCTCTGGAAGAAGCGGACGTGGGTGCTCTGACCGACACGGTCTATAACGGCGCGGCCCAGGCGAAAAAGCCTGTGGCGGCAGGCCTGACGGAGGGCGTGGACTACGAGCTCTCCTACAGCGATGAGCTTATCAATGTGGGGACTGTGACAGTCACTGTCACTGGAAAGGGCAACTACAGCGGCAGCATAACGCGCCGCTATCAGATCACGCCCAAGACGCTTCAGAGGAGCTGGCTCACCGTGTCTCCCGACAGGCTCACCTACACAGGCTCGGCACTGGAGCCTCTGGCGCTGGTGGCGGACGGCGCGGTCCGGCTGATCGAGGGCACGGACTACACGCTGGAATACAGCTCGAACACCGCTGCCGGGACAGCCACGGTCACGGTGAAAGGAAAGAACAATTACCAGGGCGAGATCTCCGGCACATTTGAGATCACCGCCAACGCCGGAGAGCTGGCCGTGGCCTTGAGCGACAGCGAGGCCGTCTATAACGGCAGCGACCGGAAGCCCACCCTCACCGTTTCCGCCGGCGGGACCAACACCGGGGACTATACCGCCGTCTATTCCTATAACGGTGGTGAGGCAAAGCCCTTTAACGGCAGCACGAAGATGGTGGACGCGGGCGTCTATACTATCACTGTCACCGGAACGGGGAACTACGACGGCGCCACCGCCATGACAGTCTTCGTGATCCGTCCCGCCGCCTTTACAGTGGGAGCGGTCGGCGAACAGAACTACACCGGCGGCCCTGTCACGCCCAAGCCCGTGGTGACGGGAGATAACGGCGAGATCCTGACAGAAAACACGGATTATCTCCTCTCCTACGCCAACAACGTGGCTCTGGGAGAGAACACCGCCTCCGTCACTGCCACAGGCCTTGGCAACTATGCCGGGGCGGCCGGTACGGTTTCCTTCACCATAACGGGAAGGAACACCCTCTTCCAGGTCACCTATGACGGAAACGGGCTCAATGCAGGCACCGCGCCTGTAGATGGGCGCAGCTATCTCTCCGGGGAGCGGGCTGTCGTTCTGAGTGGTGCGGAGCTGGTTCGCAATGAGGCCGTGTTCCTGGGCTGGAGCGTGACGAGAAGCGAGCTGGTGACTACCCAGGCCGAACAGCAGGCCCTCACGATCCTCCGGCCCGGCAGCAGTATTACGGTGGCAAGAAATGTGACGCTTTACGCAGTCTGGGCACAGGATAAAAACCACGACGGCCGTCCCGATTACGCCACGGAGGTGACCATCACCGCTTCCGCCGGAGAGGGAGGAGCCATTTCTCCCGACGGGAAGCAGACCGTGGCCTGGGGAACGGAGCGGGTAGAATACAAGATCACCGTTTTGCCCGGCTATAATTTCTCCAGCCTTACCGTGGACGGACAGTCGGTGGCTCTCAGCACTGCGGAGGCTCCTACCGCCCTTACCAGGGATGAAGACGGCTATACCTATGTCTTTACCGATGTGTGGGAGGATCATACCATTCTGGCTACTTTCCGCAGCAAGGGTGGCGGCGGAGGAGACATTGTCATTCCGACTCCGGGGCCTGGACCTGTATCTCCCGACATCAGCGGAATCGATCGTTACCTGATCATCGGGGATCACAGTGCCTATATTGTCGGCAGGGCTCCGCAAAAGTTTATCCCGAACGGGAAACTGACCCGTGCCGAGGCCGCGGCTATTATCTACCGGCTGCTGAAGGATAAGGATATCCCGATCACGGCCTCCTTTGTCGATGTGCCGAAGGACGCCTGGTATACCACCTCCGTACTGTCCCTGGCTTCTCTGGGACTGGTGGTGGGCGTGGGGAACGGCCGCTTCGAGCCGGACCGCAGCATCACCCGGCAGGAGTTTGCCGCGATCATTTCCCGAATGGCGTATACCCCGGAAATCACTAAGGTTCGGGACTACACCGACGTCAAGCAGACAGACTGGTTCTATGACAGTGTCCAGCTGATGAACTATTACGGGTGGATGGTGGGATACCCTGATGGTACCTTTGGCGTGAATAGGAATATCTCTCGCGCCGAGGCCGTCAAGGTGTTCAACAGCATCACTTACCGTCTGCCGGATCAAAATGCAATCGACGGTGGGGAAGGGAACCGCTTTAACGATGCGGACGAGGGCCACTGGGCGTATTATGAGATCATAGAGGCCGCCACGACCCATGACTTCACGCAGATCGACGCTGTGGAGACCTGGACGAAAACGGACCCGCAAAAAGAAAAGTGAATAAGAACGCGCCGCGAAGCAAAAGCTCCGCGGCGCATTTTTTGTTCCAAGACCGAAGAAAAGCTGTGATTTCACGACTTATGAGAAAACCGTCAGCGTTTTCGCAGGATTTTCCCTGCGTATCGTTTTGCTTATTGGCGGTAAATTTCTCTAAGTCCCTGGATAGTATGCCGCCGCAGTCGTCCTGTTATCTTTTTCGCGGCAAGCGGCAGAGCCCGCCATTTGCTGCGCAGTCTTCCAGGCGTATCTCTACCGGCTTGTCCGCCGTCATGGAATTGGGCGTGACAATGCAGTCCAGGGCCCTTATCTCCACGCCCTTTTCGGCAGCGTGAAGAAGGGCCGCGGCAAATTCCGGGTCTGTGGCGGAATTGGGTTCGAAATATTTCACGCCTTTCATCTGAATGAGGAACAGCACGCAGGCCCGATAGCCCTCTTCCACGCAGCGGCACAGCTCCCGCAGATGCTTTGCGCCCCGCTCTGTTGGGGCGTCCGGAAACCGGGCTGCGCCGTTTTCCTCCAGCGTCACGCCCTTTACCTCGATAAACCGCCTTTCCGGGCGCCCATTTTCCGTTTCGGATTCCGCGTAAAAATCGAAGCGGGAATTGCCAAAAACAGTTTCGGGCCGCAGCAGGGTGACTTTCGGGAACAGCCGGGGAAGGATCTCTGCGGCGGCTTTGTTGGGGGCCTGGCTGTCCATATTGATCAGCAGGCTGCCTTTTTTCACGGCGATCAGGTCGTATTTTGTTTTCCGGGCGGGGTTGCCGCTTTCCTCCACATAGACCGCCGCGCCGGGGACCAGCAGTTCTTTGCAGCGCCCTGTGTTTTTCACATGGCAGACGCAGAGAAGCCCGCCGATCTCCACATGGGCGATGAATCGGTTCGGACGGGCGCGAAAGACGCCGGGCAGCACTTTACCGTATTGCACTTCAAAACAGCCAGCTTTCAAAAATAGTTCTTGCCCGGAATGCCGGACAGGAGTATAGTATAGGCAGAAGTATAGCACAGACCGCGAATAAAATCAAAAGTCCTGTCAAGAACGGCGGGAGCGGTTTTCAACAATTGAGAGGAGTTGTGGATTCAGTATGGAAATTTATGTAAACTCAAAGGCCGCCCGTAACGGCTGCGGCACGAAGGAATCACCCTTCCAGACTATTTCTCAGGCGGCGGCTGTGGCCCAAGCGGGGGACACGGTGCTGGTGCTGCCCGGTGTGTACAGGGAATGGGTAGACCCCAAGAACGGCGGCGAATCCGATGAAAAGCGGATCACCTACCGTTCCGTGGAGCAGGGAAAGGCGGTCATCACCGGCGCTGAGCCTGTGAAATGCTGGAAGCAGTACGAGAATGAAGTCTGGTCTGCCAGGATATCCAACGGCCTGTTCGGGGGCTATAACCCCTACACCACCCTGCTGGAAGGAGATTGGTATATCCCGGAAAAGCCTTTTCACACCGGCGAGGTGTACTTAAACGGCAAGTCCATGTACGAGGCGGAAACGCTGGAGGGCGTGCTGCGCCCACAGGTGTTCCCGGCCTCCTGGGACCCGGATTTCACCGTGTACCGCTGGTACGCGGAACAGGACGGGGGAGACACGGTGCTCTACGCCAATTTTCACGGCGTGGATCCCAACCGGGAGCAGGTGGAGATAAACGTCCGTCGGAACTGCTTCTACCCCTCACGGACCGGGCGCAATTACATCACCCTGTCGGGATTCACCGTAAAGCAGGCCGCCACGCAGTGGGCGCCGCCCACCGCCTATCAGGAGGGCATGATCGGCCCTCACTGGGCAAAGGGCTGGATCATCGAAGACTGCGAAATTTCCGATTCCAAATGCTCCGGTATTTCCCTAGGAAAGTACCGGCAGGAGGGAAATGACAACAAGTGGCTGCACAGAAAATATAAGGATGGCACTCAGACGGAACGGGAGTGCATCTGCCAGGCCCAGCGGGAAGGCTGGACAAAGGAAAACATCGGTTCTCATATCATTCGCCGCTGCAATATTCATGACTGCGGCCAGACGGGCATCGTCGGCCACCTGGGCGGCGTGTTCTCCCTCATCGAAGACAACCATATCCACCATATCAACAACAAACAGAACCTTTCCGGCGCGGAGATCGGCGGCATCAAAATGCATGCTGCCATCGATGTGGTATACCGCCGCAACCATATCCACCACTGCACCCGCGGGTTGTGGCTGGACTGGCAGGCCCAGGGCACCCGTGTGACGCAGAACCTGTTCCACCACAATACCCTGCCCAATTTGGAACACATTTCCGGCACGCCGGATCCTGCCGCGTTCCAGGGCATAGGGGAGGACATTTTCGTGGAGGTCTCCCATGGACCCACGCTCATTGACAACAATCTGCTGCTGTCTGCCCGGTCCTTAAAGCTGGCCTGCCAAGGTGTGGCGGTAGTACACAATCTGATTGGCGGCAGTCTGACCGCTGTGGGGATTGGCACAGACAACGGAGCGAAGACCCTGGCGTCTCCCCGCTACACGCCCTACCATGTGCCGCACCGCACCGAAGTGGCGGGCTTTATGACCTTCCTCCACGGCGACATGCGGTTCTACAACAATATTTTTGTACAGCAGACCGCACACCCGGCGCTGGAGAAAATGGCGGAGCAGGTGGAGCTGAACGTCTGGGACGACGGGAATATGACCGCCGGCACCTTCCCCTACGATGGGTATCCCACCTTTGAAGAGTGGGACCGGGAATTCGATGGCTACTGCGGCATGGGCTCCGCGCCCAGCGACCGCTACTATATGCACCTGCCGGTATGGACGGGTGGAAACACGTTCTTGAGTGGAGCGAAGCCCTGCGACAAGGAGCAGAATTTTACCCGGTCAGATACTCCTGTTTCTCTGGAACTGCGGGAACAGGACGGCGTGTATACGCTCGTTACCGATCTGTTTGACCAACTTTCCGCAACGGACGCACCCTTCGTCTCTACCGAGATTCTGGGCATGGCTTTTGAGCCCGAGCAGAAATTTGAAGCGCCGGACGGCTCGCCCATAGTCTTTTCGGAGGATTATTTCGGCGTTCACCGGGAGGTTTCCCCTTTGCCCGGCCCCTTTGCGTCTCCCGAAGAAGCCAAGCGCCCCCTGTTCTGAAAGCGGGCTGGAATGCCGAAGATTTCCGGTTTCGGCAAAACCTGCTGTTTTTCCGGCTTCTATTGCGTTTTGCTGCCGGATATGATATAGTAAACCGAGAAAGTAAGAGGGGGAGTTTTGCTTGAAAATGGAATATATCTGGCTGGGCGTTACGATCCTGGCGGCAGTGGCAGAAGCCGCCGTCCCGGCGCTGGTATCCATTTGGTTCGTGCCGGGAGGCTTGGCGGCGCTGATCACCAGTCTGCTGGGCGGGCCCGTATGGGCCCAAATACTGATGTTTCTGGGAGTGTCCGGACTGGCGCTGCTGCTGACCCGCCCTCTGGCGAAAAAATTCCAGAGCAGAAAAAAGGCGAAAACCAACGCCGACAGGGTGCTGGGCCGAACGGCTCTTGTCACGGAGGAGATCAACAATGTTCTGGGCACGGGCCGCGCCACCGTCATGGGGAACAGCTGGGCTGCCAGGTCCGCAGAAGTGGACGGCGTGATCCCCGCCGGGACCACTGTTCAGGTAGAGCGCATCGAGGGCGTAAAGCTCATCGTTTCGCTGAAGGCACAATAAAAACACAATCATTTCAGAAAGAGGGAGTAGAGTATGCCGTTTGTCATAGGTGGATTAGTCCTTTTCATTTTGATCGTCATCATTGCCAACATCAAGATCGTTCCCCAGGCTCATTCTTATGTGGTGGAGCGCTTGGGGGCCTTTCACGCGTCCTGGGGGACCGGCCTGCATGTAAAGGTGCCGTTTATTGACCGCATTGCGAAGAAGGTGAGCCTCAAGGAGCAGGTCATCGATTTCCCGCCCCAGCCGGTTATCACCAAGGACAACGTGACCATGCAGATCGACACGGTGGTGTATTTCCAGATCACCGACCCCAAGCTCTACGCCTACGGCGTGGAAAATCCCATTTCAGCCATTGAAAACCTCAGCGCCACCACGCTGCGAAATATCATCGGCGAGATGGAGCTGGATCACACCCTGACTTCCCGCGACGTGATCAACTCTAAGATCCGCGTGATCCTGGACGAAGCCACCGACCCCTGGGGCATCAAGGTCAACCGGGTGGAACTGAAAAACATCATTCCGCCGGCGGAAATTCAGGATTCCATGGAAAAGCAGATGAAGGCCGAGCGGGAACGCCGCGCGAAAATACTGGACGCCGAGGGCGAAAAGCGCAGCGCCATTCTGATCGCCGAGGGCCAGAAGGAATCCGCAGTGCTCCGGGCTGACGCCGTTAAGGAGACAAAGATCCGGGAAGCCCAGGGCGAGGCGGAGGCCATTCTTGCCGTGCAAAAAGCGCGGGCCGAGGCCATTCGTATGCTCAACGAGGCCGATCCCGCTGAACCGGTCATCGCCCTGAAGAGCCTGGAGGCCTTTGAGAAGGCGGCGGACGGCAAGTCTACCAAAATCATTATTCCATCTAACATTCAAAGCCTGGCAGGGCTTGCGGTTTCCCTGAAGGAACTGATCGGGCAGGACAAAACCGAAAAGTGAGATGAAATACAGGCGTTTCCCTGCTGGGAAAGCGCAATGAAAGGAGTGTCCTTATGGAGCAGCCTCCCAACCGGCAGAACCAATCTCAGCAGCCCGGACAGGCTCGGCAGTATCCCGGGCAGCAGCAGGACCCAAATCAACAGTCATATCCGGGCCAGCAGCAATATTTAAATCAGCAGCCGTATCCCGGGCAGCAGTATCCGAATCCACAGCCCGGATTTCCCGGCCAGCCGCTGAAGCCAAAACGGCCTGCGTGGCTGATCCCGCTGATCGTGGTTGCAGTGGTGGGTGTGGTGCTTTCCGCCGTGCTGGTGGGCGTGCTGATCGGCGGCGGTATGTCCGGCCGGACAGAGAATGTCGGCATGACAGTGACGCAAGCGCCGTCTTCCTCCGCCAGCGTTCCTGAAGAAAAGCCTACGCCCGTGCCGGCCCCCACCGAAGCCCCGACGGAGCCTTTTTCACAAGTCCCTGCTGCCGGTTCGGACGACGATTGGCATGTGCCCGGCTTGGGCGAGGCTATCGACTGGATCGAGGGGCTGCCCCAGTATAATGCCAGCCCCGCCTTTGAGCCGCTGGGCTGCGTGGCCGATTTTGACGACGATGGCTGTCAGGATTTCCTGGCGGTATACGAAGCCATAGCCGGAAATGGGACATACTATGTGGCCTACTGCGTTTACACCCTTCCGGAGGACGGCCCAAAACTGCTGACCGACGGCGCTCTCTATCAGGAGGTGGGCGGCAACGGCGGTTCCCTGGGGATTGCCAAGGGAAAGGACGGTTCTGCCTATTTGACCCGCTTTACCAAAGAGGCGGACGGCAGCAGCATTCACAATTATTATGAGTATATTCCCTTCTGGGACCTGGGTGTGACGGAAAACAATATCTACCGTATGGAAAGCCAGTGGGACGTGAATACGCCGGAGCAGGGAAATTATATTCTGGGCGGCAACAGGGTGGACCAGGAAGCCTTTGATGTTGCCCGTGGAAATTACATGGAGTATTACTCTGTGAATATCGCTGTCGGCCCCGGCAACAGCGATATGAACGGCGTGGATTTCGACACCTTAAGACAATGGTACTGCGACTGACCGGGCGTTTGCCCGAGCCGGTAAAAAATTGGAAAGCTGGTGACGCTAATGCCTTTTATCGACGTAAAGATGAGCGGTGAGCTGGATAAGGCTTTGGAGGAGACCCTGAAAGCGGAGCTTGGAAAAGCCATTGCGCTGATCCCCGGAAAATCTGAGGACAGCCTGATGATCCAGTTTACGGACAACTGCCGCCTCTGGTTCGGCGGCGGACAGGAGGGTCCCATCGTTTTGGTGAATGTGATGCTTTACGGCACGTCCACCCGGGAAGCCTATCAGAAATTCAGCGGCCGCGTTATCCCCGTGCTGGAAGAAAAGCTTGGGGCGAAGCAGGTCTATCTGAAATTTGAAGAAGTGCCCAACTGGTTTTGGAATTGATAAGTGGAGGGAGCCCCCCGTTTTCGCGGGAGGTTCCCTTGACTTTTCCTTTTTCAGACCGTGGATCCGCTAAAAGCAGTAAAGTAAAGGAGAAACGCACATGAGTAAAAAAGTTGCGGTCATTATGGGAAGCGACAGCGATCTGCCGGTGGTAGCGCCTGCCATTAAAAGGCTGAAAGCTTTGGGTATCCCGGTAGAAGCGCGGGTCATGTCTGCCCACCGCACGCCGGACGCGGCGGCCGAATTTTCCAAAAACGCCGTAAAAAACGGCTTTGGCGTGATCATTGCGGCTGCGGGGAAAGCGGCTCATTTGGCCGGGGTGCTGGCAGCCCATACCGTGCTGCCGGTGATCGGAATTCCGGTGAAGTCCTCCACGCTGGACGGGCTGGACGCGCTTCTGGCCACCGTGCAGATGCCCTCCGGCATTCCCGTTGCCACCGTGGCCATTGACGGAGCGGACAACGCGGCGATCTTGGCCGCCCAGATGCTGGCCCTGTCCGATGAAGCGCTGGCCGGAAAGCTTTCCGCCATGAAGCGGGAAATGGAAGAAGGCGTCGCCAGAAAGGATGAAGCCCTGCAGGAGAAGCTTGCAGAGCTGTAAACCCAGAATTTTATTGCCGGCATTTTCCGCCGGAAGAAAGGAAGGAACTTTTTATGAAAAAGACAATCATGCGCAAATATGCCCAGCTGGCGGTTAAAACCGGCGTGAATTTGAAGAAAGGCCAGGGCTGTGTGATCTCCGCTGAGGTGGAACAGCACGAATTTGCCGAAATGGTGGCGGAGGAGGCCTACCGGGCCGGGGCCAAATGGGTGATGATGGACTGGGGCGACCAGGTCTTCACAAAGCTGAAATACCGCCATGAGACTGTGACGCAGCTGTCAAGGGTGGAGGAATGGCAGAAGGAAAAAATGCAGTATTTTGTGGATATGCTGCCTGCCATGATTCACATTATGTCCGAGGACCCCGACGGCCTCAAGGGCGTGAATGTTGGAAAAATGCAGAAATCCAGCGCGGCCCGGGGCATGGTCATGAAGCCCTACCGTATGGCCATGGATAACAAGTATCAGTGGACCATTATCGCCGTGCCCTCCAAGAAATGGGCAAAGAAGGTCTTCCCCGGCGAGCGGCCCGGCGCGGCGGTGGAAAAGCTGTGGGAGGCCATTCTGCAGACCGTGCGCATCAGCGCCGATAAAGACCCTGTCGCCGAATGGCAGAAGCACAACGCCGAGCTTCAGGAAAAATGTGACCGGCTCAACGCTCTCGATCTGGATTATCTCCATTACGAAAGCAAAAGCGGGACAGACTTCAAATGCTGGCTGATTCCCGGCGCCCAGTGGCACGGCGGCGGAGATACCCTGCCGGACGGCACCTTCTACAATCCGAATATGCCCACGGAGGAAGCCTTTATCTCTCCCATGCGCGGCAAATGCGAGGGCACGCTGGTCGCCACGCTGCCGCTGTCCTACCAGGGAAACCTTATCGACAAATTCTCCGTCACCTTCCGGGACGGCAAGGCAGTGTCTGTGAAAGCGGAACAGGGCCAGGAGCTCTTAGAGCATATGATCCATATGGACGAGGGCGCCTGCATGCTGGGCGAGCTGGCGCTGGTGCCGGACGATTCTCCCATTTCCAATTCCGGTATCCTGTTCTATAACACCCTGTTTGACGAAAACGCCGCCTGCCATGTGGCGCTGGGCAGGGGCTTTAACGAGACGGTTCCCGGCTTTGAGAATATGACGGACGAGGAGCTTAAAGAGAAGGGTATCAACGATTCCATCATTCATGTGGATTTCATGGTGGGCTCCAAGGAGCTGAATATTACGGGCTGCACAAGAGATGGGAAGAAAGTGCAGATTTTTAAGGACGGCAACTGGGCAATTTGAACACTGCGTGTTCAAATGACAAGTTTCGCTTTCCGGCCATAAACGAAAGCCGGAATTTTGCTCCGCAAAACCGCGAAACTTGCGGTGAGTGAAAACCGGTAGTTCGGACGATAAGTTTCGCTTTCCAGCCATAGACGAAAGCCGGAATTTGTGGCTGCGCCACATGCGCACGCGGAGCGGGCGAGTGCGGTTTTCGGTATGCAACCCGACCGAAAGAAGCCCGATAAATTGTAATTTTGCAATATCCGGAGCCTCCCCTTTGGATAAAGGGGAGGTAGTATGCGGAAGCATGACGGTGGGGATAGTTATACGCGGAAAGAAGCATAGAGCCGCTGACTTTTTTATCCCCTCAGTCAGCCCTTGGCTGACAGCTCCCCTAAAGATAAGGGAAGTCTCCAAGCAGGGATAGCCTCCCTTTGCTTCAAGGAGGCCTGACGAACCCACTTTAACTGATTGCTGAATGGAAGCTTTGCTCCGCAAAACCGCGAAATCAGGAAATTTGTGCTGAAAGAAAGAGAGAAGGGAAAGTGATCGGCATGGCAGAAACAACAGAACTGACGCAGGAAAAGGGACCCGGCCAGATGAAAAGCTTCAGCGACAGCTACAAGGCTGCGGGCGTGGACGTAACGGCGGGCTACCGGTCTGTGGAGCTGATGAAAGAGCATGTAAAGCGCACCATGATGCCCGGAGTAGTTTCCGGGATAGGCGGCTTTGGCGGCCTGTTCCGGCCCGATTTATCCGATATGAAGGAGCCTATTCTCGTTTCCGGTACGGACGGCGTAGGTACAAAGCTGAAGATCGCCATGCTGATGAACCGCCACGACACCATCGGCATCGACGCGGTGGCCATGTGCGTTAACGACGTAGTGTGCTGCGGCGCAAAGCCCCTGTTCTTCCTGGATTACATCGCCTGCGGGAAAAATATTCCCGAAAAGATCGCGGAGATCGTGTCCGGCGTAGCAGAGGGCTGCGTCCAGGCGGGCTGCGCCCTGATCGGCGGGGAAACAGCCGAGCACCCGGGCATGATGGCCGAGGACGATTACGACCTGGCAGGCTTTACCGTGGGTGTGGTCGACAGGGAAAAGGTCATCGACGGTTCGCGCCTCAAGGCGGGGGACGTACTCATCGGCGTGGCCTCCTCCGGCGTGCATTCCAACGGCTTTTCCCTGGTTCGCAGGGTTTTCGGGATCGGCGGCGGCGCGGACGCCAGCGTCACCGGTACGCTGACAAATATTATTCCCGCTCTTGCCAAAGTGCTGGTAGAGGACAGGGCCATCGTGAACCGCCATTACGACGAACTGGGCGGCACTTTGGGCGAGACCCTGCTGACTCCTACCCGCATTTATGTAAAGCCTGTTCTTTCTGCCATTGAGAAAGCGGACGTAAAGGCCATTTCCCATATTACAGGCGGCGGGTTTTATGAAAACATTCCCCGCATGATGAAGCCGGGCTTGACCGCGAAGGTGGAAAAAGCGGCCGTACCTGTCCTGCCCATTTTTCCGCTGCTGCAAAAGACGGGCCACATTTCAGAGCACGATATGTACAACACCTTCAATATGGGCGTCGGTCTGTGCATGGCGGTCTCCAAGGAAACCGCCCAGGAAGCCCTCCGCGCGTTGGAAGCGGCCGGGGAAAAGGCCTTTGTGCTGGGCGAGGTCGTGGAAGGGGACGAGGGGGTCGTGCTGTGGTAAATATCGGTGTGCTGGTGTCCGGCGGCGGCACAAACCTGCAAAAGCTCATTGATGCGGCCCAGCAGGGAGAGATCAAAAACGGTATCCTTCGCGTGGTGATCTCCAGCAAAACGGACGCTTTCGCTTTGAAACGGGCGGAAAAAGCGGGCATTGAAACCCTTGCCCTGTGCAGGAAGGATTATCCCGATGTGGAAAGCTACAGCCGGGCTCTGGCCGGCGCCCTGTTGGAACGTGGTGTAGAGCTGGTGGTGCTGGCAGGCTTTCTCACCATCACCAGCGAGGAATTTGTCCGGACGTTCTCAAACCGGATCGTCAACGTTCACCCGGCGCTGCTGCCCGCTTTTGGGGGCAGGGGCTATTATGGGCTTCATGTGCATGAAGCCGTTCTGGCCCGCGGCGTGAAAGTCACCGGCGCTACCGTGCATTTTGTCAACGAGGTCTGCGACGGCGGCCCGATCATTTTGCAGAGAGCGGTGGAGGTAAAGGAAGGGGACACCCCGGAAACGCTGCAAAAGCGGGTGATGGAGGAAGCGGAGTGGAAGCTTTTGCCCCAGGCCGTTTCCCTTTTCTGCGAGGGAAGACTTTCCGTGGAAAACGGTGTGGTCCATATTCGGGAAACCCCATAAAAACCAGGAAAAAGAAAGGAAGACTGTATCTATGAAAGCTGTGAATCTTTTTGAAGACCTGCGTTCCAATTCCTATCCCGGCCGGGGCATCGTCATCGGCAAAAGCGAGGACGGTAAATGTGCCGTGACCGCCTATTTCATCATGGGCCGCAGCACAAATTCCCGGAACCGCGTGTTTGAAAGCGAGGGGGAGGACCTGCGGACAAAGGCGTTTGACCCCAAGCTGCTTTCCGACCCCTCCTTAGTCATTTATTTTCCTGTGCGTATGTTTGACGGCGGCATGATCGTTACAAACGGCGACCAGACCGACACCATTGCGGATTTTCTGCAAGCGGGGAAAACCTTTGAAGACGCTCTGCGCACCCGCACCTTTGAGCCGGATCCGCCCATTTTCACCCCTCGCATTTCCGGCATTCTGGAATACGGCAAGGGAGAATATTCCTATAAGCTCTCCATTCTGAAAAGCACCGATGGTGATGAGAAATATGCCCAGCGGCAGTTCTTTGAATATGCTGCCAAGCCCGGACTTGGCCATTTTATCCACACCTATCAGGGCGACGGAAACCCCGTGCCTTCCTTTGAAGGCGAGCCCACTCCGGTGGAGCTTTCAGGCGATATCGATACCTTCACCAAGGAAACATGGAACGCCCTCAATGAAGACAACAAGGTTTCCTTGTTTGTGCGGTATATCGAGCTTGCCACCGGAAAAACCGAAACCCGGATCGTCAATAAGAACGGATAAGCGGAAAGGCGGAGAAAAACCGTGATCAGGCTGGAAACGGTAGGCCCTGAAAACTGGAGAGAGGATCTTAAGGTTTCAGAGACGCAAAAGCGCTTTGTCTCCGACGCTATGAAATTGCTGGCAAGGGCCTATGCGTATCGGGAACACAGAAGCCGCGCATATGTCATATATGACGGTGATGTTCCTGTTGGAATGGCGCTGTATTATGACTGCGACGATCTGAACGCCTTTGATTTCAGCCAAATATTTATCGATGAACGCTATCAGGGAAAAGGCTTTGGAACGGAAGCGGCGCAGCAGATCCTTGAGCTTATGAGATCCGACGGCAAATATGATAAAGTTATCTTATGCTATATTGACGGCAATGAAGCTGCGAAAAGCATGTATGAGAAATTGGGCTTCTCTCTGACCGGCGAGCGTGATGAAGATGAAATCATCATGGAGAAACGATTCCAGTGCGAAACCCCATTACTTAATGACAAGGAGAGATCAATATGAACGAACTGGCATTGAAGTACGGCTGCAACCCCAACCAGAAACCCTCCAGAATTTTTATGAAAGACGGTTCCGAGCTGCCTGTTACTGTGTTAAACGGCAAGCCCGGCTATATCAATTTTCTGGACGCCTTTAATTCCTGGCAGCTTGTAAAGGAGCTGAAAGCGGCCACCGGTCTGCCCGCCGCGGCTTCCTTTAAGCACGTGAGCCCCGCCGGCGCGGCGGTGTATGTGCCTCTGTCAGATACACTGAAAAAGATATACTTTGTGGACGATCTGGAGCTTTCTCCCATCGCTTCCGCCTACGCGGCGGCCCGGGGCGCGGACCGCATGTCCTCTTACGGCGACTGGGCGGCCCTTTCCGATGTGTGCGATAAGGAGACGGCCCTGCTTCTGAAGCGGGAAGTTTCCGACGGCGTCATCGCCCCCGGCTATACGGACGAGGCCCTGGAGATCCTCAAAACCAAGCGCAAGGGTACTTACAACGTGGTGCAGATTGATCCCGACTATGTTCCCGCCCCTGTGGAGCACAAGGATGTGTTTGGCATTACCTTTGAGCAGGGCAGGAACGAGCTGAAGATCGACGGCGAGCTTCTGAAAGAGCTGCCCACCAAAAACAAGACCCTCACCGAGGAAGCCAAGCGGGACCTGATCGTGTC
>CAZXLM010000007.1:0-58279 GCA_964642055.1 uncultured Acutalibacter sp. | reverse complement strand
CTGCTTGTAAGGCAGGTGCTCTAACCAGCTGAGCTATGCCCCCATACTTGCGCTGGAAATCGTCTTTCCAGCGACTTATACAGTTTACAGGATTTTTCCCGAATTGTCAAGCTCTTTTTTCTTTCTTTTTCCGCTCCGAAAAAAAGGTAAAAGAATGTCTAAAAATCAAGCTTCACTGCTGCTTTTGAGCGGCTCTTTTGGAAAGCCCGGAAAGCTCTTCTCGTGAAAAGTAATACTTTCTGCCGCAATATTGGCACACCGTCTCGGCTTTTCCGCCTTCGTTCAACGGCAGAGAAAGTATTTCTTCCGCTCCAAGCGTCAACAGAGCAGCGGCAAAACGCTCCTTACTGCAATGACAGCGGTAATGCACCTGGTATTCGTCCAGCTTCTGAACAGTAAAACCGCCCAAAGCCCTGTTGCACATATCCTCCAAAGAGATTCCTTTTGCCAGCATAGTGGTAACAGATTCGAGCTTCCCGACATTTTCTTCCAGCTTGGCCAGAGAAGCGTCGTCAGCGCCGGGCAGAGCCTGGATCAGCAAACCGCCGGAAAGCATGGCTTCCCCGTCGTTCTTATTCACCAGCACCCCCAAAGCACACACGGTGGGGATCTGCTCACTTTGCGCAAAATATTGGGTGATATCCTCCGCGATCTCTCCGCTGACAAGCTCCACCTGCCCGATATAAGGATCCTTTTCTCCAAAATCCCGCATAACGGCAAGCCTGCCTTCAGAGCCTACGCCGCCTCCCACGTCGATTTTTCCGTTAGGCTTCAGAGGCAGCTCCACCTTCGGGCGGTCCACGTATCCCCGAACGTTTCCGTGCGCATCGGAAATCGCCACCAGATTGCCCAGCGGCCCTCCCCCGTTGACTTTCAGGGTCAGGGAAGCATTTTCACTTTTCAACATGGCTCCCATCAGAGACGCGCCGGTAAGCAGCCTTCCCAAAGCCGCAGTGGCAGTTCTGGAAAGGCCGTGAAGCTTCTGCGCCGTATATACGATTTCTGAGGAATCCACAGCGGAAGCCATCAGGCTTCCGTCGGAGGTGATCGTACGAATAATTCTATCCATAGCCAAAAACCTGCCCAGTTTTGTTTTAATGCATTTTTTTAGCGGCATATATCAGCCGTTGACTTTCAAGAGCAGGAGGATCAAAAGTCCATTCGTTGAAAACAGAGATATCTCCAAGCCCGGCCTTTTCCAGCATTCCGACAATTTCCTGCACAGAATAAGCATATTCGGAAAAATGTTCTGAGCTGCGGCGGTACATGCTTTTCTCCCGCTCAAAAAAATCCAGACTGATATCTACCCTGCAAGAGGGTGCAAAATAGCGGTTTTTCCAGACGCAGTACACCTTTTCCGTATCGTAGATAAAAATGTTGTTTCCCAGAATTTTTTCATGCTTATAAGGAGTATTCATGTCAAAAAGGAACCAGCCGCCCGGATCCATGAAAAAGGAAACTTTGGAAAACGCTTTCTGCACCTCTTCCCTGCCGCGCAGATGATTTAAGCTGTCAAGAGTACAAATCGCGGTATCCACTGTGCCGTACAAATCGAGGGACTGCATTTTCTGACACAAAAACAAAATGTCAGCTCCTGCATCGGAACACTTTTCCCGAGCGACGGACAGCATCTCTACCGAGGCGTCCACACCGTATACATCCACGCCCCGCCGGAACAGCTCCAGCGTCAGCGAACCTGTACCGCAGGCCAGATCCAGCGTAAGGCCGGGCTTATGTCCTAACCTTTGCAGCAGCTCCAGCAAATAGTCGGCACGCTTGGGATATTCTGCGTTGCCGGTAAGGGTGTCATAATACTGGGCAAAAGCCGAATAAGCTTCCATAGCTTCAATCCTGCTCCTCTTTGTCCTTGAGGCGCTGGAACACCATAGCGTATCCGTCGCTGCCGTAATTCAACGCCCGGTTTACGCGGCTGATGGTTGCGGTAGAAGCCCCGGTTTTCTCAACAATATCA
This sequence comes from uncultured Acutalibacter sp., assembly GCA_964642055.1. Taxonomy (GTDB): domain Bacteria; phylum Bacillota; class Clostridia; order Oscillospirales; family Acutalibacteraceae; genus Acutalibacter. The sequence goes on along the minus strand of CAZXLM010000007.1, from coordinate 56,307 downwards.
CTGTACACCTGTCTCTGGCTGAGCATTCTCGCCACCTCAAGGCGCTGGGACATTGCCTTGAGTTCCGGCATAGTGCAGAGATCGTCAAAAAAGCGGGAACAATCTTCCGGCGACTCTAAAGTCAAAACCGCTCGAAACAAAAGATCGATATTCTTGTCGCGAAGTTTCTCATTCATTCCATTCTACCTCTCCCAAAGCGATTTATCACTTTAAGATTTTAGCACAGAACAGCGAAAAAGTAAACTGCAAAATCAGCAATCGCAGCGTACAAGATCTTCATAGGTCTCCCTTTTGATGACAATGCGGTCTTTACCCTGAGAAACCATCACGCAGGCAGGCCTCAAATTACGGTTGTAATTGGAAGCCATGGAATAATTATAAGCTCCTGTTGACAGAACCGCCAAGATATCCCCTTCCTGCGGAGACTGGATCGGGGTATGCTCCTGGATCAAATCGCCGCTCTCGCAGCATTTTCCGGCAATGGTGGCAATGTAATCAGCGGGATCCGCTGCCCGGTTGGCAATCAGGCAGGTGTAATCTGCCTGATACAGGATATACCGCGGATTTTCAAACATACCGCCGTCTATGGCAACATAATTGCGGACATTGGGAATTTCCCGGATATTGCCTACAGTATACAGCGTGATCCCTGCCTCACCTACCACGGAGCGTCCAGGCTCAATATAGATTTTCGGCATGGGCAGCCGCAGCTTTTCACATGTTTCATGAACTTTTTCCGACACGTCTTTCATGTATTCCTCGTAGGCGCTGGCGTTATCCTGCTCCGTATAACGAATGCCAAAGCCGCCGCCGAGATTCAGGAAATCAAAGGAAATGCCCAGCTTGTCTCTGACTTCCGCAAAAAAGGCCAGCATCACCCCGGCTGCATGGACGAAAGGTTCTTTGTCAAAAATCTGAGAGCCGATGTGGCAGTGTAGTCCCCGCAGAGAAATACCGCGCATCTGGGACGCCTGCTTTACCGCTTCCATCGCTTCCCCGCTGTTCAGATCAATACCGAATTTTGAGTCAATCTGCCCGGTACGGATAAACTCATGGGTATGGGCGTCAATCCCGGGCTTGATGCGCAGGGAAATACTGGCTGTCTTACCGCTTTCCTCCGCCAGTCTCTGAAGCGTGCGAAGCTCGGAAAGATTGTCTACCACAATGTCCCCTACACCGTTTTCCAATGCCATGGAAAGTTCGCCAGCAGACTTGTTGTTGCCTTGAAAATGTATCTGCTCAGCGGGCACGCCGGCTTGTAAGGCCGTATACAACTCCCCGCCGGACACCACCTCCAGGTCAAGGCCCTCGCTCAAAACAATACGGCATATTTCCTTGCAGCTAAAAGCCTTACTCGCATAAATCGGTTTTCCGTTCCCTCCATAGTATTTCTGGAAAGAAGAAATATAGCGGCGGCACACGCTGCGAATTTTATCTTCACTCATCACATAGAGCGGCGTTCCATACTGCTCTGCAAGTTCTACGGTATCGCATCCGCTGATAGCGAGATGCCCTTTCTCATTGATGGAGAGGCAGTCAGAAATCATGGCCATACACCCTTTCGCTTATTTTCCCTCATTGAAGCCCTTTACTGCTTCTGAAACCGATCTCTGAATTTCTTCCAGCCCTGTTCCGTCCACTGCGGAAAAAGGCACAAACCGTATCGCGGCCTGTTGAAACAATTCATCATAACGGGCCAGACGGCCAGCGGTCTCCCCTTTGTTGAGCTTGTCCTTTTTCGTGCAAATCACAATAAAGGGGAAGTCTGATCCCAAAAGGAAATCTATCATGTTAAAGTCATCATCGGTGGGATCCCGGCGCATATCTACCAGCTGTAAAACCAGCGCTATCTTTCGTTCCTGGGCAAAATACCCTTCTACAAGACCGGCCCATCGTTCTTTTTCACTCTTTGAAACTTTAGCATAACCATAGCCGGGCAAATCTACAAAACGGCAGCCCTCTGCCTGGAAAAAATTGATGGTCGCTGTCTTTCCCGGCGTAGAACTGACGCGGGCCAAAGCTTTACGGTTCACAAGCTTGTTGATCAAGGAAGATTTTCCCACATTTGACCGGCCCGAAAACACGATCTCCGGCAGGTCGGAACTGGGAAGCTGATCCTCTCTTCCCGCTGAAAGCTCAAATTCTATCTTCTGAAAATTCATGGATCCTCCCTCTCTGATGCCGGTCTTCGACCTGCTTCTACTGGTACAAGCCGGGAGTCTTGGGGTGTGGTATGGCGGGATCAGAGGGCAAAGCCCTGCCACTGTCCGCAACTGTAGGACAGGGCATCCTGACCAGCGCAGCTTCCAGAACAGAATCTATCCGCTTCACGGGAATAAAGTTGATGTTCTTTTTTACAACATCGTCCACTTCCGCAAGGTCCGGGACATTGTCCGCAGGAAGCAGAATGGTTTTGATCCCGTTTTTGTAGGCAGCCATCGCTTTCTCCCGCAGGCCGCCTATGGGAAGCACCCGCCCCTGCAAAGTGATCTCGCCCGTCATTGCCACATCATGACGCACGGGGATCCCGCACAGCGCCGACGTAATAGCCGTAGCCATGGCGGTACCGGCGGAAGGACCGTCCTTCGGGACAGCTCCCTCCGGCGCATGGATATGAATATCACATGTTTCATAAAATTTGGGAGATATTCCCAAAGCAGACGCCCGTGTCCGGATACAGGTGATCGCGGCATTGGCGGATTCTTTCATAACGTCTCCCAGGGAACCGGTAAGCTGGATCTTTCCTGTTCCATCCATGGCGGCCACCTCGATGGGCAAAAGCTCCCCGCCCACGCTGGTCCACGCCAAACCGTTGACAAGGCCCACCGTATCTTCACCCACAGAACCTTCCCGCAGGAATTTGCGAGGTCCCAGCAATTCTTCCAGATTTTCCGGTTTCACAGTATAAGATTGAAAATCTTCCTGTGACACCGCCATTTTTGCCACCTTTCGGCAAACAGAGGCCAGGAGCCGCTCCAATGTGCGAACACCGGCTTCCCTTGTGTATCCTTCAATCAACTCGCGCACGGCGGCTTTGGTGAATTTCAGCTGCGCAGACGTCAAGCCATGCTTTTTCAACTGCTTTTTGATCAGATGCCTTGTGGCTATATTCAGCTTTTCCTCTAAAGTATAGCTGCCAAGCTCAATGATATCCATTCGGTCGTAAAGCGGCCCGGGAATCCGAGAAGCATCGTTAGCAGTGGTAATAAACAACACGCTGCTCAGGTCAAAGGGCATATCGATATAATGGTCGCAGAACTCCGTGTTCTGTTCCGGGTCAAGGACCTCCAGCAATGCTGAGGCCGGATCGCCCTTGAAATTCTGGCCCAGCTTATCGATTTCGTCCAGCAAAAGCAGAGGATTATTGGTTCCTGCCTGTTTTAGCGCATTGATAATACGCCCCGGCATAGAGCCCACGTAGGTGCGCCTGTGACCCATAATCTCAGCCTCATCACTGACGCCGCCCAGAGAAACACGCACATATTTGCGACCGGTAGCTTCAGCAATGGACCTAGCGATAGACGTTTTTCCCACGCCCGGAGGGCCTACCAGGCAGATAATTTGCCCCGTTTGCTTAGGAGCCAGCGCCTTTACTGCCAGAATCTCAAGGAACCGTTCCTTTACCTTGTCTAATCCATAATGATCCCTGTTCAAAATGCGCTCCGCGCGGCCTAAATCCAGCCGTTCTTTGGAAGCAGTTTTCCAGGGAAGCTCTAAACAGGTATCCAGATAGACCCGAAGCACGCTGGCTTCGTGAGAACCGTAAGGCATATGATACAGCTTCTCACATTCCTTCAAAAGCTTTTCTTCGCAGACACTGGGAAGCCCCAAAGACAGCACCTTTTCCCGAAGCTCATCCGCCTCCTGCTGGGGATTGTCCTCCTCTCCCAGCTCACTGGTAATGGCTCTCAGCTGTTCCTTCAGAAAATATTCCCGCTGGTTCTCATCGATCTGCGCCTGCGCTTTCTGGTTGATCTCCTCTTCCACTTCCAGGATTTGAATTTCTTCCGTCAAAACATCAATAAGCTTCTGGATACGTCGAAGCGGGCGCAGCTCGTCCAGAATATACTGCTTGCGCTCAAAATCGATGGAGATATTGGAAGCCAGATAATCCGCCAGCCGCCCGCAATCTTTCTCCTGAAGCACGCCCAGCAGGACGTCCGGCGGAACGCGCTTGAAGAGGCCGAGATACTGATCAAACTTTTCATGAACGATACGGATCAATGCCTCAGATTTATAGGACTTTTTGTAAGTCATGATCGGACATTTCTGGATATTTCCAAGCAGGAAGGGATTTTCCTTTGTAAGGGAAAGGATTTCACCGCGGCAAAGCCCCTCCACATGCAGCTTTACGCCCTCTTCAGAACGGTGGACGACCTGCTTGATCCTGGCGATCACGCCCATTTTATATAAATCATCGCCGGTCGGCTCGCTGTCTGAGAGATTCACCTGAGTCACCAGAAAAATAAGCCTGTCCTTTTCCATCGCCGCCGAAGCGGCCAGAATTGATTTTTTCCGCGCTACGTCAAATTGCAGCATCATACCCGGAAAAAACACAAGGCCGCGAATCGCCAAAACCGGGAGAACCTGTTTGTTTTCCAGCTTACCGCTTTCTTCTGTAAAATTTTGCATGTATGTACTCCTAAAATCAGGGAAAGACTGCGGCCGGCATCGTCGGCAACAGCCTTTTCTTTTTTTCTTGTCCTAATCGACCAGATACCTGGGTTGTTGCGTATGGATTGCTTCAGGAAGCTGTGTCCCGGCGGTCTCGCCGTTTCGACTGGGTAATCTTGATTTTTACCGGCTTTCTGTCGCTGTTGTACACGATATCCGGCTGACCGCCGTTTTCCACCATCTCTTTTGTCACGGTCACTTTCTCAATTGTGTGGTCGCTTGGCACCTGATACATGACAGAGGTGAGGATCTCTTCCATAACAGCGCGCAGACCCCTGGCGCCTGTTTTACGTTCCAGCGTCTTGCGGGCAATGGAGATAAGCGCATCTTCCGTAAATTCCAAATCGACCTTATCCAAATCAAACAGCTTCTTATACTGGCTCACCAGAGAACTTTTCGGCTCTCTGAGAATACGCACCAGCGAATCCTCGTCCAAAGCGTCAAGAGAAGTAATGACTGGTATACGGCCCACCAGTTCCGGAATTAAACCGTATTTTACCAGATCATGGGGCGTGACGTCTTTCATCCAATTCGTCGCGTCCAGTTCCCGTTTTCCGTGGACCTCGCCTCCAAAGCCCAGAGAAGTGGAAGCAATGCGCTTCTGAACGATCTTTTCCAGACCGTCGAAAGCACCGCCGCAGATAAACAGGATATTGGAGGTATCGATGTTGATGGTTTCCTGCTGGGGGTGTTTCCTTCCGCCCTTTGGCGGAACGCCTGCAATAGTGCCTTCCAGAATTTTCAGTAAAGCCTGCTGTACGCCCTCGCCGCTGACGTCGCGCGTAATGGACTGATTCTCAGACTTTCGAGAGATCTTATCGATTTCATCTACATAGATGATACCACGCTCCGCTTTGGCGATGTCGTAATCCGCCGCCTGGATCAGGCGAAGCAGGATATTTTCCACATCTTCGCCCACATACCCTGCTTCAGTCAACGTGGTGGCGTCAGCAATGGCGAACGGAACGTCCAGAAGCTTTGCCAGGGTCTGGGCCAAATAGGTTTTTCCCACGCCTGTAGGACCAAGAAGAAGCACATTGCTTTTTGCAAGCTCTACTTCATCACTGGAAAAGTAGATCCGTTTATAGTGGTTATAGACGGCGACAGCCAACGCGATTTTTGCGTTTTCCTGCCCCACCACATATTCGTCCAGCTTCTTTTTGATCTCCTGGGGTTTCGGAAGCAGTATTCCCTCTTCCTTTTCGTCGCTTCGGCCCTTCTTCAGACGGTCTTCATCCTGAATAATAGACATGCAAAGCCTGACGCAGGCGTCGCAGATGTAAACGCCAGAACCGGCAATCAGCCGTTCAGCCAGCGACTGCGGTTTCCCACAGAAGGAACAGCATATCTCGTTTTCGTTGTTGCCCGCCATCGGTCCAACTCCCTTTCCGCTTATCTGTGCTCAATAACCTTGTCGATCAGGCCATATTCCAGCGCTTCCTGCGCCGTCATAAAATTGTCTCGCTCCGTATCTCTTTCGATGGTTTCCAAAGGCTGGCCGGTCCTCTCAGACAGAATTGTATTCAGCCTCTTCTTCACGCGCAGAATATGATCGGCATGGATACTGATATCCGTAGCCTGCCCTTGCGCGCCGCCACTGGGCTGATGGATCATGATTTCGCTGTTCGGCAAAGCAAAGCGCTTTCCCTTCGTACCGGCCGCCAAAAGGAAAGAACCCATGCTGGCGGCCATGCCGAGACAGATCGTGGAAACATCACACTTGATATACTGCATCGTATCGTAGATGGCCATGCCGTCGGTGATAACGCCGCCGGGACTGTTGATATAAAGAGCAATATCTTTTTCGGGGTCCTGCCCTTCCAGGTAAAGCAGCTGGGCTACAATCACGCTGGCAGTGGCGTTATTCACTTCATCGTTCAGAAGAATGATCCTGTCGTTGAGCAACCGTGAAAAAATATCATAGGAACGCTCGCCCCGACTGGTTTGTTCCACAACATAAGGTATATTCAAAGTGTTAGACTCCTTTCGTTGCCCGATTCATAGTATGATGGCAAACAATAACTTTTATTCTCTGTAAAGAGATTTTAGCCCTCGGAAGACTCTTCTTTAGCCTCCGCCGCCTTTTTGGTGGTCCTTTTCTTGGGAGCAGCAGGCTTTTCCGTGGTTTCCTCAATTTCCGCATCAGTCTCCGTCTTTTTCGCAGGCGCTTTTTTCTTTGCCGGCTTCTTTTTCTCTTCCTTTTCCGGCGCGGTGATCACGGCGTTTTCCCGCAGGAATTCGATAGCTTTCCGGTTGGAAATGTCAGCGTTAAGATCCTCAGCGTTCACCATGTTTTTCACAGTTTCCAGAGGCATTCCGTAAGCATCGGACAGTTTCTTGTACTCTTCCTCGGTTTCCTCTTCAGAGGGCTTGATCTCCTCGAGCTGGGCGATCTTCTCAAGACCCAGACGCAGCCGCACCTGGCGTTCTGCCTGAGGCTTGTATTCCGTTCTCAGATCATCGGTGGTCATTCCCGTGTACTTCAGATAGGTTTCCAGCTTCAGCCCCTGAGACTGCAGACGGTACGCAAAGGAATTGATCATTTCATCAACTTCATTCTCCACCATCTCACCGGGGATCTCAGCGACCACCTTCTCGATCACAGCATCGACCAGCTGGTTTTCCACATCGGAATCAGCAGCCTTTTCCCGACTCTCCAAAAGATGCTTTTCCAGATCCTTCCGGTATTCCGCCAAAGTATCAAACTCGCTGACGTCCTTTACAAATTCGTCGTCTACAACAGGCAATTCCTTTTTCTTGATTTCGTGAAGGGTAATTTTAAATGTGGCAGGTTTTCCCTTCAGCTCCTCGGCGTGATAATCTTCGGGGAAGGTCACGTTTACATCAAAGCTTTCGCCCGTCTTATGGCCGACGACCTGCTCCTCAAAGCCGGGAATAAACTGACCGGCGCCCAGCGTGAGTTCATAGTTTTCAGCCTTGCCGCCGTCAAATTGCTTGCCGTCCACATAGCCGTCAAAATCAATCACGGCAATATCGCCGTTTTCAGCGGCGCGGTCTTCGACAGTCACAATTCTGGAATTGCGCTCACGCACTCGCTCTATCTCAGCATCGATATCCCCATCGGTTACAGCGACCGGCTCTTTATGCACTTCAATCCCCTGATAGCCTTCAATCGTGGCTTCGGGCTTGGTAATGACGGTGATCGTGCATTTCAGGCCCTTATCTTTGCCGATCTCATCGACCTTAAAGTCTCCGATGCTGATGACCTTCAGTTCAGATTTTTCCACAGCCTCCATGACCATGGAGCGGTACAAATGGTCCACGGCAGCTTCATAGAACACTTCTTCCCCGTAGTATTTTTCGATAAACGCCCTGGGAGCGTGCCCCTTGCGGAAACCGGGAATATTCATTTTTTTGCTTTCCCGCTTGTACACAGCATTGATGGCGTTGTTAAATTCCTCAGCGCTTACTTCAAGCGCCAGCTCATACTTATTTGTTTCGATGTTCTTTGTAGACTTTAATTCCATGTTTCCTTTTCCTCTCAAAATAAACTTAAAGAAACGATACTGTCTGATTATATCATAGCGGCTTTCAAGAATCCATATCTTTTCGGTAAAATATTCAGGAAAAATGTGAAATAATTTCCGCCCGTCAAAAAACCGCCTTTATGGAATGAGGACCGGGCAAAAATTCACGAAATCGCAGGAGATCAGGTGCATTTTCACGCCCCGGCACTCTCCGATCATGGCCTTTCTCGCGGCGTACTGTCCGTGGATATGCCCAAAATAGCATTCCCTGATTTCGCTTTCCACAAGAATATCGAGAAGCTCCCGGCATTCCATAGTGTCGTACACCGGCGGATAATGGAGAAAAGCAGTCAATTTCCCCCCCAGCTTTTTCGCCTCCGCTATGGAAGCAAGAAGTCGGCCTGCTTCTCTGTTTACAATTTTTTTATCTTCTTCAGTTTCGGAATTGTAGAGCCATCCGCGGGTGCCGCACAGAGCTCTGTTCCCTACCTGATAAGCACAGTTATGAAGGATCTGCAGGCTGTCGAAGCCGTGCTCCACAAGGAAAGAATCCATTTTGTTCCGGGTAGTCCACCAATAATCGTGGTTCCCTTTTAAAAGGAGCTTTTTGCCTGGCAAAGCGTGAAGAAAGGCAAAATCCGCCAAAGTCTCTTCCAGTTTCATAGCCCAGGAAATATCCCCGGCGATGACTACCGTATCTTCTTTTCCTACCACGCCGCGCCAGTTCTCTTCCAGCCGCCGAACGTAACCCTCCCAGCCCTTGAAGGCATCCATGGGTTTATCCGTTCCCAAAGAAAGATGGAGATCGGCAATTGCAAAAAGCGCCATATCAAGAACCGCCTATTCCAATCGTGCGCCGGATAAAATCGCCCGCCTGCTCTTTCGGTATGGTCCCCTTGAAACGGATCTTCTTCTCCTTTAAGGCCCAGAGCTGCTCCGGCGCTTCTGTCTGAGAAACTTCTTCCAGCCGTTTCATCGCGTCGAATTCATCTTCAGGGATCTGGCTTTCAATGGCCGCCAGCACGCTTTTGGCGAACTTATATGGGCTTGCGGTAGACGCAATAACCGTAGGCGTATCGGAATCTCCGGTTTCGCTGACATACTGGTGGTACACGTTCACCGCCACGGCGGTATGAGTGTCGCAGAGATAGCCGTCTCTTTCCAGCGTTTCGTGGATCGTACGGGAGGTCTCCTCGTCGTTGCAGGAGCCGCCGAAAAGCAGCTTTTGCATCTTTTCCAGAACTTCCTTGCCCACGCTGTAAACGCCGGTTTCGGAAAGCTCTTTCATCAGTTGGGACAAAGCGGCGCTGTCCTCGCCGGAAAGGGCGTAAAGCAGGCGTTCCAGATTGCTCGACACCAGGATATCCATGGAAGGTGACATGGTCGCGAAAAACTCTCTCCGCCTGTCATACACGCCGGTACGAATAAAGTCTGTGAGCACATGGTTAGCATTGGAAGCGCAAATGAGTTTTTTGACCGGCAGGCCCATGCGGCTCGCATAATACGCCGCCAGAATATTCCCAAAATTGCCGGTGGGCACCGCTATGTTGATTTCATCACCCGGCGATTTTACCGCGCCCATACGACAAAGCTGAAAGTAAGAATAAAAATAGTAGACGATCTGAGGCAGCAGCCGTCCCCAATTGATGGAGTTTGCGCTGGAAAAGATCATGCCGCTGCTTTCCAAAGCGGCTTTCATGGAGGCATCGGTAAAAATCTGCTTTACCGCTGTCTGAGCGTCGTCGAAATTGCCTTCAACAGCGCAGACCGTCACATTGCCGCCCTCCTGAGTCGCCATCTGCCGCTTCTGCATGGGGCTGACGCCGTCCCGGGGATAAAACACAATGATCCTTGTTCCCGGCACATCACGAAAGCCTTCCAGCGCCGCCTTGCCGGTATCGCCGGAGGTGGCGGTGAGGATCACGGCTTCCTTTCCCGGCGCAGCCTTTGCCAGGGACTTTGTCAAAAAGTGCGGCAGGATCTGCAGAGCCATATCCTTAAAAGCGCAAGTAGGCCCCCGCCAAAGCTCCAGCAAATATTTCTTTTCCCCGCCGTCCGCTAAAGGGACAAGCTTTACGGGCTCTCCGCCGCCAAAGTGCTCCGGCGTATAAGCTTTTTCTACACAGGCGGCGATTTCCTCCTGCGAAAAATCCGTGAGGAAATAAGCGAAAATTTCCTTGGCAAGCTCTCTGTAATTGAGGCCGGACCACAGAGAAAATTTGTCCCGGACGTTCGGCAGGCTGTCCGGAACAAAAAGACCGCCTTCCGCGGAAATCCCCTGCGCGATGACTTGGGAAGCATTCCTGCGCAAATTGGAGTTCCTTGTACTCCTGTACTGCATTCGCATCACCTGTCTTCCAGTTTTTCAAAAACGGCTTCCAAACATTCTTATAACTATACCTTACTTTTTCGATTCTGTCAAAGTAATTCGTTTTCTTTGAAAAAACGGGCGGCATTTCCATAGAAGATCCTGTCGATCAGCTCCTGCGGGTAGTGGCGCAGGAACAGCTCGTAAAGCCGGGGAACGGCAGAAAGGCCGTCCTTCATGTCCTCCGGCATATCGGAACCATCGAAATCACTGCCCATGGCAAGCGTGTTTTCTCCGCCCAAGGAGAGAAAATGTTCCGCGTGACGGAGAAGATCCTCCATAGAAGCTTTTTCCGGTTCGTTGTTGAGAAAGGCGTTGTAAAAGTTCAGGCCCACCAGGCCGCCGGACCTTTTGATGGCCAAAAACTGTTCGTCTGTCAGGTTGCGGGGGTGGTTACAGACCTCTTTGGAATTGGAGTGGGAAGCTGCCAAAGGCTTTTGAGCCATCTCTGCCACGTCCCAGAAAAGCTCTGGGCTGGCATGGGAAATGTCCACGATGATTCCCGCTTTCTCAAAGCCTTTCACCACTTCCCGGCCAAAGGGGGTGATCCCGGTCTTTCCTTCTGCCAGGATACCCCGGCCCACCTCGTTTTCCCCGTTCCAGGTCAAGGTACACATTTTCACGCCACGGTCTTTGAAGCTCTGTATATTTTCCAGCTTTCCGCCTAAAGCGGCGGCGCTTTCTATTGTCAGAACAGCACCGTGCTTCCCGGCTTTTTCGGCCTTCTGCAAGTCTCCCGGTTCCCGGCAGAAGGTCAGAACATCGCCGTTTTGTTCCGTTTCCAGCGCCAGCCTGTCCGCAGCCTTGCTGAAAAACTCAAAAGCTTCCGGGCCCCGAACGGAATCGGGAAGGAACACGGCAAAGCACTGAACATAGGTTTCAAACGGCTCCGCCTTCTTTAAGCTGATGTGCATGCTGTTGTCCCGCAGGGGAATATCCTTGTGAGCACAAGCCAAAATGGTGTCGCAGTGCAGATCGAAATAACGCAATGTTTTCCCTCTCTTTCTTTCCGGCGCTTTTCAGTTCAGACTGAAAGCGTTTTCCAGATAATCTTCCCCAACGACCTTTCCCTTCTCCGTATAAACCGCCGCCGCATCAAACCTTGGCTGCGTTTTGACGGAATGCTCCGTGAGGTAAAGGCCTGCTGTGAGTACGATCTTCTGGCGCTTCGCCGGTGTGATCGCTTCAAAAGGCTCCACCAGGCTGCCCTTCTTCCTGGTTTTCACCTCTACGAAAACAATATACTGACCGTTCTCTGCGATAATGTCGATTTCCCCAAAACGGCAGCGGTAATTCCGCTTTAAGATGTGGAAGCCCCGGCGTTCCAGAAGCTTTGCTATATGGTTTTCTCCCAGCCGTCCCGTGCCGTTATCCATAGCGTTCTCCTATTTATCCGAAAGATTTTTGAGAAAGGTTTTCCGGTGCTCCGGCAAAACGCCATATTGCCGAATAGCCTCATAATGCGCTTTTGTGCCGTACCCCTTATGCTTTGCAAAGCCGTATTGCGGGTACTGCAAGTCAAGCTCTCTTAGTACCCGGTCCCGGCTGACCTTTGCCAAAATAGAAGCTGCGGCCACGGAGGCGCATTGGGCGTCGCCCTTGACCACCGTTTCCCCGGAAATGGGTAAAGGAGGCATTCGGTTGCCGTCCACCAGTGCCCAGTCCGCCTTGCAGCCCATGGCTTCGTAAGCCCTTTGCATGGCCAGAAACGTGGCCTGCAAAATGTTGATCCGGTCGATCTCCTCCGCCGTGGCAAACCCCACGCCATAAGCGACCGCCTTTTCCACTATCACGTCGAAAAGGGCTTCTCGCTTTTTCTCGGAAAGCTTTTTAGAGTCGTTTAAGCCCGGAATATCACAGTCCAAGGGAAGAATCACTGCTGCCGCGTACACGGGCCCCAGCAGAGGGCCGCGCCCCGCCTCGTCGATGCCGCACACCAGAGGGTGCCCGACGCTGACAGCCCGGCGCTCGTAAGCATACCAGTCCATACTCAGCGCTCCTTTCGGGGGCGTTCCAGCGTTATGGAGCCCAAAAGCCCGCCCCGATATTCGTCCAGAACCGTGTTTGCGGCCCGCTCAGTGTCCGTCTCTCCCCCTGAGATCAGCATGCCGCGTTTGCGTCCGATCTGCTCCAGAATCTCATAGCCGGGCATTCCCTGCTTTACATCTGTCTTATAGCGGGTGTTCACCGCGTTTGGATATAGTTCCATCAACAGCTCCAAAAGACGGCAGGCAAGGCTTTCCCGGTCCAATATCTCATCTTTCACAGCCCCCGTGAAAGCCAGATGCTCTCCCACAATGGGATCCTCAAATTTCGGCCACAGAACGCCGGGAGTATCCAAAAGCTCAAAGCCCTTCCCTACCGTGAACCAGTGATTTTGCCGGGTAACGCCGGGCCTGTCCTGCACTTCGGCTTTACCTCCAGACTTCACCAGACGGTTGATGAGAGAAGATTTTCCCACATTGGGTATCCCTACCACCATGATACGAATGGACCTGCCCCTCATGCCCCTGCTTTCCCAGGCTTCGATTCGTTCCCTGAGCGTTTCCCGCACCGCGCTGTAAAAAGCGGGGATCCCTCTGCCGGTTTTACAGTCCAGAGGGACGGCTTTCAGGCTCATTTTTGCATAATCGGAGACCCATTGAGATGTGCAGGCAGGATCCGCCATGTCGCTTTTATTCAGCAGCACCACACGGGGTTTGGACTGAATGATCTCCCGAAGCACCGGATTGGAGCTGCTTTGAGGGATCCGGGCGTCAAGAATTTCCGCCACCACGTCCACGAGCTTTAGATCCTCGGTGATTTTCCGCCGGGTTTTCGCCATATGGCCGGGAAACCAGTTGATGCCGGTCATGGCCCCGTTCTGTTCGCTCATGGTCTTCACTTCCTCAGTTTGAATTTTCCCATTCTTCCCCAAACTTCTTTATGGAGTCAAACCGCTCTTTTCTGTCATAGGAGGTAGCTTTCAGCAAAATCCGGTACTTTTCTGCGCTCAGTTCGAAATCTTCCTGCTTGTTGGGAATAAACATTCCCAGCTCGTATCGCTTTTCGTAATCCACACGAACGCTGAACAGGTCAAACAAAATTGCGCCCAGGGTGAACTCGTTGGTTTTCTCGTCAATCTCCGCTCCCAGCTGGTTTTCTTCCGGCGCTTTCAGCCTTTTGGTGCCAAAATAGTCTGTGCCTAAGTCATTGACCGTCGGCGTTTTTCGGAATAGGTCGATATCGCAGAAAGTCGTAGTATCCGTTTGAAAATCATACATGATGCTGCTGTCATAAAAATCCACCGCCGCATAACCGGAGGAAACGACCGTTTCAAAAAAAGAAAAAAGCTTTTCGGCGGCTTTCAGTCTTTTCTCCACAGGCAGTCGTTTAAACTTTTTCATGGGCGTATCCGCATTTGGGTTTTTCTGATAAAAATCAAAATTCCAGTGGTCGAACAGGCATTCTCCCTCCGCCCAATCAAAGACGGCCACAAAAAATTCACGAGCAGCAAAGCTGTCCCGCAGACGGATCAAATTCGGGTGACGGATATCCCTATACTTCTCCACCGCACTTTTCAGCAGACGGATCGATTCCGCCTCTGAAACCTCGGCTTCCACCGTTTTTACGCCTGCGATCTTGAAAAAGTATTTCCTGTGTTCTTTTTCCACGCCAAAGCAAATACAGCCGCTGCCGGTCTCGTCTATCACCGAAAAAACAGTCCCAAAGTTCTTCAGCCAACTGAGATCCTGATATTCCCGCAGCTTAAACTCTACGCCATCTATGGTTTGCCTGACCATTCGTTCCCCCTCAAATAATCCGTCTGCCGCCGGACCGCGGCAAACGAAATTTTACTCTACCATGCCAACTTTTGAAAAAGGATAGACGTTGAAAACGACTTTTCCCAATATGTTCCGATGGTCTATCATACCCACGTCCGTGTACCGGCTGTCCTCGGAATTGCCCCGGTTATCTCCCAAAACAAACACGCAGTTTTCCGGCACTGTCTGCGGAAATTCCAAAACCCGTCCGGGAATATCCGGCAGGAGGGTGATCCCGTTTTCAATGCCGAACTCTCCGCCCATCAGCGGTACGCCGTCAACTGTAACTTCGCCCAGAAGGGGGTCAAAATCTACGGTCTGCCCGGCGGTGGCGATGACTCTTTTGATGATGGGTTCTTCCAGGGCATTGACGATGATCACGATATCCCCTTTCCGGATATCCCCAGCAAAGCCGGAAACTAAGACCCTGTCCCCATCTTGGTAGGTGGGCTTCATGGAACTGCCGTCCACAGTGATGATGCGCACAACAAAAGTAAACACCACAGCCACCAGCACAATGGCCATAACAAGCGTTTCCGTCCACTCCAAAACGGACTTGCGGAATCTGTTCTGAGGAGGAGTCTCCGCATGCGCTGCGCCTTCTCCCGCCTTCTCCCATTCGATTTCGTTCATAATGACTTTCCGCCTTTCTTTCCCCGCCGTCAATCGGCAGATGCTGCTGTTTTTCCAAAAGGATAGAGATGGAACACGGCTTTCCCTAAGATGTTCCGCTTATCCACCATGCCAACGATCTGATAGCGGCTGTCTTCCGAAACGGAACGGTTGTCCCCCAGCACAAAGACACAGCCCTCCGGCACTCTCTGGGGGAATTCAAGCAGTTCGAAGGAAGTGTATGGTAAATCGGTAATGCCGTTTTTCAATCCAAATTTTGTTTCGTCCACAGGCTGGCCGTCTACCAGCACAGCTTTGTTTTCATAATCAAAATCCACGTCCTGTCCTTCGGTGGCGATGATCCTCTTAATAATGGGCTCGTCCAACACATTTGTGATGACTACCACGTCTCCCTGATTGAAGCTCGAACCGCCTCCGACCACAAGCACACGGTCTCCATCGTTGAAATTAGGCACCATAGAGGTTCCAGTCACAGTGATCACACGAAAGAAAAAAGTAAAAACCACCGCGATGATCACAATGGCGATTACCAATTCCTCCGCCCATTCCAGCAGGACCGCGGAGAACCTTTTCTTTTTTCTGTTTTCAGGGACGGCATTTGTATCCATTCCAAAACTCCCAAACGCAAAATGATAGCAAAAAAGGGACAAATAATGTCCCTTTCAACAGCTTTATTATACGGCTTTTCAGCGAATCTGCTCCTTGACCTTGGCTGCCTTGCCGACACGGTCGCGCAGATAGTAGAGCTTTGCCCTGCGAACGCGGCCCTGACGGACTACCTTGACCGCCTTGACATTGGGCGAATGAAGCGGGAATACTCTCTCCACT
Source organism: uncultured Acutalibacter sp. (assembly GCA_964642055.1). Taxonomy (GTDB): domain Bacteria; phylum Bacillota; class Clostridia; order Oscillospirales; family Acutalibacteraceae; genus Acutalibacter. The sequence continues at coordinate 40,513 of CAZXLM010000007.1, read as the reverse complement.
CCTACGCCGTAGGAAACGCGGCGGACTGTAAAAGTCTCGCTGACTCCGCTGCCCTTCCGGGCGATAACGGTGCCTTCAAACTGCTGGATCCTTTCCCGGTCGCCTTCACGAATATTGACATCCACCCTTACGGTGTCGCCAACGGAAAACTGAGGGATCTCATCTTTCAAGGATTCCTGGGAAATAGCTTTGATTGCGTCCATTTGATATTCCTCCATTTGTAAAAAATTCAGACATTCATGCCCCACACAGCTTCAAGCTGTATCCGGCAGCGGACTGCCCGCTCCTTCACACGGCAGCGCCGTGTTTCGACCCCCACAGGCAAGCCTTTGAGGAAAACCTGCGGATCTCAAATGCTTATATATTTTATCACAGCGTCTAATGGAATGCAAGAATTTTTTACCGGATTTCCGAAAAATCTTTGGTGAGCAGCCGTTTCCGCACGATTTGCGCACAAGGGGATTCGCCCTCATACGCTTTCAAGGCATCTAAAAGAAGTCCGGGATTGACGCTTCCCGATACGCTGCACGGCAGCTGAAAAACCGCTTTAAGCGTTGTTTCGCTTGTCCGTTCCATCTTCACACTCTGAAAAAATGGCTTGATATCCAGTTCCTTATCGCCCTTTTTCCCGTGCCTGATCACCGCGATCTGTTCTCTTTCAAGCAGAGAACGAAGCTTTTCTTTAAGCGCCGCGCTGTCCGCGGTTTCCAGGGAAAGCTCGTAATCGGCAAAAGCGGTCTCGCTAAACTTGTGAATGGGCTCTGCGGCCTGGAGAACGCGGATATCCGCAGGGAGCTTGTCGTTTAACCGCTGAACGATCTCCGGCAGGCTCACTTCTTCCGTCAGTCGGATATCCATGCACTCCCGTTCCCCGGTAATGCCTAAAGACAGCGGCATGGCGTAGGTCATATAAATACGGGGGTTAAAGCCCTCCGTGTACCAGACCGGGAGTCCGGAAAGCTTTAAAGCCCTGCTCATGCACCGCGTCAGGTCAAGGTGGGAAATGTATTTTGCCGCGTTCTTTTTCTCAAACCGGATCCTTACGTTTTTCAACGCATATTCCTCCCTTATAACAAGCCGCGCCGCAATTTGAGCATTTTTCCCGGCAGTTAGGGGTGGTTTCAGCCTGATAAGCGCGCCTGCATTCCTCTATCAAAAACTCTTTGCGAATCCCGTAATCCAGGTGGTCCCAGGGAAATACCTCGTCAAATTCCCGCTGGCGGTTGGCATAAAAAGCTGGGTCTATACCGCAGGCGGAAAAAACCTCCAGCCATTTGTCAAAATCAAAGCAATCGTCCCAGCCGTCGAAATGAAAGCCCCATTCAACCGCCTTTTCCAGCACGGCGCAAAGCTTTCTGTCCCCTCTGGCGAAAACCGCTTCCAGAAAGCTTGTCTGGGCCCCGTGATAGCTGACGCTCAAGCGCTTGGAGCGAACGCTTCCCTTCAAATTCTTCTGCTTCTCATATAAGATCTCCATATCGTCCTGCCCAAACCACTGAAAGGGCGTAAAGGGCTTCGGCACAAAAGCCGCCGTGCTGAGCGCAACTTCGACCGCTTTTCCCCTGTGTCTTTCCGGGTTGCTGTAAAAAGCGTCCACGACCTTCTGGCCCAGCTCTACAATGGCCAGAACATCTTCCATTGTCTCTGTAGGTAGGCCAAGCATAAAATACAGCTTGATCCTGTTCCAGCCTTCCGAAAAGGCCACGTTTACGGTGTGAAGCAGTTCCTCCTCTGTCACATTTTTATTGATAACGTCCCGCATGCGCTGGGAGCCTGCCTCCGGCGCAAAGGTGAGGCCGCTTTTCCGCACGGAGTTGATGCGCTCCATCAGCTGTGGAGAAAAGCCGTCCACTCGCAGAGATGGCAGAGAAAGGCTTACCTTTTCCCGCTCCGTCCATTGGTGAAGCCTGTCAAGCAGCTCGTTGAGCCTGCTGTAGTCGCTGGTGCTGAGAGAGGAAAGGGAAATCTCGTCATAGCCTGTAGAGGCGCACAGCGCTTGGCACTGGGCGTCGATGGTGTCGATGGATTTTTCCCGGAAGGGCCGGTACAGGAAGCCCGCCTGACAGAACCGACAGCCGCGGATACAGCCACGAAGCACTTCCTCGGAAATGCGGTCAAATACCACTTCTATCATCGGAACAGGAAAAGAAGTTGGATAATAGGCGTGATTCATGTCGTTTATTACCCGCTTTTTCACTGTGGCAGGCGCGCCGTGCAGAGAAACATACTGTTTTACGGTACCGTCGGAGTTGTATTCCGCCCGGTACAGAGAAGGGACATAAACGCCTTCGATCTGAGCGGCAAGCTGCAAAAACTCCTGCTTGCTTTTTCCCCCCTTTTTGCACTGGCGGTAAAGCTCCATCACTTCTATATCGACTTCTTCCCCGTCACCCAGGAAGAAAAGATCAAAGAAATCCGCCAGCGGCTCCGGATTGCAGGCGCAGGGGCCGCCGCCCACCACCAGATTGAAAAGGTCAGGCCGGTCCGCACTGCGCAGAGGAATCCCGGCCAGTTTCAGCATATTGAGGACATTTGTATAACTCAGCTCATACTGAAGCGTAAAGCCGATGAAATCAAATTCTCTCACCGGGTCCCCGCTTTCCAGAGCGTAAAGAGGTATTTCCTCTTCTACCATCTTCTGCTCCATATCGACCCAGGGTGCAAACACACGCTCGCACCAGAAATAAGGCACCTCGTTCATGGCTCCATACAATATCTTAATTCCCAGATGCGACATGCCGATCTCGTAGGTATCTGGAAAACAAAAGGCAAAGCGCACTTCCACGTCTTCTCTGCGCTTGACGGTGGAATTCAGCTCCCCGCCTACATAGCGTCCGGGCTTCTGCACCTGGAGCAGCAGTTTTTCAACTTCTTTTGGATACATGGCGGCAAATTCCTCTTCCTGAATTTTTTCAAACATAAAGCGCCGCAGCGCGATGATTTTTATTATATCGCTTTTTTTGCCCGTTTGCAACCCGGCTAATCTGTCAGCCCGTCCTTTCCAAGCACCAGATACAGCATGAGATACACGCTCATTGCCAGAAGGGAAAAATTGTATCGCGTGCGAAGCAATATGAGAAACCCAAGGACCGCCAGCGGCAACAAAAAGAGCAGAGAGACCACGAGGGCAAGCTTCTCCGCTTTTTCATTTTCCAGAAAACCGCTGAGCGCCGCGCGAAAGGCCAGCCCGCCGTCTAAGGGCTCGATGGGCAGGCAGTGAAAAACACCCATCGACAAGCTGGCGGCGGCGAAAAAGCAGTTGCCCTTTCCGAAAAGCATCATCACTCCAAAGCACATAAGATTTCCAGCTGGACCGGCAAGAGAAACCAGAGCATTCTTCCAGTAATTCAACCGTTTCTGCGGGTTCAGGATCATTCGACAGCCCAGGGCGGAAACCCGAACGCACATAGGCGGCGCGTGAAATAGAAAGAGTACGGCAAGGTGAAAAAGTTCATGGATCAAAACCACCGATAACAGGAATGCGCTGCCCGAGAATCCTGCAAATAAGCAGCAGAACGCGAGCAGCGCAAAACAGGAAAATGTAAATTCCAGGCGGCAGCCGCCCAGGGTCATTACAAGCATTCAGACCTTCTGCAACGAGCCGTCTTTCAGCTTTGCGGCGTCCGGAACTTCCGGCAGCGCCGGTGAAGAAACCGCCGAGGCGGCTCTATCTGTCCCGCTCCATTTTGGCAGTTCAATTTCCCGCGCCGCTTCTTCCCTGTACCAGTTTGTCACCTTACCGTAGGTTTCCACGTCCGAGACCTTCAAAAACATCAAAGCCAGAAGTGTAAGCGCGCACAAAAGAGTCTGCAAAAGCGGAAGCATACTGCCGGACCCCTGCTTTTTCTCCCGGTACTCTCCGCCATCGTCGAGTTCTTCCTCTTCTCCCCAGTTTTCCAATTCCTGAAATTGCGTGGGATCTCTCATCACAGGATAATACAAAGGAGGCCGTTGCAGCCGTCGTTGATGATCCGTTCTATGGTCTCCCGCACCTTTTCCCTGGCGTCCGCCGGCATGCGATAGAGCTTATTGTGCATTCCCTCGTTTACCAGAGAATGCAGAGATTTTCCAAAAATATTGGACTCCCATATCTTAACCGGATTTTCCTCAAATTCTTTCAACAGATACATCACCAGTTCTTCAGACTGCTGTTCTGAGCCCACGATGGGCGTGATCTCCGTATTGATCTGCGTTTTCATCATGTGAATGGAGGGCGCCGTAGCCTTCAAACGGATCCCATATTTTCCGTTCTGTTTCAAGATCTGCGGTTCTTCCAGCGTCAATTCCTCCACATCTGGCATCACAATGCCATAGCCGGTCTCCAGTACGTCGTCATAGGCCTGTTGAAGCTTTCTGAAACGCTTTCGAATATCCGTCATCTCAATGAGCTGGGACATGAGCTCCGATTCATTTTTGATTTCAAGCTCTGTCTTTTCGCTGAGAATACGGTAGAACAGCGACTGATCAAGCACCAGCTCCGCCCTGCTCATACCGCTGCCCAGGTTGATGGAGTCTACCCTGATCTCCCTGACAAATTCGCAGCCTTTCACGCTGTCCAGCATTCCCCTGACTTCCCGCATTCTACTGATCCCGCATGCACTGCGCACAGTATCCAGCAGGCTTGAAAACAACCAGTGATCCGTTTCCAGAGAAGTCACCCATCCGGGAATGTCCAATTCCACCTCGCGTACCGGGAACTGATACAAAAGGCTGGCGATCACGCCCTTGATGTCCTGCTCCGTGATATCCACGCAGTTGACGGGAAGCACCGGCACCCCGTACTTCCGGGAAAGGCACTCTGCAAGCTCTTTAGCCTCCGGCGTTTCCGGCTCAACGCAGTTGAGAAGCACCACAAACGGGCGGTTGGTCTGATTGAGCTCGTCGATGACCCGCTCTTCAGCTTCCTCATATTCCTCCCGGGGAATATCGCTGATACTGCCGTCCGTAGTGATAACAAGCCCAATGGTGGAATGCTCCGTAATGACCTTCTTCGTTCCGATTTCCGCGGCCATATTGAAAGGGATAGGTTCCTCGTACCAGGGCGTCCGTACCATGCGCGGCTGGTCTTCTTCTATGTATCCAATAGCGCTGGGGACAATATACCCCACGCAGTCGATCATGCGTACGCTGAAAGAAGCGTCACCGTCAAGCTCTACCGAGACGGCCTGTTCCGGAATGAACTTTGGCTCCGTCGTCATAATGGTGCGTCCCGCGGCGGATTGAGGCAGCTCGTCGATAGCTCTGTCTCGCTGCATGCCGTCCGGAATATTGGGAATAACCACCGTATCCATAAATTTCTTAATAAATGTTGATTTCCCGGTCCTCACGGGTCCTACGACCCCAATGTATATCTCACCGCCCGTGCGGTCCTGGATATCCTTGTATACGTTAAATTCTTCCATACTCTTACCTCTCTACCTTCAAATTCTTTCAGCGGTTGCAGATAATAATTGGCCGGGCTTCCGGAACGACCTCGTCGTACAAATCATTCTGCACCCGAATGTCAGAGAGCAAAGCACGATGGCTTTTTGCGATGTCCCACAGTCTTTCCCCAGCCGAGGCGTAATAGATCAGGAATCTGGGCGACGCCTCGAACCCCTGTGTATTTTCGTCCATACCGGCAGAAGTCAGGTATTTCACAGAAAGCCTGCTGTACAGGAATGTGGTGGCCGGCGTTTCCACAGATATCTCCACCGTGCTTTTATCCGTGATCCTGTATTCCCAGATTTCCGTGCGGGAAACGGCGCTGCTCTTTCTTGACTGGGTATCGTCCAACTCCGTGGCACAGTTGTAATCAAAGGGCTTTTCGGTATACAGCACCCTGCCCTGGCTTCCCAGATAAAGCATACACACGGTATAGCGCACCCGGTAATTGAGCTTTCCCTTATCGCAGACTGTCTGAACGCTGTCCTGCTCGCACCAGATATCGAATATCTTTTCGATCTCGTCCTCCTGGACGGAAAGAGCACATTTCTTTTTCAGCACCTCGGTTTGGATCCCCTGTACCTGGGTAAAAGAGGTCTGGGAGTATCGCAGTTCCAAGGGCATGCGAACGGAATACGCATCGTCTACGGCCTCGATCTCACAGGACTTATACAGGAAGGCCACCAGGAACACTTTTGCCAGAACGCCGACGCTGGTATATTCCCCCACATCGTCTTCCCTAGGCTGAAGGCTGCACTCTCCCACCATTGTTTTCAAATCGCAGATACAGTCTTCATCGGCACCGTTGCAGTCCACTATTTGGCTGAATTCGATGGAAGCGTTCATTTTCTCGACCACCGTATTATCTACCGAAGAAAGATACAGGAAGGAAATCTCCAGGGTACCGTTTACTGTCATTCTACCCTCTGAAAGGCGGCAGTCTCCCACTCTGCAAAAGACATTTTTTCGCAAAAGAGTTTCGATGGGAGGCTTTCCGTTTTTCAAGGGCAGGGTATCCTCTATGGTAAACTGGTGGCAAAGTGCGTTTACCGCCTGAGAGGCCGGATATCCGCTGGTCATTTTTTCAATGGTGTCATCTTCAATGCCACAGGTAATGAGCTCCCGCTTCTGTATCACTGCCAGCGCCTTGACAGAAACGGAAATGTGCAGATCGACCCGCCGCGCGCTGACAGCCCGGCATGTCATGTGTTCCACTGCGGCCTGGACCCAGGCTACCGCTTTTTCCTCTGTAGCTTTGATCTTTACAGAAGCAGAGAACTCCTTGGTGAAATCGCAGCACCGCACGCAGTCCCCTTTGGAATCCAAATAGAGCACCCGGATATCGCAGACGCCGTCACAGGCAAGCGTATCCTCTGTGATCATATAGGAGGAAATTTCAGGCGTTGCCTGGCACTTCAGGATTTTCTGGATATCCGGGCAGTAATCCGGAAGATTGTATTCCGCATCGATGGGCGCTTCAAACGCGCCGTCAAATATGGGGTCAAAATATTCATACGGCTGAGTCTTTATTTTTGCCTGCATACAATATCCTCTCCTTTGCTTTTCTACCAAATATGTATGCGGATACAGGGAGATTATGCCAGATTCGGATTTCTCTGAATTTGACCCGCCGCCTTTTCAAAAGCTTTTTGGACGAGGACGGCCCCCGCTGGAAAACCAGCGGGGGCCGCATCTAACTGATATCTAAGTATTCTCTTTTATTCTGCCGCCTTTTTAATGCCGTACAGCCTTCTCAGAAAGAATCCCCAAAAACCTGTGCGCTTCTCCACCACGACCACTTTCATGACATTACCTCCGATTCAATGACGCAGCAGTGAAATTCCCAGGGCCACCATGATCACAGCTGAGAGAAACAGGGTGAAGCCCACAGGACAGAAGCAGGAGAGCGACATGCCGAGCCCGAAGCAAATAGCGCACATACATCGGCTCTGATAGCTCTTAAAGCAGGAACAATTGAATTTGCTTTTGCAGCCGGACTTAAACATATGCAACATCTCCGCTGGCTGACTGCCGGTTTTACTGAAACAGCCGCCGGTTGGCGGCCGCTTTAATACCAGTATATACGCGGCGCGGAAAAATGTTACGGCTGATAGACCACGACCAGCGCCGTCCCTCTATGGACCCGAACTTCTGCCGGGCTGCCTGTAACGCTGTTGCTCACGCCCATTACAGTGCCGCCGCAGGTCAGCGTGTCGCGGTTCAAAGGATATTGAAGACCGGAATAGCTTACTTCGCAAGAGCTGCCGTTATACGGGAACACGGACACCGTGGCGCCTTCGATACCCGTCATGCGCAGCCTGCCGTCGTGAAGAAGAAAGATTCTTGTGCGCTCATCTGCCAGCACGCCTCTGCCGCCATGTTCCTGCATATATTGCAGCACCTCCAGATTTGCCAGCGAGTGGTCGAATCGCGCCCCGCCCAGGCAGCCAAGCAGCGTAAAGCTTTTGTACCCGAGGGAAAGTCCCCTGATTGCCGCGTACATGACGTCCGTTACGTCCTTTTCAACCGGCAGGGTGATAGACCGGAAGCTCTCCGGCGGCTTCTTGGAAGCGGAATCGAAGTCGCCTACGATCAGATCCGGTTTGATCTTATATTTTGCTGCGGTTTCATAGCCTGCATCCGCACAAATGACAAAACAGTTCTTCGGATCGTACTCCCGAAAGATACGACTGCTCAGTATGGGAACAGCCCCAATGATCATACATTCCCGTTCTTTAGCTGCCACGCTTTCACATCCTTTATTTCTTCATACATGGCCCTGTAGCTATCGTGGCGGGACTTCGCAATCTTTCCCTCTTCAACGGCCTGCAGGACGGCGCAACCCTTTTCGCAGGTATGAGAACAGGAACTAAACTGACATTCACCCAAGCAGGGTATAAATTCCCGAAAGCCGTACACCAGCTGTTCCTTATCGGTGATCTGATAACGCTCGATATCCACAGTGGAAAAGCCGGGCGTGTCCGCCACATAGCTGTCCGGACCGATTTTATAAAGCTCCACTTCTCGGGTGGTGTGCCGGCCGCGGCCCAGTTTCTGACTGATCTCCCCCGTTTTCAATTCAAATTCAGGGAACATGGCGTTGAGGAGGCTCGACTTTCCTACGCCGGAATTTCCGGTGAAAGCTGAAACCTTCCCCCATAACAGCTCGCGAACGGCTTTCACGCCTTCGCCCGTGACAGAGGATACCGTCAGGCAGGAAATCCCCGCCGATCTGTAAAGGCTCTCCAATTCCGCCGTATTCTCCAAATCTGCTTTTGTCAAAACGATAACAGGCTCTATCCCGGCAAGCTCTACAGCGGCGACAGTTTTGTCGATCACATAGAGGTCGGGAAAGGGCTCCCGCATAGAACAGGTGATCAAGAGACGGTCAAGGTTTGCCAGCGGTGGACGCGCCAGAAAGTTTTTTCGGGGAAGTATCTCTTCCACACTCCCTGTTTTGTTTGATTCCACCGTGATGCGCACCCTGTCTCCGGCATAAGGGGAGATCCGTTCCTTTCGGAATCTTCCCCGGGCGGTACAGGTATACAGCGTTCCATCAGCCTCCACATAGTAGAAGCCGCCGATCCCTTTGCGGACAAATCCGGTCAATTCCATAGATTCCGGCCGTCAGGGCGTAACGTCGGCCGAGCCGCCGATAGAGGAGTTTCCATCGCCCGAATCGGAAGGCTCATAGGGAATAATATCGCCGGGGCGCACTTCCTGGGCGTCGAAATCGAAATCCAGCTGAAGGTACTTCTGACCGTCCAATTCTATCACCACAGTTTCCGTACCGGAAGTTCCGGTGAAGGAGACTGTATAAGTTCCGGCATAGGCAGGGTTCACCGTGCTGGTCTCCGTCTGCGTACCGTTTCTGTAAACCTGCAAAACGATATCCCGGTCAATTCCATTGGGAAGGGGTATTGAATAGCTCAGATCCTTTGCGGCTCCCTTACCGGAACTAACGACCATATCCACAGTGGCGCCTTCCGAAACCTCGCTGCCGGAAGCCGGATTGGTGCTGATGACCGTATCCTTCGGCAAAGTGCTGCTGTCGTCCCAGGTGACGTTGCCGACCACGAGGCCGGCGTCCTCCAAAGCGGCGCTGACATTATAGCGCAACTGGCCCGCCAGATTATCCGGCACCTTCACCTTTTTCTTCGCCGGACCGGTGCTGACCTTCAGCGTGATCACAGTACCCTCGCTGACCTCTGTCCCGGCGGCGGGGTCGGTAGCCACGATGGAACCCACTGCCACTTCATCGTCCGCCACATTCTCAGATTTAAAGGCGAGATTATATTCTTTCAACAGAGCGATGGCGTCGGCCTGGGTGTAATTTTTCAAATCGGGGACCTGGACTTTCGGAATTTCTCCATTGACGGTAAGCTCCACTTCCCGGCCCTTCTTTACCAGAATGCCGTATTTGGGATTCTGCTTTAGGACCTCTCCCACCGGTTTATCGGGATCATTCCCCTCCACCGTTGTGAAGGTGAAATTTTGAACATATTCCTGGTTGGCCATAATATCCTGATACAGCATTCCCTCAAATTGGGGCACCGACACCTGCTCTTCCGTCTCGCCTGCCAGAAGCGTTTCCCAATTCTGCAAAAGCCATACAGCGCCTACGGCAATCAAAACCACAATGGCCGCCGCTATCACGCCTTTGACCGCCATGGCTCCCTTAGCCCTTTTCCGGGAACGGACAAGCTCTTCCTCATATTCGTAGTTATCATCATAAGAAGGCGTAAATCTGGAATCGTCGTAAGCGTCCAGACTCCGGCCAGAATCATAGGCCGCCACACCTGTTTGCAGGTCATACTGGAACACCATACTGGGGTTCCGGCGGAACTGCTGCAGATCTTCCAGCATTTCCCCTGCCGACTGGAAACGATCGATAGGATTCTTTTCCATAGCCCGCATGGTGATCTGCTCCAACCCTCTGGGAATGGAGGGATTCAGCTCTCTTGGCATAACAGGCTTTGCCTGAAGCTGCATCAGCGCAACGGATACCGCGTTGTCTGCCTCGAAAGGAAGCTTTCCGGTAAGCATTTCATAGAGCATAACGCCTACCGAATAAATATCCGCCTTGTCGGTAATGTAGTCCCCTCTGGCCTGCTCAGGGGCAATATAGTGAACAGATCCGATAGCCTTATCTGTCATGGTCGTCGTTTCGCTCTGCAAAAATCTGGCAATGCCGAAATCCATCACCTTGACGGTGCCGTTGTGCAGCAGCATGATATTCTGAGGCTTGATATCCCGGTGAATGATTCCCTTGCTGTGCGCAAGCTCAAGAGCCATCAAGATCTGAATGGTAAAATGGACGGCCTCATTCCAGCGAATGGCGCCCTCCTGTTCAATGTACTGCTTCAGGGTGATGCCGTCAATGTATTCCATGACGATATACTGGATCTGGTCGCCAAAGCTTACGTCATATATCTTGACAGTATTTGGGTGCGAAAGCATGGCAACAGCCTTGGATTCATTGCGGAACCGGCGCAGGAAATCGCTGTTGCTGGAAAATTCTTCTTTCAGTATTTTGATGGCGACCCAGCGGTCCTCCACTCTGTCATAGGCGCGGTACACATAGGCCATGCCGCCTACGCCGATCAGATCGTGTATCTCGTACCTGCCGTCCAGCCGTTTTCCAATAAATCTATCTTCCATAAACAGTACCAACCTTTCTGAGAATCATCTGCGAAGATCAGCCGTTGCTGATAACAGCCACAGTAACGTTATCCGAACCGCCGCTTTCCACGGCATACTGGATCAACCGGTTTGCCAGGTTTTTTCCGTCCTGGCCGTATTTTTGCATATATTCTGACAGCAGTCTGTCATCGACATAATTGGAGAGCCCGTCTGAGCAGGCAAGCGCCAGATCGCCCGGAGAAAAATCAAAGACGGAATAATCACAGTTGATCTCCTCATGGACGCCCAGGACCCGCGTGATAATATTCCTCTGGGGATGGTTTCTGGCTTCCTCCTGGGTGATCTGGCCCAGATTCACCAGGTCCTGCACATAAGAATGGTCCATGGTGATCTGGTTAAGCCCTTCCTTGTCCTTCAGATAGGCGCGGCTGTCTCCAGCATGCACAACGTGGAGCAGCCCTTTCGTAGCGACAAGCAGCACCACCGTGGTCCCCATGCCCCGCAGTTCCTCCTGCTCCTGAGACATGGAGTAGACCTCGTCATTCGCTCTGCTCACCGCATTTAGCATCAGGCTTTTCAGATTTTCACGGCTCATGTTCTCATTGAACCCGGCAACAAGAAACTCACGGATTTTACGGACCGCTACAGAGCTTGCTACGTTTCCTCCGTTAGCGCCGCCCATACCGTCGCAGACGACAGCCCAGGCGCTGTCTTTGGAAAACAGGCCGCACTCGCAGGAATCCTGATTGGATTCCCTGACTGCGCCCACATCTGTGCCGTAATCAACTCTCACGTTTGTTTCCTCCTTTATGCCGGCCTCTCAGCTGTCCGCAAGACGCTTCGATATCCGACCCTAGTGTTCTCCTCACCGTAGCGGTAATACCACGGGAATCCAGAATATCCACAAACCGTTTTTGCCGGTCAATGCTGCTCTTTTGATAGCCTGTGCCCGTCACATCGTTGATCGGGATCAAATTCACATGAGCCCGGATCCCATTTAGGCGAGAAGCAAGCTCCCTTGCGCACCAGTCCATATCGTTTACGTTCCGAATCATGGCATACTCGAAAGAAATACGCCTTCCCGTAGTATTCGCGTAATACTTGCAGGCGCCAAGCAAGTCTTCCATGGGCCACTTCCGGTTTACCGGCATGGTGCGGCTCCTGATCTCGTCGTTAGGCGCGTGCAGGGATACTGAGAGGGTAAGCTGCAGCTTTTTATTCGCCAGATCGTAGATCTTGTCCGCAAGGCCGCAGGTGGAAAGAGAAATATGCCGCATACCGATATTCATTCCTTCAGGAGAAGAGACAAGCTCCAGAAAGCGAAGGACATTCTCGTAGTTATCCAGCGGCTCTCCCATACCCATCAGCACAATATTGGAAATACGTTTCCCGGAGTCCAGAAGTGCCGCCTGCACCTGAGACAGAATTTCCGACGCCGTCAGGTCCCTTATAAACCCGCCCTGTCCGGTAGCGCAGAAGGTACATTTCATTTTACACCCAACCTGGGTAGAAATGCAAATAGAATTTCCATGTTGGTATTCCATCAGCACAGATTCCACGTACTCGCCGTCATTCAGGCGGAAAAGATACTTCACTGTGCCGTCTCTGGAAATCCTTTTCAGCTCCGGTTCGGCCCAGGCGATCTCATACCGTTCGGAAAGCTGTTCTCGCAGGCTTTCAGGCAGATCTGACATCTGAAAAAAATCCTTGGCGCCCCGGTGGAGCCAGCGATACACCTGGCCCGCCCGGTATTTTGGAAGTCCAAGTTCCTGAAATTCTGCCGTCAGTTCCTTCAAAAGCAGTGATTTGATATCTATCTTTTCCAAAAAAATTCTTCCTCCAAAGGTCAAAGAAGCCCTTTTCTCAAAAAAGCCGCCGCGAAAAATCCATCGGAAGCGCCTGAAAAAGGCATCATGGTCAGCTGGTTTTGGGGCTCGTCCACATAGCGCCGCACTCCCGGCAAATCTATGGTCATCGGCACAAAGCCGTCGCTTTCCCGTAAAAAGCGGTCTGCCACTTCCCCGTTTTCCTCCGGATTCAACGTACAGGTAGAGTATACCAGAACGCCGCCGGGCTTGACAAGCCGGGAAGCGTTTTGCAGGATCGCATATTGAAGCTTTGGCAGGGCTTTGAGCTCAGACAGGTTTTTATACCGTATTTCCGGTTTCCGGCGGATCACGCCAAAGCCAGAGCAGGGAACGTCGCAAAGGACCTTGTCCATAGGCGGCAGCCCAGTCAAAGGTTTGGATGCGTCCGCCATTTTTGCAGTAATGTTGGAAAGTCCCAAGCGACCGGCGCCCTTTTCGATCAGCTTCACCCTGCCCTTATACAGATCCAGCGCCGTTACCGTGCCGGTTCCTCCCATCTTTTCGGCCAAAGTAAAGCTTTTGCCTCCGGGAGCTGCGCAGCAGTCGCAGATCATGTTCCCCGCCTGTGGGGACATGATCTCACAGACAAGCTGGGCGGAAAGGTCCTGTATATGGAACAGACCTTCCTGAAACTGGGGAAGCTCCGCCGGAGAACCGCAGCCCTCCAATATCCCGCTTCCCGACGGAAACTTCAAGTCCTTTAGGGTGGCGCCCTGCTCTGCAAGCCGGCTTTGCAGATCTACAACGCCTGTTTTCAGCGTGTTGATACGGATATATAATTCCGCCCTTGTTTCAAAGGACTTCAGCAGTTTCAAAGTGTTTTCCGTTCCGTAAGCGTTTCTCCAGAGAGAGAGCAGGCCCATGGGTACAGAATACCGCAGGCTCAATGCATATAGGTCGTTCCCTTCCGGTAGAGAAAGGCTTTCTCTGCGGCGGATCAAATTCCGCAGAACGCCGTTGACAAACCCCGCAAGGTTTTCCTTGCCCCGTGCTTTCAATGCGTTTACGGTTTCGTTGACCGCGGCGGAATCCGGTACGCGATCCAGAAAACAGATTTGATACGCGCCGCAGCGCAGAGCCATGCGCGCCGTTTTATCCAATTTCTTTTCCGGGTCCCGCAGGCACCCTTTTAGGAAATGATCCAACGTCAGCTCTTTTTCCAGCACTCCATAAAAGATGGTGGAAGCCAGAGCGCTGTCTCTCCTGTCAAGCCCGGAGGCTTTCAGCGCCTTATCGATGACGAGGTTCGAGTACCCTTCGTTCTCCTCCATGCGAAGCAGGGCGTCCAGCGCCGTACTTCTGGCTGTCTGTCCCATAAGCACTTCCTATCTGAGATTGCTCCGGCTGGATTTATTCCAGCTGGGCGTTTTCCTTGAGAGAATGTCCCAAAAGGTATTCCCGCCCGCTCATTCGCTTTCCGTTTTCCGTTTGAATTTCTGTGAGCAGAAGCGCGCCGCTTCCGCAGCAGACCACAAGCCCGTCCTCCCGGGCAATGAGACTCCCCGGCTTTCCTGCCTCTTCGATCACTCGGGAAGACAGCAGCTTGATGCGCCTACCCTCCAAGGAAGAAAAAGCACAGGGCCAGGGATTCAGCCCGCGGATCAAATCGTGCAGTTCCTGCGCGGAGCGGGTCCAATCCATCTGAGAAAGCTCCTTTGACAACATGGGAGCGGTTGTGGCCTCTTCTTCATTTTGCGGGATACGCTGCAAGACGCCCTTTTCCAGCTCTTCCAACGTTTTCCCCAGCAAATCGGCTCCTAAGACCATCAGCCGGTCAAAAAGCTCCCCCGCCGTTTCCTCAGGTCCTACTGAAGTTTCCGCTTTCAGCAGAATGTCTCCCGTATCCATGCCTTCGGCCATGTACATCGTGGTAACGCCGGCAGTCTTTTCGCCGTTGATCACAGCCCACTGGATCGGGGCCGCGCCCCTGTATTTGGGCAGCAGGGAACCGTGAACATTGATGCAACCAAACCTGGGTACGTCCAGCACAGCTTTGGGTAACAGCTTCCCGTAAGCGGCCACCACGATAACCTCCGGGGCAAGCTCCCTGATCTGCCGCTGCACGGCTTCATCACGCAGCGTCGGCGGTTGAAAAACAGGAAGTCCCTGCTTCAGCGCCAGTTCCTTTACCGGCGGGGCCTGCAATTTGTGTCCGCGGCCCTTGGGCTTGTCCGGCTGGGTGAACACAGCGCAGACCGTATCTCCCCGCTCTATCAGTTTTTCCAGAGAGGGCACCGCAAAATCCGGCGTTCCCATAAAAATCGCGCGCATGGGCTTACTCCTTTTCTTGAGCCGCTTCAGCCTCCAGCTCCTCTGTCGTCATCATACGGGTGGCGTGGGTAGTGAACAGCACGCCGTGGAGGTGGTCGATCTCATGGCAGAAAGCTCTGGCGCAAAGCTCCTCTCCCGTCACTTTAAAATGCTTTCCGTTTCTGTCCTGGGCCTTTACCGTCACCTTCATAGGCCGGGTAACAATGCCCCATTTGTCAGGATTGGAGAGGCAGCCTTCAAGTCCGGTCTGCTCCCCTTCTGTCTTGACTATCTCAGGATTGATCAGTTCGATGGGGCCTTCGCCCACGTCCACAATGCAAACCTGCCGCAGCACGCCTACCTGGGGCGCGGCGAGCCCGGCGCCGTTGGCGTCTGCCAAGGTTTCCTTCATATCATCCAGAAGCTGATGAAGACGGGCGTCAAAATTCTCTACTTTCCGGCATTCCTTTTCCAGAACGCTGTCCCCAAATTTCACAATGTTGCGAATAGCCATAGAAGACCGTCCTTTCTCTCACATAATATGATAAGGGTTCAAGTCCGCGTAAACCGTCACCTGCTGAAACTCACGCAAACCGGAAAAATCCGTAAGCAATTTTTCAATCATCTCCCGGAGACTTTGCGTATTCCTGCATTTGACGATCAACTTATAGCGGTATTTGCCTCCCATTCTGGCCACAGCCGCCGGAGAAGGGCGCAGCACCCGCAGGGGAAGCCTGGAAAACTCACGGGAGGCAAGTTCTCCGAGTTGTTTTAAAAAGGCCTCCGCCGCTTCCCTGACCTTTGCTTCCTGAGCCCCTACAAAGCCGATCACGAGCAGATCGGCAAAGGGCGGATACAATAAAGCCTGACGAAAGGCGATCTCTTGTTCGTAAAAGCCGAAATAGTCCTGATTGACCGCAAAACGCAAAGCAGGATTTTCAGGCGCGTAGGTTTGAATAACAGCTGTTCCCGGATACTTGCCCCGGCCCGCCCGGCCCACCACCTGTGTCAGCAGATCGAAGGTCCGCTCATTGCTTCGGAAATCATCGCTATACAGGGTCTGGTCAGCGGAAAGGACTCCAACCAGCGTGACATTCTCAAAATCAAGGCCCTTCGCCACCATCTGCGTGCCCACCATCACATCATACTCTCCCCGGGCAAACTGGTCCAGCTTTTTTTCCAAAGAAAACCGGGCCGTTACGGAATCCGTGTCTACCCGCAGGATTTTTGCTTCCGGGAGCAGCTGCTGAAGCTGTTCCTCGGCCTTCTGTGTCCCCAGCCCGCGAAAACTGAGAGTTTCACTGCCGCAGGAGGGGCATTTCGTGGAAAAAGGCACGGAATAGCCGCAGTAATGGCACATCAATCGATGGTTGGCACTGTGGTAGGTAAGGGAAATGCTGCAATTCGGGCAGCTTACCACTTCATGGCAGGAGGTGCAGGTCGCAAAGGTGTGATACCCGCGGCGGTTCAGCAGGATAATGGACTGCCGGCCCTGCCGGAAATTGTCCGTCAGTGCCTGGGCCAGCCTATTGCCAATCGCATAGTTGTCGCCGGGGACACCGTCTAGGTTCATATCCACCAGCTCTACCTTTGGCATATGCGCTTCTCCGAACCGGGCTTCCAGCTTGTAAAAGCCGTATTTCCCCTCCTTTGCCAGACGGCAGGATTCGATCGAGGGGGTGGCGGAGGACAAAAGGCAAAAAGCGCCGTTCTTCCAGCAGCGGCAGCGGGCGACCTCTCTTGCGTCATACCGGGGGCTGGACTCAGATTTATAGGTGTGCTCCTGTTCCTCGTCGATAACGATCAGTCCCAGGTCTTTTACCGGCGCAAACACCGCGGAGCGCGTGCCGATGACAATGCCCGCCTCACCCCGTTTGACCCGCTTCCACTCGTCCATGCGTTCGCCAAGGGAAAGCCCGCTGTGGAAGATGGCAATGTTATCCCCGAAAGTCTGCCGAAAGCGGCTGATGGTCTGTCCGGTCAGGGAAATTTCCGGCACCATGACAATGACGCTCCTGCCCTCCTGTCGCACAGACTGGATAAGCTTTAAAAACACGGAAGTCTTCCCGCTGCCGGTCACGCCGTAAAGCAAAGCGCAGCGGTTTCCCTTCGGGTTCCGATAGTCCCTCAGCAGGCCGTCAAAGACCGCCTGCTGAGAAGGAGAAAGTTTCGTTTCAAGGGGCTGCCGCTCCCCGCTGTCAAAAAACTCGGGCCTTCGATAAACCTCGTATTCAAAAACCTCAGCCGCACCTTTATCTGTCAACGCTTTTATGACGGAAGGCGAAGCTCCGGTAAAATAGCAAAGCTCCTTTTCCGAAACCTCGCCGACATCCGTCAGCGTTTGGTAAACATCTCTCTGGCGCGGCGTGAGCTTTCCCGTAAAATCGGAAACAGGACGAACCATTTTTGAAACGGCGTCCCTGATCCTGCTTGCGGCTGTATTCACTTTACAGACGATCCCTTTTTCCAGCAGCCCGCGAAAATCCGGCGAAGTTTCCGCCACTCCAAGCTGCCGGGAAAGGCTTTCCATGGGCACCGACTTTCCCGCCGTATGCAGGAGCATAATGATCTGCCACTGCACCGGCGTATACGCTTCCCGGTCAAAGTCTTTAAAATCCGGGCTGAGCACAAAGCTGTCCTTCAGGCGGAAATGGAGCCCCGTAGGGATCATAAGTCTGACCGCCTCAAAAAGCGTACAGTAATAGCGGTTTTTGATCCAAAGGGCCAGCTCCAGCATTTCAGCGGAAAGGATCGGCTCTTTATCCAAAGCGGAGCGTATCTCTTTTACGCCCGGTCCGGATCCTCCTTCCAGGGAAAAAACCATACCCACGCGTTCCCGGTTGCCGGTACCGAAAGGGACCTTTACCCGGACACCGGGAACAACGCGGCCCCGCAGGCAGTCCGGGACCGCATAGGTAAAGAGCTTGTCAAAATGATAGACGGTGTTCTCCACCGCTACCTGAGCCATGACGGGGTCATTCATCCTCAAAGGAATCCGGCTCAATAATTTTAAATTTATTGTCTACAAAATCATGGACTGCCAGATCCACGGGCTTATCGGTGAGCACTGCGCCCTCATCTTCGGCCTTTTCAGCGATCTGGCGGGCGCGCTTGGCAACGGCGATCACCAGAGAATAGTAGCTCCTGTGAGGCGTGCGTATCATGTTATCAGACGGTTTCAGCATTGTTTAACACCCTTTCTGTGCAATCCGCATTTCTGTTGTATTTTAATTTTTCCGCCCGGAGAATAGCCTGGATATCCTCCACAGCATCTTCCAGACGGTCATTGTAGACCACATAATCATATTCACTGGCCTGGGGGATCTCTCGGCGGGCTGTTTCCAAGCGTTTCTGTACCGTGCTCTCCTGCTCGGTCCCCCGGCCCCGGAGCCTTTCTTCCAGCACCTTCATAGAGGGCGGAAGAATAAAGATAGAGACGCATTCCGGCATCAGCCTTTTCACTTGGGCACCGCCCTGCACCTCGATCTCTAAAATCACGTCTTTCCCCTGGGCGGTCCATTCCTCCACCGGGCCCCGGGGCGTGCCGTAATAATTCCCCACATATTCCGCGTGTTCCAGCATCTTTCCCTCCACGATCAGAGACTCGAACTCCTCGCGGGAAATAAAGTAATACTGCTCACCGTGCTTTTCACCCGGACGGGGTCTGCGGGTCGTAGCAGAAACAGACAGCTTCAAATTCCCGTCCCTGCTGAAAAGCTCTTTTAAGATCGTTCCTTTTCCGCCGCCGGAAGGGGCGGAGATCACCACCAGCAGACCTTTGTTCATTTTGCTTCCTCCCCAGCGGGAAAGGTCGTTTCTTCTTTTCCGTTGCAGCGGCCCGCCACCGTCTCCGGGAGAATGGCCGACAGCACCACGGCGCCGCCGTCCATAATGAGCACCGCCTTCGTTTTGCGGCCAAAAGTGGCGTCGATCAGTACTCCCGCCTCCTTGGCCTCCTGCACGATACGCTTGATAGGCGCGGAATCAGGGCTTACCACCGCCACGATCTTCCCGGCGGCAACCATGTTCCCAAACCCGATGTTGATCAATCTCATAAAGCTTCTCCTACTCTATATTCTGTACCTGTTCCCTAATTTTCTCGATTTCCGCCTTTATATCCACCACCAGGTAGGCAATCTTGGAATTGACGGATTTGGAACCGATGGTGTTGGCCTCCCGATTCATTTCCTGTACCAGGAAATCTATTTTCCGACCCACGGGCTCGGAAGAATCGAGCAGCTGCCGCAGTTGGGCAATATGACTGCGCAGGCGCACCGTTTCCTCATCTACAGCCACTTTATCGGCAAATATGGCCACTTCGGTGAGCACGCGCTGTTCATCAAAGCGGTTATCGCCCAGCAGTTCTTCGATCTTCGCATGTAATTTTTCTTTATAGGCGCTGACCGTTTCCGGCGTAGTCTCCTCTACTTTATCCACCATGGTCTCTATATTTTCCGCTTTTTCCAGAACGTCCCGCTTCAATCTCGCGCCCTCGTTTTCCCGCATGTTCAAAAAGGACGAAACAGCGGGCTCCGCCACTTTCCGCACCGCTTCCCAAACGGCTTCTTCATCTTCCGGCGCTTTGTGAACGGAAAGCAGATCGGGATATCTCGCGAGCAGAGACAGGGAAACGTCGTCAGGCAGACCGTAGTTTTCTTTCAATTCCCGCAGCGCCCTTACATACGCCCCGGCCAGAGCGTGATTGACAAGCACCTCCGCGCCGGTTTCCTCCAATGTCTCAACTTGCAGGAAGAGGTCTACCTTTCCTCTGGATATTCTGCTCTGGACGTAGGCCTTGAGCCTGTCCTCAAGAAACAGATACCCACGGGGCAGACGGGCGTTGCACTCAAAAAATTTGTGGTTGACAGACTTTATTTCAAATACAATGGACCTGCCGTCAATGACTTCTTCATTCCGGCCGTATCCAGTCATACTTTTCAGCATTGGCGTCCTCCCTGTTATCCATGGCTGTAAAACACGTTCTGTTTTAGCGTAACATCTCTGCGTGCCACTCTGCCACAGCCATAATTCACCAGTTAATGATTTTACCATTTTTCAGGGATCAATGCAACCGATTTCCCATATATTTTAAAGAACCGTAAGAAAAAAGCGGGTGTGAACCCGCCGGAAAGCTTATTCATATTTTACGATGGTGCTCATTGGCGTAAAAGCGTGCTCCCCATCCGTTTCAAATCCTCTGGCCTTAAAGAAGTCATAAAAATCGGGAAACGCCGTTTCGATGGAAACAGCGCCGAAGGTTTCGCCGTAAGAAGCGGCAGAGCGCATCAGCGTATCCAGCACGAAAGCTTCCTCGCCATTGGGTTTTTCTGAAAAGTCATAATCTCCGGCGGAAAGCTTTAAAATGCACAGAGCTCCGCCTTTCAGTTCTACGGCGGCATATCCGGCGAACTTTCCCCCATCGGTCATCATCAATATCTTGGCTTCACTTCCCGCGGCTTTTACGTCCGCCAGCAGCTCTTTTTCCCGTTCTCTGTCCTCCATGGGCAATATCTGGATCATGGCTCTTCATTTCTCCTTCTTTTTTCGCTTCCGCCAGAAGCCCTTTAACTTCTTCTCTTGTCAATTCCCGGTATTTTCCCTGGGGAAGCATTCCCAGCCGGACCGGTCCCACAGCCACTCGCTTTAATCTGGCGACTTCCAAGCCCAGAACTTCGCACATTCTGCGTATCTCACGGTTCCTGCCCTCGTACAGCACGATCTCCAGCACCACCCTGCCCGGCTGCTGCTCCAGCACTTTCACTTTGGCCGGGGCAGTCATTCTGCCGTCTATCTCAATGCCGGTGGCAAAGCGGGTAAGATGCTCCTCGTTTACCGCCGGGCGCACTGTGACCCGATAGGTTTTGGCAATATGGGTTTTGGGGTGGGAAACCAGATTTGCAAACGCGCCGTCATTGGTCATGAGCAGCAGACCCTCGGAGTCCTTATCCAGCCTGCCTACGGGATACACCCGCTCCCCTACGTCCTCCACCAGCATAGCTACGCATTTGCGGTCCCGCTCGTCACGCATGGTGGTCACAAAGCCCCGCGGCTTGTGCAGAGCCAAGTACTTTTTCCCCCCGGAAAAGGAAAGCCGTTCCCCGTCCAACGTGATTTTGTCCTTGCCGGGTACGGCGCTGTCGCCCAGGCTGGCAGGCCTGCCATTAACGGAAACTCTGCCCGCCCGAATCATTTCCTCCGCCTTACGGCGGGAAGCAACGCCCCAGGAAGCCAGTATTTTTTGAAGTCTTTCCTTTTCAGCCATAGAAATTATCCTCTTTTCAACCGCCTGCCCGCTTTCCGAACAGCCTTTCCCAAAAGCCGGGTTTCGGTTCCTGAAGATCGCAGCTTTCCGCCGCAGTAATGGGAATGCTGTAGATCTCCGTGCCGTCCAGATAAAACTGGAGCCGCCCCAGCCGCTCTCCGGCCTGAACAGGCGCATAACAAAACGCCGGGAGCATCACCCGGCAGGTGATTTTTTCCGCCTGCTCCTTTGGCAGAGACAGGGACCCGCCCGCACCGGCCCGAACGGAAACGCTGTCTATATTGGAGCCAGCCACCGGCACGCGGGCAGAAAAATCCCCGCCGTCAAAGGGGACGCTTTCTAGAATGGAAAAGCCGTAATCCAGCAGGGCGGTATGGTCGTTCCAGTCGTCGGGCGCATTTAAAGTTACGGCGATCAGGGCAACGCCCTCCCGCTGCGCGGCCGAAACCAGACAACGCCCGGATTTTTTGGTAAACCCGGTCTTCACGCCGATACAGCCGTCGTACATGCGCAAAAGCTTATTGTGGTTGGTATAGGAGACCCTCTTTTCAGGCTCCAAAAATTCCACCTGATAAGTGGAGCTGGACGCAAGCTTTTGAAACTCGCTGTTTTGTAAAGCGGCCCGTGCAAGCAGAGCCATGTCATAGGCCGTGGAGTAATGCTGCTCGTCGTCCAGACCGGAAGGTGTGACAAAATGGGAATCCTCCATGCCCAGCTCTTGCGCCCGGAGGTTCATGCGCTCCGCGAATTTTTCCGTGGAGCCGCCCAGGTACAGAGCACAGGCGTTGGCGGCGTCGTTTCCGGAAGCCAGCAGCATTCCGGCGGCCAGATTTTTCAGGGTGATCCTGTCTCCGGCCTGCAAGCCCATGGAAGAACCTTCTACAGCCACCATTTCCTCGGTCACGTCCACAGCAGAATCCCCAGTGCGTTCCGCCTCCTCCAGGGTCAGCAGCGCCGTCATGATCTTGGTAGTGCTGGCCATAGACATTTGCTTTTTTGCGTCCTTTTCCCAAAGGACCGCGCCAGTGTCGGCGCTGATCAGCACGGCGCTCTGAGCAGATACCGTTTCAGGCGGTTCCACAGCCCCGGCTTTCGGTCCTATCAAGCAAAAAGGCAGAACGGCGGCCCAAAGCAGTACCTTCTGCCGCCAGGATCTTTTTCTCAACTCCATCACCCGCTTTCCCAGAACAAGAATATGCGGGCGCGGGAACGGGTATGCTCAGGCTTTCGGCTTATCGGAAGCCTCTCCGGCAGGCGCGGCTCCGGGCTCAGCGGGCTCTACAGGGGCGGGTGTTTCTTCGGGCTGATCCTTGCGGAACAGGGAAGCGATCTTGTCCGCCACCTCCGGGACCTTCTCCAGCGCGCGATCGACAGGGCTGAAATATGGCTCGATTTGAATGACGCGCACATTCCCCCTGGAAATGGCTAAAAAGGCCACTGGAACAATGGTGATGCCCGCGCCGCTGCCGCCGCCGAACAGGCCGGAAGCAGGCTGGGACTTGGAGGGCAGATCGGAGCCGCCGGCGGCAAAGCCGTAGCTCACTCGGGAGATTGGCAGAATGGTAGTGCCGTCCGGAGTGGTGATAGGGTCTCCAATCACAGTGTTCACATCAGCCATTTCCCTGATCTTGTCCATACTTACATTCAAAATCTCGTTGATCTTCTTTCCATCGCTCATTGTACGTCACCTTTCTTTTTTGCAGGAGACTTCCGAGCCTCCATGATTTTCCTGATAAAGGGCAGGCTTTTAAATAAAAGGGCTACCGCCTCTTTGAGAACCAGCAGAGGACAAACCGAAAGTTTTCCAAAAAAATCCACTCTGCTTTGCTCCGATTGATAATTAAGGTCCACTGTGACTGATTTCTGCTTGCAGCCGGTCAATCCGAACAAAAAACCGCAGGCGGCGTATACAGCCCCGGAAAGCTTTCCGTACTGGATCGCTGCTTCCGCCGCATCTTCGGCTCCGCCCAGGCACAGATACAAATCAAAGCTCTTGAGCCTGACCCCTTGAATCAGCTTTTTCGCGGAGGATGCCAGGATCTTTACAAAACCGAACAGGGCCTTTAGAAAACCGGAAAAACCCTCCTGCTTTAAAAGCCCTTTTATCTCTTTCAGCCCGGCTTTTTCCTTCTTTTCTTCTTCCTGCGTTTCCTCGGGCTGAGACTCTTCCTCTTTTCCGGGAAGGAGTGGGAATTTCAAGAACAAGTACCGAAGCGTCAGGAAAAATTGCTCCTGAAAGCGCACCTCTATTCTCAAAGGGCACAGGAGAAGCAGCAGCAGAAAAAGCAGCACGCCCAAAACGATCAGAAGACCGACCACTCCGGAACACCACCTTTCACTCCGCCGTCAGCTCCGGCGGCTCACCGATCTCTCCGGTATCCTCCCCGGCAGGAGGCGGCGGAAGATCTTTGATGGAAGAAAGCTGAAAGCAGCGCAGGAAGGTCTCTGTGGTACCGTACAAAAGCGGCCTGCCCGGCAGCTCCAGTCTGCCCCGTTCCTCCAAAAGCTCCTTTTGTACAAGGCTGCCGATGACGCCGGAGCAGTCCACCCCGCGGACCTGCTCTACAAACGCCTTTGTAACAGGCTGGTTATACGCCACTACTGCCAGCACCTCCATGGCGGCCTGGGACAGCGGCGTGTTCCGTTTCAAATCAAGGGCTCCCCGGACCGGCTCGATATAGGCAGGGTTCGTGCAAAACTGAGCTGTATTTTCCAAACGCAGCAGATGAATGCCGCTTTCAGGCGTGTTATACTTTTCCTGAAGCAGCTCTATGGCTTCTTCCACGGCATACACGCGCACGCCAAGCACCTGGGCAATGCGTTCCAAGGCCACCGGCTCTCCTCCCGCAAAAAGGATCGCTTCCGTTTTACCTATCAGCTCTTCTCGCTCCAACGGTCTTCCCCCTTTCGGAAAGCCTTACCTCGCAGCCGTCTCCATCGCCTTCGATCCGGATACGGCGGCTTTTTACAAGTTCCAGCACCGCCAGAAAAGCGGCAACGCGCTCGGAGCGATCCCTCTTTTCCGCAAAGAGCGCCCGGAACGATATTTTTTTCCGGCTCCAGAGCTTTCGCAAAACAAATACCACCTGAGACGCTACAGAAACGATCTTTCTCGATACGAGAGCAGAGAAATTTTCGGGTTTTGGGGGCAGAAGCCTTTTCCCCTTCCCCCAGGCAGACACAAGAGCCTGCACGATCTCCTCAGGTTCGTGGATATGCTTGTACGTCAAATCAGCGGACAGCTCCTGAGCGCTGCGGACAACAGAATCAAAGCGGGCCAGCTCTGACAGGGCGGCGGCCGCCTTTTTGCACTGCTGGTATTCCAGCAGCTGGCCGGTAAGCTCCATGCGGGGGTCCTCCTCTTCCTCCTGACGGGGAAGCAGAGACGCCGCCTTGATCTGCACCAGCCTGGCCGCCATTTCCAGAAATTCGCTGGCGATATCCAGGTTTTCCTCCCGCATCAGGTCGATCTGTTCCATGTACTGGTCCAGAAGTTCCGCAATGGGGATATCGTAAATGTTCAGCTTGTTTTTGGAGATCAACACCAGCAGCAGGTCCAGCGGACCTTCAAAAACGTCCAGCTTATATTGCAGCTTTTCCATAGCTTACAGCGCTCCAAACAATTTGAAGGGAAACTCCGCCACGGTGAAAATGGCGCCGGCAAAAAGCTGCTGAAGCCTGCCAAGCGGGCCGGAAAGCGCCCCGGTAAACAGCAGAAAGATCAAAAGCAGCTGGAACACGTTCTGATAGCGGTAATAGGTCATCAGGGCGCGGCTGCTGAGAAACGCGCTCAGAATGCGGGAACCGTCCAGCGGTGGGAAAGGGATCAGATTGAACACCGCCAGAGAGATATTTACCACCACATAGTAGTAAAGCACATTGAACAGGAAAGAGGTAACCCCGTTATATGGAACGAACGCCTCCATGACCGCCACAAGAACGGCGCCTATCAGAGCCGCCAGCAGATTAGCTACAGGCCCCGCCAAAGCAGTGATAGCCATGTCCCGCTTTGGATTTTTAAAATACCGTGAGTCCACGGGCACGGGCTTTGCCCAGCCAAAGCCAAAGAAAAGCAGGGAAAACGCCCCCACGGTGTCAACGCTTGCAAGAGGATTCATGGTGAGCCTGCCCGCAAGTCTTGCGGTGGGATCCCCCAGTTTATTGGCTGTCCAGCCATGGGCAAACTCGTGAAAAGGCAGAATACACAAAATTACAAACAGAACAGACAGCACCTGGGCCAGCAAAGACCAGATATCCACATGCCCGCCGCGAAGCAGGGTCATAATAACGCTGTAAAGCATGACAAACCTCCTAACCGATAGTTAGATTATAAACTATTTCCGGCAAAAACACAATTCTTTTCCGAAAATATTCCGGAACCCTGTCTTCACCGCGCGCAGCGGATATAAAAAGGCGGCGTCAATGCCGCCTTCCTGGAATTTCGATAAAAACCAGAGAAAAAAGGAAAAGCGGCGCTGTTCTTTTCCTTTAGGAATAGATGCATTTCTCAATGCCGGGCAGTAAAACATAAATGGGTTTGCCCGCCAGCCGCTCAAAATACCTCTTGTACTCAAAAGTCTTATCCCAGCGGTCCACCGTGAAAGGATATATTCCGTATCTTCTCGTCGTGTCTACGAATCGTTTTTCCAAAATGCAGAAACCGCCGGCGTCGGCAAGGGAATCACACAGGATAATCAGCTTATCGTAGTCGTCAAATTCGAGTCCGTCCAGATATTTTCTGATAAAATCGTACTGCTCCTGCGTTACGTCCATTTTGGCGATATCCTTTTCAATATCCTTGACCGGGAAGGAATGCGTAAGGCAGATTCGCGCCACCTCTTCCCAGCCCTTTGATACCGCATAATCATATCCGTCAATGATATGCCTTGCAGCGGCTATGCCTGTCCTTCTGCCGATATCGTGAAGCAGTCCCAGCACAAAGGCTTTTTCACCGTCCAGAGTTTCGCAGGCCTCGGCAATGAGTCTGGCCGCGTCCGCAGTATTGCGGGAATGGTCCACCCATGGACCCGGGTTCAATGTACCGGCAATTTCCAATTCACGCAGAGCCGTATTTCTATCGGGAAGCATGTATATCCCTCCTATCATCACCACATTTTAAATTCAATGTTAGCATTTAAACAGATTGCTTGTCAACAAAAGGCTGGAAGCTGTTTTATGCTTGGCCTGAGATTTCCTGCTTTTCTCCTCAATAAATTTAAGGAAACTGCTGCGCTTCAAAAAGCGAAAAAAATCAAGACGTGACGCGGAGCAAAATAATTGGGAAAAAGCAGAAAAAAAACTTGCATTTCCCCGGGAGGTCTGGTATAATCTTTATCGTTGCAAACTAGGAAATTGCCCATTTAAGGAGGTGCAGATAGATATGGCAAAGTGTGAATTCTGCGGCAAGGACGTTTCTTTCGGCATTCGGGTGTCTCACTCTCATCGGCGCTCTAACCGGACCTGGAAGCCCAATATTAAGCGTGTAAAGGCTGTAGTCAACGGGACTCCCAAGCGTGTATATGCCTGCACCCGCTGCCTGCGTTCCGGCAAGGTGACCCGGGCTGTTTGATGAAAATCAAAACGCAAAAAGCAGGACCTTCAAGAGGAGCACTTCATAAGGAAGGGCTCCTTTTCATTTTTTCTGCCGCCTGAATACACATGACAACTTACTAAAAACTGTGATTGACAGCAGGAGGTCCCCGATGAAGCATTGCGGCACACAAAGGTTAGAAACGGAGCGATTGGTTTTAAGAAGATTTGTGCATGAAGACGCCGCGGCAATGTATAAGAATTGGGCGGCAGACGAGGAGGTTACGAAATACTTAATGTGGCCTCCCCATTCAAGTCAGGAAGTAAGCCAGGGGGTCATAGAAGATTGGATAAAGGCATACGACAGTGAAAGCTATTATCAATGGGCCATCGTATTAAAGGAAAAAGGCGAACCCATCGGAAGCATAGCTGTCGTGGATATGAACGAAGACGTTTCTATGGTGCATATCGGCTATTGTATCGGAAAAACCTGGTGGCACAACGGCATCACAGCAGAGGCACTAAAAGCGGTCATGGATTTCCTTTTCGATAATGTAGAAGTAAATCGTATCGAGAGCCGGCATGACCCGCGAAACCCTAATTCAGGCAGAGTTATGAAAAAATGCGGCATGAAGTATGAGGGAACTTTGCGCAGTTCTGATTGGAACAACCAGGGCGTATGTGACGCTTGTTATTATGGGCTGCTAAAATCTGAGCGTTAAATTATTGTTAAGTTTCTAAAAGTAATCTTTTGAAGCGTACTTTGGTGTGCTTAGATCCGCAGATACAGCGAGCACGGGCTTTTAACGCCGCGATCCAAAAAAACCAACAAGCAGAGCATTGGGGCGCTTTCCTTACGGAAGCGCCCCAATGCTCTGCTTGTTTCTTTATTTGCGGAATATGGGCATCAGCCAAAGGGCTTTTCCTTTGTGATCCCGGAAAAATCCCCCGTATCAAAATTGGCAGCCAATTCTCCGGCCACGCCCAAGGCCTCCCCCATCAGTTCAAAGAAATCCTGGCAGGAGGAGATCTCTCCCGCATGCCAATTTTCCTGCTGGAGATTGGCGTAATCCACATCGTCCCGCTCTGTAAGCGGAACAATATGAGAAGCTACATAATGGGGCTTTCCCGCCTCCAGTATATCAAAAGCCCGCTTTTTCAGGCCGGTTCGATCTGTCAGCAGAGAAAAGACAAAGTGCGCGTCCTTTGTGGCGCGAAGCAGCTCTTCCTCAGATATTTCCGCGCTGTAGACCTGAAACAGCACCTCGTGGTACAATTTGGCGATGCGCCGCTGCACCCCCTCGTTTTTGGGGAACATTTTCCCCAGGGGCACTTCTGAAGGAAGCTTTCCTGTTTCATGGCGAAGAACAATGGCATCCAGAGCAGCTTCTATCTCTCCGTGCATGGTAGAGGCGGTCTCGTTTTGCCGCGTCTGCGCCAATTTCTCCGCCAGAGCGTTGATATAGGGATGGGCTGTGGAATCCAGCGCGTAGTGGCACAAAAAACCCAGTACGTAGGAACGGTAAGAAGGGTCACTGTGCCGTTTCAGAAAATCGCGCATGGCGTTCAGTGTTGCGGAAGGCCTCGTTTCGTGAAGACGGTTTCCGTATTTTTTCAGGCTTTTCCCCTTCATCCACGGGAAATACCTGTGGCAAAAGAGAAAATCGGGCCCCTGGGCACCCCAGAAATAGGCGCACTGATTGATTTCATCTTTTTCTGAAAGACCTTCCAGAACTTCTTTTGCAAAACAGTAGTGGGTCAAACATGCTGGCATAAAGCTTCCTCCTTTATACATTCCCGCACTTCCGGCAGCCACGGAAAGGCCGCGCGGATATCCGGAGGGAATTCTGAAATCAACTGCGTGTCAACAGAAAACGCAGAGCCGGAAAGATGGACCCAACCGCAGTGCAGCGCCTGACGTCCGATAAGCTTCCGGCTGCCGCCATACAGGTCGTCCCCGGCCAGCGGGTATCCTTCATGGGACAAATGAGTTCTGATCTGATGCGTGCGCCCTGTTTCCAGCTTTATGGAAAGCAGGGTGTGACCGTCTGAAGATGCTATTGCACGCCAAAGCGTGACAGCGGCTTCCCCATGGCCGCATTCACGAACTATCCTGCTTCCCTCTTTCAGTCCTATGGGCAGTTCCACCGTACCGGAGCCGGAAAGCTTCCCTTCGCAGACAGCGAAATACCGCTTTTCCACCTGAGCGGAAGAGACCGCCGCCCTGTGTTTTCCCAGCAATACAACACCGCTGGTGTCCTTATCCAGTCGATAAAGCGGACGAAACAGGCAGTTTTGGCCCGTTTCCTGGAAATAAAAGGCTGCTGCGTTTAAAAGGCTGTCCAAGTTGTGCCCAGGCGAAGGGTGGACCGGCATACCCGCAGGCTTGTCTACGGCCAGATGATCCTCCGTTTCAAAAAGGACGGTTATCGGTATGGAAACAGCGGGATAAGCGCCCTGCTCCTCCGGAAGTGTCAAGGACAATCTATCTCCGGTGCGGAGGATATCGATGCTGCGGCAGGGCCAGCCGTTTTTCAGGAGCCCATTTTCCAGGTGCTTCTGCTTCGTAAGCATACGGGCTGAAAAGCCCAAAACGTCTCGAACATACCGCTGGACGGAAATGCCGTCAAACTCCGGCAAAACGGAGTATTCCAGAACGCGCATCAGCTTTCCCGCTTTGCCAGGGTCAGTGCCAGCTCTCGGAGGAAAGCGACGTTTCCCGAAAAGCTGTTCAGGGCACTCACGGCCTGCTGTGTATATTCCTCTACCAGAGCCTGTGCCCGTTCCACGCCCAGCAGGGACACATAATTCCGCTTTTCTCTGGCGGAATCCACGCCTGTGTTTTTTCCTAGCTTTTCAGGGTCTCCCAAAATATCCAAAATATCGTCGCGGATCTGAAAGGCCATGCCCAGACCCTCGGCATATAGCTTTGCGGCCTCAAGCTGGACTGCACCCCCGCCGGCGGCGATACAGCCCATAAGGCAGGCAGCAGAAATCAGCGCCACGGTCTTTCCCTGATCCATCGCCCTGAGCAGTTCCAAGTCTACCGCCATGCCTTCGGATTTCAAGTCGATGCACTGGCCGCCGACCATACCCTTATCCCCCGCGCATTGTGCCAGTACCAATGCGGCTTTCGCGGCGGCATTTTGATCCTTTGCGGAAAGAGCGGTCTCAAACGCCTTGGTCAGCAGGCCGTCTCCCGCCAGCAGGGCAATATTTTCGCCGTAAACCTTGTGGTTGGCAGGCTTTCCCCTGCGCATGTCATCGTTGTCCATGCAGGGCATATCGTCATGGATCAAAGAATAGGTGTGTACCATCTCAACGGCACAGGCAAAGGGAAGCGCCGCTTCCAGGTCCCCGCCGCACAGCTCGCAGAAAGCCAAAGTGAGCACCGGTCGTATTCGCTTTCCGCCGCACAGCAGGCTGTACCGCATGGCCTCCGCTACCGGCGCCCTTAAATCATCAGCCTCCATCTGGGGAAACGCGCTTTCCAGCGCCGGTTCAATGAGCTTCCGAAAGTCCTCTGCTCTGTTACACTTCGTCATTTTCCGGATCCTCCTGAATGTTTGCAAGCTCCGTGATCTTCTGCTCTGCCTTATCAAGGGTCTCATAGCACTGGGCAGACAGCTTTGCCCCCTCTTCAAAAAGCTTCATGGAGCTCTCTAAGGATTCTTCCCCGCTTTCCAGCTGCGATACAATTTCCTGAAGCCGCGCCATGGCTTCTTCAAAATTCAGCTTCGATTTCACTTTTTATTCCGTCCTTTCCAACACTTCCGTTTTTACCTGTCCTACCGCCATTTTCAAAGTGATCCTGTCTCCCGGAGCAAGGGCCTCAGCGTTCCGTATTACTTTTCCTGCTTCATCTGTCGCTACCGAATAGCCACGGGACAATACCTTCAAAGGGCTTAAAGCGTCCAATCTGCCGGAGAGCAGGGAAAGCGACTGCTCTTCCGCTTTCAGCTTGTCCCCCATGGCCCCCACGGCCCGTCCAAAAAAAAGTCCAAGCTTCTCTTTCCACAGGCTCAGCAGCCGGTCCGGCTTTCCCAAAGCAGAATCCTGAACCAGCAGATCTAAGCTCTGCCGCAGATATTCCACCGTTTCCCGGGCCCTTTCGTGAAAATAGCGGTGAAGGGCCAGAAGCCGCTGGTTCTCTTCGCGCATATCCGGCGTGGTGAGCTCTGCCGCCGCGCTGGGTGTAGGAGCCCGCAAATCCGCAGCAAAATCGCAAATAGTAAAATCCGTTTCATGACCCACGGCAGAAACGACGGGAATTTCCGACGCATAGATCGAACGGGCCAGCGCTTCGTTATTGAAAGCCCACAGATCTTCCAGCGAACCGCCGCCGCGCCCGATAATGATCACATCGCAGGCACGTTTCCGGTTCATCTCCTGAATGGCTTTCGTAAGCTGCGCAGGCGCGCCCTCGCCCTGCACCAGCACGGGAGAAAAAACTATCTCCGCCACGGGCCATCGCCGGGCCGTAATTTGCAAAATATCCCGGACAGCAGCTCCCGTTGGCGAGGTTATTACACCGATCCTCCGAGGATACCTGGGCAGCGGACGTTTGCGGGCGGGATCGAAAAGGCCCTCCTGCTCCAGCCGGTTTTTCAGCTGTTCAAAAGCTATGCTCAAAGCGCCGATACCATCGGGCTGCATGTCCTCCGCGTACAGCTGGTACTGTCCGGAAGGCTCATAGACAGACACCCTGCCCCGAACAATCACCTTCATACCATCGGCAGGCCGGAACTTCAGCCTTTTTGCAGCTCCGGAAAACATGACTGCCTTCAGCACAGATTTTTCATCTTTCAGAGAAAAATACAGATGGCCGGAACGGTAGTGGTCCGTGAAATTGGATATCTCCCCCGTCACCAGAACATCATTCAGCCTGCCATCGCTTTCCAGCAGGGATTTCACAAAGAAATTGATCTGCGACACCGTAAGCACAGACGCGCTCATGCTTTTTTTCCCTCCGCGCTTTCCCGGCCCTTCACAATGGAAGCCAGCACGCCGTTGATATAGGGGGCATCGTCCTTTCCGCCGTATTTTTTTGCAAGCTCCACCGCTTCGTTGATGGAGACCCCTTCCGGAATGGAATCGTCAAAGAGAATTTCATATACGGACAGCCGCAGCAGAGCCAGCGCTACCTTCGACAAACGCCGAATATTCCAGCCGCGGATATTTTCTGCAATGATCCGATCCAGTTCTTCCGCTTTTTCTTCGACTCCAAAGGCTTCGCTTTCCGCGAAGGGATCGGGAATAAAATCGCGGGCTTCCGAGGCGGCGTGGAGAATTTGATCAACGCTTTCTCCGCCCGCGGCCTGTTCAAACACGATACAAAACGCCTGTTCTCTTGCTTCCCTTCTTGTCATGAAACGACCTTCCTTTCCGTATGCAAAAAGGCTCACCGTCTTTCGGTGAGCCTGCGTGTAACAGAACGTTCTTGCGGTTTTCAAGCTTCACCACCGGCTGATAAATGCATTTCCGGTCAATAGTGCTATTATACCACAAAAGCGTGCCCGCGCAAGAGAAAATGCGGAAATATCGCGGATTTTCGTAAAATCTGTCCCGGCTTATCCGCCTTGGAGAAATCCGATCCCCTGGAATTCTTATTTTGTGCCGACGATTTTAATTTTATCGGCGGTAACTCCTGTCTGCTCCATAACGATCTCTTGAATGATCAGTGTATCGGCGTCTTGTAACTCGCCGGACACCACCACACTGCACTCGCCGTCGTTTATGTACGCTACACTCTGCTCATAGCCTTTGGCCTGTAGAAGGTTTTCCACGTTCGTCTCTTTCAAAATGCTTTGCGCGATGGCAGACGCCTGGGCTACCGCCTCTTTTTTGGCGTCGCTGTCCGCATCTACGTTTTCCAGCACATCGTCAAGCAGTTCCATGGCCTCGTCCCGGGAATTCTGCCGGTTCAGACGAGCTTCCGAAAGGCGGTCTGCCGAGGAATCAGAGGAAGGTTGTTTTTTCAGGTCGTCGGAAACAGTTTCCACATAGGCGTTGTTTACAAGCTGAGCCGCGCCCAGCTGACTTACCTCGCCGGAGGAATCCTCCACAGGCAGTTTGTTTGTCCCGGCAAACTGCCAGTTCAGGTATACGGCCGCGCCCAGAGCCAGCACCAGAGACGCAAGGACCAATTGCTTTTTGCCGAATTTCATATCAAGTACCTCCATAAATTGTTTTTAGGCTTTTTACAGCGGTTTTTCCACTGCTTTGCTGGTGCGCTATCCCGAGTCCGTTACACACACCTTCGCTGAAGAAATGTCCAGTGCGACTTTCACCGCTTCCGTAAGCTTTTCCCGGATCACCGGGTTGCCCGCATATCCGCTCACGATCACCACTCCTTTTACCTCCGGCTGTATTTCAGTGACGGTCAGCGCTTGCTGCGCCCCGTCGGAATCCCTGAGTATCACATGGCTTTTCTCGACTTCCCTGGTATTTTGCCCAGTCTCGCTCTGCTGGGAATCTGTCTTTTCGTCCGAGGCAAACACCTTCCGGTTTCCGCTTTCCAGAGTCACCAGCACTTCCGGCGTCTCTTCCCCCGTTATCGCCCGGACGATCCGGGCAAGCTCCTGCTCCAGTTTTTCTTCATACGCTTCCACCGAAACCGTCTGTTCTGCTTTTTCCGGCGCTTTTTCCTGCTTTTTTTCACCGCTGAACAAGGAAGAAAAATAGATCAGGGCGATGCCGCAGATGCCGAGCAAAATGAGGACCTTCACGGCCTTATCCTTTGGAAAAGCCTTTTGCAGGGCGGCCTTCCATTTCTCAACGTCCATTTGTCACTACCTCCACTTCAACACCGTCCCCCAGCGTGTTTTCCAGCAAAGCCCGAGCCCGCTGCGAATCGCTTTCATAGGCAAAAGAAACCTCCAGCTTTGTTAATACTATGCAGTTATCCGCTCCGATATCTGTACCCACTGCAATTTTTTCCGCTTTCAGGCCTGCCGACGCCAGAAGTCCTTCCAGATAAGCCGTCAATTCCGATTCTGCCGCGCCTGCCGTCTGTTCCTGCACAAAATCCGAGAGAGCTTCCCCTGTTTGCTCCGTCTTTTCCAGAGGCTGAGAAAGGTCCCATTCCACAGAAAACAGCGGCATTATCGCCGAAGCCAGGAGCACCAGTACAGCCAGCGCCCGGACGAACTTTACCGCGGCGTTTTTGGAGCAGAGCCTGCCCACCAATTCGATAGCGGCAAGCAGCACGCAGATGCCGGCTATGTTTTGTAAAAGCGATTTCATAGACTTCCCTTCACGAATAAAACGATTGCAGCGCTGACTACGGACACGGCGCAAGTGGCGGCGATTACTGCCAGGACCATGCGTGCGGCAGAGCCGCACATTCCCAGAAACGAGCTGAGTTTTGGCGTTTCAAAGATATCCCCGATAATTTGTCCGGCAAAGCAGACCGCCGTCCAAATGGCAGCCTCCATGGCGGCGGGTGCGAATATGCACAGGGCCGCCAAAATTCCAAAAGCCCCCACCCCTGATTTGACCATATGAACACTGTTCTGGATCGCCCCTATCGCGTCGCCGAAAGCGCTGCCCACAATGGGGATAGCGGCCGATGCGAAAAGCTTAGCCGTCTTGCTGCCGACAGCGTCCACCTGGGCGTTGAGCATGGTCTGGACGGAAAGAATACCGGAAAACAGCGTGACAGCAAGCACCAGCAGCCATTTGGCAAAGCCATACAGGGAACCTGCCAGCCGGTCAAGCTTGATCTCGGATACGGACGCGGTCAGTGCCAGTGCCAGAAACACATGAAGCATCGGAAAGATCAGTGACGAGGAAAGAATGGGGATAACATTCGCCGCAGACAAAGCGAGAAAACTGTAAGAAGTTCCCGCCGCCGCACTGCCGCCGGCCGCCATCAGTCCGCCGTACACCGGCACGGAAGCCAGCAGGAATACGGAAGCGCTTTCCACTGCCCGCTGTGTAGAATCCATCACCTTCAGCAGTGGCGCCACGACTACGGCTGCGCAGGCCAGGGCTCCGGCAAAAGCGGAAATCCCCCCGAGCTCTGAAGAATCAAAGCAGTTTGCCAGCTTGCAGAGAATGATGACAGCCGTTAAGGAAGCCAACGCCTTGAATGGGCCGGCAAGCTTTTCCTGAAGGAGCTGTGAGAGAATGGAGAAAAGGCCTTTGCCTTCCCCGTCTACAGAAGCTTTTTCGATCCCCGCCTGGGAGAGCAGCCCCTTCGTTTCGTTGTCCAGGCTGTCATACATTTCCTCTGCTCCGCTTTTTTGCAGCAGTTCTTCCTGTAAGTCCGGCTCCTGCGCTTCGGCTTTAGGAGCCGACCACAGCGAAAAGCAAAAAAGCAGACAGACAAACAGCGGCAGTAAAGTGTTGCGTTTCATGTTTTCTCCGTCCCCAAAAGCCTTTACGGGCTTTCTCACAATTTGACGATCTCCTCCAGATATTCAAAAACCTTCGTGAGCAGCGGCAGGGAAACGACGAAAATAGCAGACTTTGCGGCTAAATCCACCGCATAAGACAGTGCCGATTCCCCGGCGTCCTTACAAACGTGGGAGGCCAGCTGCCCCGCGACGGCGATCCCTACAGCCTTGAGCACTATCGGAAAAACGGAATCGGAAACCCCCTCCAAGCCCACCAGTGTTTCCAGCTGGGAAACCACCGGTTCCAGATTTCCCACCACTGACAGCAGAATGACGGTACAGGCCGCCGCCGAAAGAAGCAGCGCATATTCCTTGTTGCCACGCTTTATAAGCGCCCCGAAAACTGCGGCGCATGCGGCGCAGACCCCTATCGCAAAAATATCCATGGCTACAGCTGAAAGATGGACTTGATAGCCTGAAACAGGGCGTCTATCTCATTGATGATCATCATCAACACTACGATCAGTCCTGCCAAAGTCGTCATCATAGCCTGTTCTTCCCGGCCGGAACGGATCAACAACTGATTCAGCACGGCTACTATGATGCCGATAGCGGCTATCTTGAAAATCAAATCTACTTCCAAGGCCCTTTTCCTTCCTTTCCTTTTTACAGCAGAACAAGGCATATCGTGATACCGCCGAACAGTCCCAGACATACATACAGTTTGGATTTTTTCTCTGTTGCTTCTCTGGCCTGCGTCAGGTTCGTTTCCAGCAGATCGGCACAAAGGCTCAGGTGTTCCAGCTGTCCCTGCGTGTCGCTGTTTCCCAATTCCCGGACAAATCCCCGGTATAATTCCAAATCGGCGGATTCCCGCAGAAGCTTCTCTCCAGCCCGCGCCAAAGCAGATCTCGGTTCCGTCAAAAAAGCCGGATCTTTCGCCGCCAGCCGGCAGAATCGGGAATCTCCGGTCTGTGCGATCAGTTCTCCCAGAGGGCATGCGGCATAATGGATCCCCGTCCTAAAAGCCTGCATGGTCCGCTTGAGGTCAAGCAGCGCTTCTTCCCTTTTTCTCAGCTCCCACACGCGGTCCATTCCCAGACACAGGCCGCTCAGGATCACCAGGAGCGCTCCCGCCAGCTTCATATTCCTCACCGGCCTTTTCTATTATCTCGATCTCTCCCGGCTGACCCCGTCCCCACAGGCTGACCACTGTACCGAAAGCTCCGGTCCTTAATAGCTCTCTGCACAGGGGACGGCGCAGCAGCTCGTCTCTGCGTCCATGAACGGAAGCAATCAGGGGCACCCCGGCAAAGCAGGACTGCCGCACGAGTTCCAAATCATCCGGAGAAAGCTCATCGCACACGATAAACTCCGGAGAGAGCATGCGGATCGCAATGTCAAAGGCCTCTGCTTTCGGATATCCGCACAGCACGTCCGCGCAGGGGCCCAGGTCGAAATCTCCGCCTATCTCTCCCCGTCCGTCCAGCACGGCGACCCGTTTGACCGGCTGAAATTTTCCGGTAGACAGGGACGCGGCGATATCCCGCAAAAGCGTGGTCTTTCCGCTGGACGGCTCTCCCACGAGCAGAACGCCGCCGCACATGTCAACGCCTTCCAGAAACAGCCTGTCCCCGCAGCCTTTTACTTCCCTGGGAATGCGAAACACCAGGGTGGATATGTCGCGAACACCCTTTACCCTTCCGTTTTCCAGCACCGCCGTACCGCACACCCCCGCGCGGCAGGAAAAGCCCATGGAGATATAGCCCTTTTGGATCTCCTGCTCATGACTGAATACGGAATGACCGCAGGTCCCGACAAATATTTCCTGCATTTCCTCACGGGAAACGCAGGGCAGATCATCTGTAGCAGCACGAGTGACTTTCCCGTTTGCCGTCAGGAAAAAAACGCCGTCGCTTCCACAGACTGAAACAGGCTGTCCGGTTTTCAGATGAATGTCAAAAGCCTGTGCCTTCACCTCTATCGGGATCCGCGCCAGCAGGTCTCCATATTTCGGTATCCGCTCTGCAAGTCTGTCAAATCCGGAACTATCCATACAGATGTCTTCCTTTCCTCAATGGATACTCTATTGTATGGGACGTGCCCTCAAAATAGAACAGGCCATAAAAAGGGCAGAAAAAAGCAGGAGGCTTTCCAGACCTCCTGCTTTTAAAAAAACGGGTTATTGAAAGAAATTTACCAAAAAAGGAACCCCAGCACCAAAAGCGCCGTCAGAATAAAGCGCACCGCGTGATGCCAGATATGCAGCGTTCCGCTGCGCTTTCCGTTTAAAAATGCCGCAACGCAGATAAGCGCGCCGCCCGCAAGCACAATGGCCCAGCTGTATGGGGTCTCCATCGCATGCAGTATAATGGCAAGAATCAGGATTAGGCTTCCGGCCAGCATCAGCGCGGAAGTTCCCTTCTGCTTTTCCGCTGCTTTCAGTGGCGCGCAGGCCGCGTACCCGCACAGCAGCGCATAGATAAGCGCAACAGCATAGACTGCATATCTCATTTTTTCGTCCCCTCTTTTTCAGCCTTCTTTTGAGCGCGGTATTCCAAAAAAGCCCGCAGGGTCTCCCGGTCGTTTTCATAGGTGACAAGCTCCAGCGCCTTTTCAGGCGTTTCCCAGCAGATGCCGGTCACTTCCTCCATCTGCGCTTTTACACCATCGTGTTTATCGGCTTTCGCGCCGAAATAGACAACTTCTTTCATCACACCGGGCTTGGGCGAATAGGTAACGCTGCGGCGGAAACCAGTATCCAGCTTCACATTCAGGTCTGTTTCCTCTCTGATCTCGCGAAGGGCGGTCTCTTCCTCCGTTTCGTTTTTCTCCACATGTCCTTTGGGAAACGCCCAATGTCCGCCGTTTTTGTGCCGAATCAGCAAAATTCCCAGTTCGCCGTGCTGTTTGCGGTATACCACCGCACCGCAGGATTTTTCCTGTTTCATTGGACTCATTCCTTTCAGCGTAAAAGGCAGAAGAAGCCGCAGCTCCCTCTGTTTCGATCATT
Organism: uncultured Acutalibacter sp.; assembly: GCA_964642055.1. Classification (GTDB taxonomy): domain Bacteria; phylum Bacillota; class Clostridia; order Oscillospirales; family Acutalibacteraceae; genus Acutalibacter. The sequence continues at coordinate 2,185 of CAZXLM010000007.1, read as the reverse complement.
TTACGGAAAATTTGTATACCGTCCTTGTAGAAAAACGCTCGTTCGGCTGCAGGAAGCGGAATGGAAAATTCCCATGATTCACCGAATCCGGATAGAACTGCGTTTCCAGGCAGAAAGCCGTATGGGGCTTCATGGGAGCTCCGTCCCTGCCCATAAGCCCGTCCACAGAGTTAAAGGTATAGAGCTGAACTCCGGGCATGTCGGAAAAGACCTCCATCACTCTGCCGCTATCCGGCTCATAAGCCTCCGCGATCTTGCGGAAGCCCTCGCCGTCCACGCAGAAATTGTGGTCAAACCCGCCGCAAAGGCGGATCAGGTGGTCGTCCGCAAACATGTCTTTTTCCAGGGGCTTTCCCCGGGTGAAATCCAGCGGCCCGCCTGCCACAGGCAGGAGCGCACCGTCCGGGATCAAATCATCGGATACGCTTGTGACATGGGACGCATAAATCGTCAGCTGCGTATCCAGAACGTCTTTTTGACAGTCTCCGGACAAATTAAAAAAGGAGTGATTGGTGGGATTAAAGGGCGTTTCCCGATCGGAAACAGCCTGATACTCCAAAGAAAGAGAACCTTCCTTTGTCAGCGTGTAGGTCACGGTCATCCGCAATTCGCCGGGATACCCCTCGTCCCCATCGGGGCTCGTATGAGTAAACACAACAGACGGTTCCTCCCCGTCTCTTGCCTGGGCCTCCCAAAGCACCTGATGATAGCCGCCCGGGCCGCCGTGAAGCGTATTCTTTCCATCGTTTTTCGACAGATAGAATGTTTTACCGTTCAGGGAAAATTCTGCATTGCCGATACGGTTTGCATATCGGCCCACAAAAGCTCCCTGATAATTCGCACCGAAATACTCCTCAAGCGTGCGGTGTCCCAGCACCACATCGCCCAGACCACCCTGCCGGTCCGGCGTGAGAAGAGAGACGATGCGGCAGCCATAATTTGTGACCGTCAGGGACATGCCTTCTTTTTCCAGCGTATAAAGCTCGGCCTCCCGGCCATCGGGAAGCAGGCCGAACGATGACGTTCTTACCGACATGGCTTACGCCTCCTTGCCCAGCAGAGCCGCGCCGATAATACCGGCGTCGTTGCCCAGTTCTGCACGGCAGATAACCGTCTTCTTGGAAGAATTCATGGCATACTGCTGCTTCTCTACAAAGGCTCTCACCGGGGCCATGAGCGTTTCCCGCTCGTTGGAAATGCCACCGCCAATGCAGAGAATATCCGGCTGGAAGATATTGACCATGTTTACGATTCCCTCGCTCAGGTAATGAATATACTCATCCACGATCTCCTGACCGATGGGATCGCCCTGACGCATGGCGTCAAACGCGGTGCGTCCGTTTACATTTTCAATGTTTCCATCAACGAGGGTCCACAGCGGGGAATCCTTGGAAGCTTTCTCCATATGCTCCTTGGTGGTCCTGATAAGACCGGTAGCCGAGGCGTAGGTCTCCCAGCAGCCGATACGCCCGCAGGTGCAGGGACGGCCGCCCACAACGATAACGGTATGTCCCAGCTCCGCCCCAGCGAAATTGCTGCCGGAATAGATCTGATGATTGATGATGACGCCTCCGCCTACGCCGGTTCCCAGCGTAATAGCAATGGCGTTATCGGCGCCCTTCAAGGCGCCGGCCATGTATTCGCCGTATGCCGCAGCATTGGCGTCGTTCTCCATCAAGATTTTTTTGCCGTCCAGACGGTCCGACAGCATCTGGACCATGGGCGTATTCCGGAAAGGCAGGTTGTTGGCGTACTCGATCAGGCCGGTCGCTTTGTTGATCGTTCCCGGAGAACCGACGCCGATCCACGGTACGTCCGCCAGCGTAAGGCCGGCGTTTTTCAAAGCCTCCCGAGCGGTTTCCGCCATGGCGTCGGCTACCTGCTCGGGACTTTCTGTCTCCGTCTTTTTGGTGGCACGGGCCACGATCTGATAGTTTTCATCGACGATGCCAACGGCAATATTAGTGCCGCCCAGGTCAATTCCGAGATAATACATAAACCATTACTCCTTCAATGAATATTTCGGGTGTCCCCTATTGGTTTATAGTATACTATATCTTCCCTGCAAAAGCAAACAGCTTCGTCAAAATTTTCAGCGATTTTTTCTAAAACCTTCCCTTGATTTCACGGTCCCTCTATGCTAAAATGAATAAGTTATTATAAAAGCCGCTATGGCGGAACTGGC
>CAZXLM010000006.1:0-59071 GCA_964642055.1 uncultured Acutalibacter sp. | reverse complement strand
CGAGCGCTTGACTATCTTACCACATCTCCCCCTCCTCTGTCAACTCCTTTTTTCGCGTTTTTTAACTTTTTTTTAATTTTTTCTCTTTTTTCAATATCTTGTATAACAACGGCAGAAATGCCCATAGAAAATATTCCAAAAAGGAAAAATGCATGTCCAAAACTTGCCGCGTATACTTTTCTATTCCGACTGGGCAATTTAGTCGCATAGAAAGATTGTTTCCCTTTTATATATTGTATATACGATCGTAAAAAGAAAGGACGCAGTGGTTTATGAAAACGGAACGGGCAAAACGGATCGGGCACTATCTCTGGCGTATTCTGGTGGTGGCGCTGGTAAACCTGATGGTCATTCTGATGCTGAGCAACGGCGGGAATGCCAGCGCGCTCTCCAAATACGGCTCTCGGGGCAGCGAAGTCACGCAGATCCAGCAGAAGCTTCAGGAATTGGGCTACGACCCCGGTGCGGCAGACGGCATTTACGGCACGAAGACACAGTCCGCGGTGACAGCCTTCCAAAGGGACCAGGGGCTGGACGCGGACGGCATTGCGGGCAAAAACACTCTGGCAGCCCTGGGGCTCACCGGCGGGGGCGGCTCAGGCGGAGCTTACGGCGGGTTCAGCGAAAGCGACGTGGAGCTGCTGGCTTCCATCATCTCCGCTGAATCCAGAGGCGAGCCCTACGAGGGGCAGGTGGCAGTAGGCGCGGTCATTATGAACCGCATCGCGCACCCTTCCTTTCCCAACACCCTGTCCGGGGTCATCTATCAGGACGGCGCATTCTCCTGCCTGTACGATGGCGGTATCAACGCCGCCGTAGCGGACTCTGCCTACCAGGCCGCCCGGGAAGCCATCAACGGCTCCGATCCCACCGGCGGCGCGATCTATTATTATAATCCGGCGAAAACCACCAATAAATGGATATGGTCCCGGCAGGTAGTGGCCACCATTGGAGCGCACCGGTTCGCGGTATAGGGAACGGGGCGCCTAAGGTCAAGAGCAGGTCTGCCACTGATAATCGTTAAACCATCATTTATACCGCTTGATTCCCAGTTCCCAGTTTTGCGAAGGCTTTCTTTTTCACAAAGAAGTAACAGATGAGCTGGAACACGCCTGTCACCAGCCAGGAAATGGGGTAAGACAGGAACAGGACTTCCCAGGTGGGATTCAGAGAGAAAATGGTGTAAATCCACACAATGCGCAGTCCACATGTTCCAATGATAGACATTATCATGGGCATGATGGAGGAACCCAGTCCCCGAAGCATTCCCACCAGCACATTCATCAAGGCAATAGTAAAATAGGGCACGCAGGTGATAAGCATGCGGCGCAATCCATACTCGATGACCTGTTCGTCCGAGGTGTACAATCCCAGCAGGGTATGCCCGCCAAGGTAAGCGCCGCCGCCCATGGCGATGCTGCACCCCACCGCCATAGCAAGGCAAATTGCCATTACCCGGCTCACCCGTCCCGGCTTTCTTGCTCCGTAGTTCTGGCTTGTAAAGCTTTGCGCCGCCTGGGTAAAAGCGTCCACCACCGTCCAGAGGAAGCCCTCCAGATTGCTGGAGGCCGTTGCTCCCGCCATGGCCACAGAGCCGAAGGAATTGATGGTAGACTGAATGATCACGTTGGAAATGGAAAAAGTCGCGCCCTGGATCCCAGCGGGGATACCGATTTTCATCATCTGAACCAGCTTGTCCTTCTCAATGCGCAGGCGCCGCAGATCGATGCGGTAAACACCATCGCTCTTCACAAGGCACCGCAGTACCAGCGCCGCGGAAATCGCCTGAGAGATCACGGTAGCTGTAGCGACGCCGGCTACGCCCATTTGCAGGACGATGACAAAAAACAGGTTCAGGCAGACATTGATAACGCCCGCAATAGTCAGGAAATACAGAGGCCGGCGGGTATCCCCCACAGCCCGCAAAATGGCTGCGCCGAAGTTATAGAGCATCACTACCGGCATTCCGGCAAAGTAGATGCGCATATACAGTACTGCCGAATCGATGACGTCGGACGGCGTTCCCATCAGCGTGAGCAGGGGCTTCGACAGCCCGATCCCAATAAAGATCAGCGCCACGCCGGAAACCAGGCTGGTCAGAATGGCGGTATGGGCCGTCCCGCCCAGCTCGGCCTGCTGTCCGGAGCCGTAATAGCGGGCGATCAGTACATTCACGCCTACGGACAGCCCGATAAACAGGTTGATGATCAGATTTATGAGCGCCCCGGTGGAACCCACCGCCGCCAGTGCCTGGCTGCCTGCAAAGCGGCCCGCCACCACCATATCGGCAGCGTTGAACAGCAGCTGCAAAACGCCGGAAAGCGCCAGGGGGATCGCAAATTTCACGATTTTTCCCAGCAGGGGCCCGTTTGTCATATCGATTTCAAACCTGCCCTGCCGTTCTTTTTTCCTCATTCTCAAATTCACTGCGATCCTTCCTCCCGTTTTCTGCCATGCTTTTTATGCGGGCTTCGTCCGCCGATGCTATTCCGAAACCGCGCTGGTACTCAGCCGCTTTGCCACGCGCCTTTTTACAGCAAGATAACATATAAAGTCAAACGCCGCCGCCAATCCCCAAGTGATGGGATAGGAGGCGTACAACATTTCCAGAGTGGGCATGGCGGCAAATGCCGTATACAGCCAGACCACCCGGAACCCGCACACGAAGGTGATGGTGATCACCATGGGCACAAAGGAAGCCCCCAGTCCCCGAAGCGCGCCTACCATATTGCCCATCATGGCGCCGATGCACTGACAGGCGCAGACAATGGCCAGACGGCGCAGACCAAAGGCGATGACCTCCGCATCGCCGGAATAAATCCCAAGCAGGGCGGGACCTGCAAGGTACCCTCCGATCCCCAGCGCCAGTCCGATACCGATTCCAAGAGACAGGCATAGGGCCAGGATCCGGTTGACGCGGCCCAGCTTTTTAGCCCCCACGTTCTGGCCGGTAAAGGACATGGCCGCCTGGGAAAAAGCGTCCATGGCGGCGGAAACAAAACCTTCGATGTTGGCGGCGGCCGTATTTCCAGCCATGGCCACAGCGCCAAAGGAATTGATTGTGGACTGGATCAGCACGTTGGAAATGGAAAAGGACGCGCCCTGAATGCCCGCAGGCAAGCCGATCTTCGCCATTTTCAGCAGCTTGTCTTTTTTGATGCAGAGCTTTTTCAGATCTACCCGGTAAACGCGGTCGCTTTTCACAAGACACCACAGCACAAGTCCTGCCGAGACCGTCTGAGACACGGCGGTGGCCGTGGCCACGCCTGCTACGTCCATATGCACCGCTATGACGAAAAACAGGTTCAGAATGACGTTGATCACGCCGGACAAAAGCAGGAAATAGAGGGGTCGCTGGGTATCTCCCACCGCCCGGAGAATGGCCGCGCCGAAATTGTACAGCATCATACCCGGCATGCCCAGGAAGTAAATACGCATATACAGCACTGCCTGGTCCAGCACCTCCGGCGGCGTGGCCATGGCGCTGAGCATGGGCCGGGCCAGCAGCATTCCCGCGGCGATCAAAAGCGTCCCGAAAATGAGAGAGGCCAGAATGGAAGTATGTACCGTTTCCCGCAGATCCTTTTCGTTCCCTGCCCCGTAATACTGGGCCACCAGCACATTCGTGCCTATAGAGAGGCCCATGAACAGGGTGACGATCAGGTTGATGAGCGCGCCCGTGGCCCCTACGGCGGCCAGAGCATTGCTGCCTGCAAAACGGCCCACCACCACGATATCGGCGGCATTGAAGAGCAGCTGCAAGATACCGGAAAGCGCCAGTGGAATGGCGAACCGGATAATTTTCCCCAGCAGGGGGCCATTGGTCATATCGATCTCATACGTGCCCCTGTGTCCTCCAAAATGAATACGCCCGCGCAAATTCCCGCTTCCTTTCCAGCTAGAATATCAGTGAATATTTACATCCCGGATTTACCCGTTCAAAATCCGTGGTCCCCCGCCGTCCGCGCGCACAAAAAAGGCCCGCATTGCTGCAAGCCTTTTGGGAAATCCTTTATGCGGGAAAACTGAGGAACAATTCCTCCGCCCATTCTTTCTGGCTGGCGTTCTTTTCGTTTTTTTCAGCGTTGGCGTCCGTGTAGACCATCAGATATTTCCCGCTGGGGTGCAGAACGGCGGGAACCTCGTTGCCCAATACTTCAAAGAAGCCCTTTGTCTTGACGCTGTCCAAGCAGGCCCTGCCCTTTTCGTCCAGGTTGTCCGGGTCAAAACGGTAAAACTCCGCCTGCACCGTGCCGCCGTTATAGGTAAACTGATACCGGTAGCCGTTTACAGCGCCGATCTCCTTAAAGGACATCTGCACAAAAGACGTAGTGTTTTCCGCAATGATGATGGAGCCGTTTTCAAACTTTACGTTTTCCGTGTCCCGGGCCACCGCCTTGCCGTCTTCCATATAGGCCAGCAGCCCGCTCATGCCATCGGGACTCTCATTTTCATAATTGCCGACAGGCTTTTTTCTCGCTTCGCCCTGTTCGCCGGACTCTACAGCGGAGGATCCTGCCGCCACTTCCAGCGTCGGGAGCCCTGAGCCGGTGGTGCCGCCGCAGGCCGTCAGCGTCAGCAGCAGCGCCGCCGCGGACAGCAGAGATAAAATTCGCTTTTTCATAAGGGGACCATACTTCCTTTCTCGAGACGGCAGCTCACATCTGCCGCTCGCGGGAGAAAATAAAGAAAACGCAGGGCCCGGCGCGCCCGGGTCCGGCGTTATCCTCTGCTTGGTGACCCGGACGAGAATCGAACTCGTATTACCGCCGTGAAAGGGCGGTGTCTTAACCGTTTGACCACCGGGCCATATGGTAGCGGCAAATGGATTTGAACCATCGACACTTCGGGTATGAACCGAATGCTCTAGCCAACTGAGCTATGCCGCCATATTTGCTCCGGCAGAACTGCCGGAGCGCTACTTATTATAGAGTATTCCCCAATGTTTGTCAAGTAATTTACAGGGATTTCCCAAAAAACGCTTTGTGGAGAAAAAACAGAGAAATCAAAGCTTCTCCAGAATATCCCGGCGCTTCTCTTCAAATTCCTCCGGAGAAATCAGGCCCTTATCCAGCAGAGCCTGCGCCTCTTTGAGGCGTTCTTCCACGGATTTTTCAGCAGAAGAAACGGCAGCGGGAGCCGGTTGAACTTTCGGCTGAGGCATGGCCGGTGCAAAAACGTCTGTGCCGCCCTGAACGTTACAGGCATCGGCAATTTTGTTGAACTCGTTCTGTATTAGTCCATAGGATATGAGCCCCAGCCCGAAAATATCCAGCAGAAGATAAACCACGGAATTGTCCTGCATATAAAAGCTTCGGGCCTGAGAAGCTTCAAACATCTTTTTCCCCCGGGTATACATCCAGTACAAGCTGTAGAAAGGCACCAGTACCAGACAGGCCGTCTCTCCGGCGCAGTCCTCCGATTCCCCGCACCAGGCTCGAATCTTTTTGCACAGGGTATATTTCCAATAAATCAGATAAAAGCCGAAAGTGACGAAAGAAAGAATGATACAAAGCGCAATGCTGCGCCGCTCCGCCAGAACAGAGGGCATACCGTTCAACTGGCGCGGCTGGCCGCCCTGCGGCGCCGGTACTGCGGGCGTACCTGCCGTCTGTTTTCGAGGGGCTTCCGCATACTCCAAAGAAAGAGCCAGAAAGCCGGTGCCTAAAAGCATAAACAGAAACCGGAGCATTATGGAAATATCGGGTATCATAGAAACCCAGCCATAGCCTATAGTAAAATAAACAGGATATCCAGGTGTGTCTCTTACTGTAAAAATCGCAAAGAGTGGTAAAAGCGCCCCGGCAAAGGAAACCACAGCCATGGGGAGATTGGTCTTTATCACATTGCAAACGGTCAATACGGAGATGGCCGAAACGGCAAGGGACAGGACAAAGGACAGAATGTTCCACGTCTCCATAAGGGTCCTGCCGGCTATAATTCCCCAAATCACAAAGAACAGCGTATAAAGAACACTGGGCAGCGCACAGAGAACAGGCGCTTTTTTTGCCAGTCCCGCCCCTGCCAGCAGCAAAAGCACGGCGCTGGCAAACAGCAGCAAATCCAAAAAACCTATCTCGTACCACCCACGGACAAAATTCCAAATCAGCGGTATGGTAAATCTGAACGGAGAACCGCCTACATCACTGCCGGCAATCCAGAAGAACGAGAGGATCAGCGCCCCCCCCCGAGAATGGCTGCGATAAGGGGAAGCTTTGAATCATTTTTCACTAAAAACCTTTTTCTTGGCGTTTCCATCGAAAATCCTCCTTTGTATCTCTCAATCAAATTACGCTTTAAAAACCATTTTTCCAATTTTCTATTGGGAAAACTGTTTTACAGCCAGAACCAGGAACAGAGGCAACCAGTTTTTTGTCTTGCCCGGAAGGCTTTTTACCCGTGAATGGAGTAATTGGGGGCTTCCTTGGTAATTTGGATATCGTGGGGGTGGCTTTCCGTCAGGCCCGCGCCGGTGATCTTTACGAACTGGGCCTTGTCATGGAGTTCCTGGATATTCGCGCAGCCGGTATACCCCATGCCGGAGCGAATGCCGCCCACCATCTGGAAAATGGTGTCTGCCAAGGGGCCTTTGAAGGGAACGCGTCCCTCTACGCCCTCAGGCACGAATTTCTTCTGCTCGCCCTGGAAATACCGGTCGCTGCTGCCCTTGCCCATAGCGCCCAGGCTGCCCATGCCGCGGTATACCTTAAACTGGCGGCCCTGGTACAGCTCATACTCGCCGGGGGCCTCCTTGCAGCCTGCCACCATGGAGCCCAGCATGACCACGTTTGCTCCCGCGGCCAGTCCCTTTACAATGTCGCCGCTGTACTTGATACCGCCGTCGGCAATAACTGGTATCCCGTATTTGGCAGCTTCGTTGGCTGCGTCAAACACAGCCGTGATCTGAGGTACACCGATGCCCGCCACCACGCGGGTGGTGCAGATAGATCCGGGGCCGATACCCACCTTTACGCAGTCCGCGCCGGCGTCGATCAACGCTTTCGCACCCTCGGCCGTGGCGATGTTTCCGGCGATGACCTGCAGCTCTGGGTAAGCCTTCTTTACCTTGGAAACGGCTTCCAGCACGCCGTTGTTGTGGCCGTGAGCGGAATCCAGCACCACCACGTCCACCTGGGACTCTACCAGAGCGGCCACCCGGTCCAGCACATCTTTTGTGGCGCCGATGGCCGCGCCGCACAGCAGACGGCCTCCAGCGTCTCTGGCCGAATTGGGATACCGCACCGCCTTTTCGATATCCTTGATGGTGATCAGGCCCTTCAGACGCATGTTCCCGTCTACGATGGGAAGCTTTTCGATCCTGTGCCTGCGCAGGATCTCCTGGGCCTCCTGCATGGTAGTGCCCACCGGGGCAGTCACCAGATTGTCTTTCGTCATAACATTGCGAATGGGCTGGTCAAAGTCGCTGCCTTCCATGAAGCGCATATCCCGGTTAGTGATGATGCCCACCAGCACGCCGTCCTCGCAGATAGGAACGCCGGAAATTTTAAAGCGCCCCATGATCTCGTCCGCTTCCCGCACCAGATTGTCCGGGGCAAGAAAGAACGGGTTCACGATGACGCCGTTTTCAGAGCGCTTTACGCGGTCCACCTGGTCCGCCTGACGCTCGATGCTCATATTCTTGTGAATGATGCCGATGCCGCCTTCTCGCGCAATGGCGATAGCCATATCGGCTTCTGTCACCGTATCCATGGCGGCAGTCATAATGGGCGTGTTCAGTCGTATCTTTTTTGTCAGATTTGTAGAAAGGTCAACCTCCGAGGGCAGAACGTGGGACTCCGCCGGAATCAGCAGCACGTCGTCATAGGTGAGCCCTTCCTTTACGAACTTGTCCTGGTACTCCATGAAAACCACACTCTCTTTCCGAAAATCTCTATTTCCCGCACCTGATATTAAGGAAAAATTATAACACCGGGAATCGGGTTTTGCAAGGGCTTTCCGTAATTTTCAGCGATAAAAATCCCTGAAAGCGGGAAAGGCTTCCAAAGTTTTGTCCGTATCGCGGTTTACTGACGGAAAAAACGGAAACAGAGCGGATTTTTCTCAAAATATTTCTCAGAAATTTATTGACAGCGGCGGCGGTTTGTTATACGCTATCCTTACTTTTTGAAAGCTGTCCGGAAATCTTCCTAAAACGAAACGGGACTTTCGCCTATGAAACACTTTTTTTCCAAACTGGATCCCGGCGCAAAGCAGGCTTTTCTTCTGGTAGGGGTCAACGGCCTTTTCTGGTTTGCCTGGGCCTTTGGCTGCTATCAGACCGTTTACCTTCAGAAAATTGGATTTTCCGCATCGCAGTTAGGTCTTCTCAACGCCATTGCTTCCGGCGTGGGCATCGCTTCCGTTTCTTTCTGGGGCATGGTGAGCGACCGCATCGGCTCCTTGAAAAAGGTGCTGGTTACCGTTCTCGTCTGTGCCGGCGTGCTGTACGCACTGACGCCGGTCATTCCGACGGCGCCTGCGATACTTATGGTGTTTCTGCCCGTGGTCAACTTTTTCCGGGGCTCCACCAGCACGTTTGCGGAAAACATTTTAGTGCGCAACTGCAACGAGCTGCGTCTCAATTTCGGTATGCTGCGCGGCTTCGGCTCCTTTTTGTTCACCGTGGGGAGTCTCCTCATTTCTTTCTTTCTTCCTTCCATTGGAGTGGAAAACACCTTTTGGATCACCGGTATTTTTATGATCCCAGTGGTGATTTTTACCTTTTTAGTAAGGGAGCCAAATGCCCGTCCCGCCCCTCCCAAGGGAGAAAAAAAGGAAAAGCTGAATCCGGGAGAGCTCTTCCACAGTAGAGCTTATGTCATGTTTTTGGTATTCGCTTTCCTTTTTTATATCGCGGCCAGCTGTGAGGGCAATTTTATTCCCTATTTTATGAGCAGCGCTGGAATATCCTCAGAAAGCTATGGCGTGATCCTGGCGTACCGGGCTCTGCTTGAGGTGCCCTTCCTTCTGCTGATGATCCGCTTGAGCCGCCGCTTCCCCCTGCGCAGCCTCATCGCCGCCGCAGCCGTGCTCATGTCCTTGGAATGTCTGGGCTTTGGCTTGTTTGCCAATTCCCTTCCCACCATGCTTCTCTTCTGCACCTTCTACGGCTTGGGCAACGGGCTGTTTATCGGTTCGTCCTTAAACTACGTATATGAATTGGCGCCCAGCCATTTGAAAGCCAGCGCCCAGGCCTTTTACGCCTCCGTTTCCTCCGTAGCCGGGATTTTGGGAAATCTTGCCGGCGGCATGGTTTTTGACGCGATAGGCGCAAAGCCCTTTTACATGGCGGTCGCCTGCATGTATCTTCTCAGCGTGGCCATCTTCGCGCTGTCCTTCGCGAAAAAAAGACGGGGGCAGGCCGGACAAAACGAAACGGAAAAAGACAGGACGCTGCCTGTGTGATATGCTATTCTTTTTTAGTCCCCGGCGGGCAAAACAGCCGGGCGGGAAGGAGAGAGATTCATGCAGTTCAAAAGACTTGAAAAGCCCGCTTTTGCGGTGATCGGAAAAGAGGGGTCTACCGCAGACGGGGCAGGCTTTATCCAAAAGCTGTGGGATAGCGCCAATTCCCATTTTGAGGAGGTCCGACCCCTGGCCAAAACGGACGCGGAGGGGAACCTGGTCGGGATCTGGGGCGCCATGTCCGATTTTTCCCGTTCTTTTCAGCCGTGGGAGAACTTTGAAAAAGGACTTTACCTTGCGGGCGTGGAGTGTGAAAACAACGCGGAAGCTCCGGCCGGGTGGACAAAATGGATCGTTCCGGGATACGAGTACGTTTCCGTGGAATCCACCTGCGACGACGCTTTTTCAAAGGCACTGGATCATCTGAAGGAAAACGGGCTTTCCCTGGCAGGCGCGGCGCACGATTTCACCTGCCCCCGGACCGGAAAGGGTTTTATGCTCTTCCCCATTCGAAAATTGTAAGGGACCGTTGCAAAATGCAACAGTCCCTTGGAAAAACCGCTTGCGGGCCATGAGCATGGCCCGCTTTTCTCGTCTTTCAGACGCGAAACCCTACTTTTTCTTCATGAATATGCCGATTTCATGCATTCCGTAACAGTTTTTAAGCTGTTTATTTAATAACCTCTTTACCGCCCATATACATTCTGAGGGGCGCGGGGATCTTGATACTGCCATCCGCCTGCAGGTTGTTCTCCAGGAAGGCGATAAGCATGCGGGGCGGCGCCACAACGGTATTGTTCAAGGTATGGGCAAAGTAGTTGCCCTCACCGCCCTTGATGCGGATACCCAGTCTTCTGGCCTGAGCGTCTCCCAGATTGGAGCAGCTACCCACCTCAAAATATTTCTTCTGCCTGGGAGACCAGGCCTCTACGTCGATGCTTTTGACCTTCAGATCCGCCAGATCCCCGGAACAGCATTCCAGCGTCCGCACCGGGATATCCATGGAGCGGAACAGCTCCACCGTATAGGCATACAGCTTGTGGAACCAGTCCATGCTGTCCTCCGGCTTGCAGACCACGATCATCTCCTGCTTTTCAAACTGGTGGATGCGGTATACGCCCCGTTCCTCAATACCATGAGCGCCTACCTCCTTGCGGAAGCAGGGGGAATAACTGGTAAGGGTCCTGGGCAGGGAATCCTCCGGCAGGATCGTATCGATGAATTTACCGATCATGCTGTGTTCACTGGTGCCGATAAGGTACAGGTCTTCCCCTTCGATCTTGTACATCATGTTTTCCATCTCGGCAAAGCTCATAACGCCGGTGACCACGTCGCTGCGGATCATAAAGGGCGGCACGCAATAGGTAAAACCCTTGTCGATCATAAAATCCCTGGCATAGGAAAGGATTGCGGAATGCAGCCGGGCGATATCTCCCATCAGATAATAGAAGCCGTTGCCGCTGGTTTTCCGGGCACTGTCCAGATCGATGCCATTCACACTCTCCATGATATCCGTATGATAGGGCACCTCGAAATCCGGCACGGCAGGCTCGCCGAACCGCTCTACCTCCACGTTTTCGCTATCGTCTTTTCCGATGGGAACGGAATCGTCGATGATATTGGGGATCACCAGCATGCGTTTCCGGATCTCCTCGGTCATCTCCGCTTCCTTCTGCTCCATGGCGGCAAGCTCATCGGCAATTTCCGCCACCTTGCGTTTGGTTTCCTCCGCCTCGTCTTTTTTGCCCGCCTTCATCAGGCTGCCGATCTCCTTGCTGATGATGTTCCGCTGCTGACGAAGCTCGTCCCCTCTGGCCTTGGAGGCCCGGAACTGCGCGTCCAGTTCCAGAACCTGGTCCACCAGGGGCAGTTTTTCGTCCTGAAATTTCTTTTTGATGTTTTCCTTTACCAGCTCCGGATTGGAGCGTACCAGCTTAATATCCAGCATATTCGTTCTCTCCTTTTATTCTTTGTTTGTCAGCTTCAGCTCACTCAACAGATTCTGCAGATCTTCTTCGCCGTAAAACTCGATTTGAAGAAGGCCCTTTTTCCTGGTGCCGGACACTTTCACCTTCCGGCCAAGACATTCTCCCACAGCCAGCTGGGCCTCCTGATAATACTGGCTGCGCTGGGTAGATCGGGGAGAGGGAGCCTTCTTTTCGTTCAGGCGCTTCGCCATGTTTTCAAGCTCTCGGACAGACGCTCCCTGCTTGGCTTTCTGAGCGCCGGTCCGCATATCCTCTTCGTTTTTAAAGCTTAAAAGCGTCCTGGCGTGTCCCGCTGAAAGCTCTCCCTTTTCCAGCATTTCCTGGATATCCTCCGGCAGATTCAAAAGCCGCATGGCGTTTGTCACCGCCGGGCGGGATTTTCCCACCGTCTGAGAAACCTCCTCCTGCGTAAAGCCCTGGGTATCGATCAGCGTTTTGTAGCCTCTGGCTTCTTCCAGCGGCGTCAGGTCCTCCCGCTGCAAATTCTCGATCAGGGCAAAGACCATTTCTTCCGTATCGGTCATTTCCCGGACCACCGCGGGCACTTCCGTAAGCCCCGCCATGCGGGCCGCCCGCCAGCGGCGTTCCCCGGCGACGATCCGGTACCCTCCGCTGACAATGGGCCGCACCAGCAGCGGCTGCAAAACGCCGTGACGGGAAATGGACTCCGCCAGCTCAGACAGCGCGGTGCTGTCAAATTCCTTCCTGGGCTGCTCTCGGTTCGGTTCGATCTCACCGATCTTGATACTGACCGCACCTTCCGCAGATTCTGCGCTGTTTTCCGCAAAAATGGCGTCCAATCCTTTTCCTAATCCTCGCTTTTTCATATTGCGGCCTCCCCTTTTCCTGTTTGCTTATTTTATCATCTGTTATTTTTCAAGACTTCCGCTGCCAGCTCTCCATAGGCTTCGGCCCCCCGGGAGGCTTTGTCATAATAGAGTACGGGCTGACCGAACCCGGGCGCCTCCGACAGCCGAACCGTCCGGGGGATCACCGATTTAAAAACTTTTCGCGGAAAATATTTCTTTACTTCCTCCACTACCTGCTGCGTCAGATTCAATCTGCCGTCATACATGGTGAGCAGCACGCCCTCGATATCCAGCCGGTCATTGTACTGCCGCTTTACTCTGCGCACTGTATTCATAAGCTGGGACAAGCCCTCCAGCGCATAGTATTCGCATTGGATCGGAATTAAAATCGTGTCGGCGGCATTTAAAGCGTTGGTAGTGATGAGGCCCAGAGACGGGGGACAGTCCACCAGAATGAAATCGTATTCCATTCGGACGGAAGCCAGTGCGTTTTTTAAAACCTCTTCCCGGCTTGTCCGGCTGGCCAGCTCTATTTCCGCCGCCGCCAAATCGATGCTGGAGGGAAGAAGCTTTAAATTTTTAAACGCGGTTTTCACAACGGCGCTTTTCGCCTTTTCCCCGCCCACCATGACCTCGTAAACGCTGAGAATGCAGGTGCGCCGGTCTATTCCCACGCCGCTGGTGGTATTTCCCTGGGGATCGGCGTCTACCAAAAGCACTTTCTTTCCTTTGTCTCCCAGCGCCGCGGCCAGATTCACAGCGGTGGTAGTTTTCCCCACGCCGCCTTTTTGATTTGCGATTGCGATGACTTTTGCCATGGAAACTCCTTTTTCTTCCGGAAGCGCCCGGCTTTTCCCGGGCTTTTTGTCTTGTAAATTTAATTTGTCGTTATCATAGCATAAAATTTCCCGAAAGGGAAGTAGAAACCGCCTTTTTTCCCAAACTTCCTCTCTTTTTTCAGGTTTTCCCGTTTACCTCATGCTTTTTTCGTATGTTTCATGTGAAACATTTTCTGCCTCCTGCACTTCCGAAAAATTGACTTTTTACCCCGTCGTGTTATAATTTGCCTGACAGACTTTGGTTTCTCCTGAAGGAGCGTTTTTATGAAGCCCGTCACGGTCAGAGCCGCAAAGCTTTCAGACATGCCGCAGATTTTATCGATCTACGCATATTATGTGGAGCATACCGCTATTACCTTTGAATATGACGTTCCCACACCGGAGGAATTTCAGGCCCGCATGGAAAACACCATGCGGCGCTATCCTTATCTGGTAGTCGAAACTGGCGGCGGTATTCAGGGCTACGCCTACGCCGGGGCTTTTCACGAACGGGCGGCGTACAGCTGGGCCAGTGAGCTGGCCGTGTACCTGGACCATCAGGTCCAAAAGCGGGGCTATGGCCGTATGCTTTATCAGGCGCTGGAAAAGCAGCTAAAGGCTATGGGCATTTTGAATCTGTATGCCTGTATCGGCTATCCGGAGCAGGAGGACGAATACCTGACAAAAAACAGTGCGGAATTTCACTCCCACCTGGGCTTTAAGACCGTGGGGGAATTTCACCGCTGCGGCTATAAATTCGGCCGCTGGTACAACATGATCTGGATGGAAAAGATCATCGGGGAACATCTGCCGGAACAGCCGCCTGTAACCGCGCCCGTCAAATAAAAAACCGTGAAAGAGAAAACGGCCGAAGCGAAATGCTCCGACCGTTTTCCCTTGTGGGAAATGAATAAGGGAATGGGTTAAACTTGTACTCTGTTTCAAGACGCTGCCTTTATAGGCTTTGGGATACGCACAGTACATTCGATATACTCTTCCGTTTCTTTCTTTTCCGACTGTGCCTCGATCCCAGCGGTCTTCATGGCGTCTACCGCATGATCTATGGTGTTGATGAAAAGCCGGATATCCTTTGCGACAAAGGTCCGTCTGGCCTTTCTCCTGATATTCTTTGGCTGCAAAGCCGCCGCTGCCAGCTCTTCCGTCTGGGATACGTTCAGTCTCTTTTCGATCACCGTACGCAGCACTCGCTGACGCAGACTCATGTCATCAATGCGCAGCAGTGCCCGGGCATGCCGTTCAGTCAGGCCGTTTTCCAGAATTTCGGCCTGCTCCTCAGGGCTCAGCTTTAAAAGCCGCAGCTTGTTGGCCAAATAGGACTGGCTCATTCCCAGCCGTTTGGCGGCTTCCTCCTGGGTGATCTGCCACTCCCGCAGCAGATTCATGATGGCGTTTGCCTGCTCGAACATCTGCAGATCTCTGCGTTGAAGGTTTTCCAGCAGGGCCAGCACGGCGCTGTCCTCCGCCTGGCAATCCGTAAGGATCGCGGGGATCTCTTTCAGCCCCGCCAGCTTGCAGGCCCGCAGGCGGCGTTCCCCCGCCACCAGATAGTAAAGGCCTCTTTCCTTTCGCACCGTCACCGGCTGCAGCAGGCCGTTTTCCTGGATACTCTGCGCCAGGCTTTTCAGCTCATCCTCCGGGAAATGCTTGCGAGGCTGGGAAGGGTTCGGCAGTATTTTAGAAACCGGCAGGCGCATCAGCCGCAGTCCGTCTCTGGTAAACATCTTCCCGCCCCCTTTGCCGTTTTGCAGAAGGGGCTTGTCCCCCTCCTTCTTTGTACACGGAAAGCATATGGTTTCTGCTTGTCCCCACGCTTTTCGTGTTCTTAGTATACACCCAGAAAACGCAGTTTTTTGTAGAAATACGTTGCCTGAAATTTGTTTTTTGAAATTTTTTTGCCAGCCGGGTAATCTTCCGGGATAAATCTCGCTTTTTGCAAAAAGATTCCCCAGAGAAACAACCTCTCCGGGGAAAGCTCTCTGCCTAGACGGCTTTATTTCGCTTTTCCTTCTGCCTTTCCGCTTTTTTCCAAGCCCAACAAGGGTGGTAAAGATCCGCTTACAGATCATACTTCTTAAATCCCTTAACTTCCTCAAAACCCAGGGCTTTATAAAACTTATGGGCACCCGTGCGCTGGTTTCCTGAAACCAGCATTTCATAGTGGCAGTTCTGCTCTTTTCCCCAGCGCTCGATTTCCTGAAACATGGCTTTTCCCACGCCTTTTCCCTGGTATTCAGGCAGCACAGCCACATTTTCCACCAGCAAAATCGGGCGGCAGTCCCCGCAGATATCTTCGAACACCACGCCCAGCAGGGTGCCGCAGAGCGTTCCCGTTTCCGTGTCCTCTGCCGCCAGCAGATATTTCTGGGGGTCTTTCTCCACCTTTTCAATCAGCTCCGCTGCTTTTTGCCTGTCCTTTACCTCGCCATCGCTGATAACTTGCATCACCGCGTCCAGCGCCTCCTGGTCCTCCGCCGTAGTTTTTCTAAAAATTAAATTCATAGGATTGCTCCTTCCGTTTTAAGTAGCTGCTATTCTTTCGTTAGAAAAGGCCCTTTTCTTCTATCCAATATCCGGCATTTAAACAAGCGGGTGCTTCGTGATTGTCCCTCCATGACGGGGATAGCCTTTGGGAGTAAAGGCCTTTTTCTGCACCGCAACGATACAGCGCTCTCCGGCAGTGGGCAGGGAAAGGGAGATGATCTCTCTGTCCGTCCCGC
This sequence comes from uncultured Acutalibacter sp., assembly GCA_964642055.1. GTDB lineage: Bacteria > Bacillota > Clostridia > Oscillospirales > Acutalibacteraceae > Acutalibacter. The sequence goes on along the minus strand of CAZXLM010000006.1, from coordinate 43,313 downwards.
CCAGCACGTCCAGCGCATGTTCCGCCTGGGCCAGTTCTTCCTGTGCTCCCGGACCTTTCATTGCCAGAAAGATGCCCTTCATTTTTGTGAGGGGCAGGCAATACTCGCAGAGAATATTCAGCGGCGCCACCGCCCGAGCGGTGACAATATCAAAGCTTTCCCGCATTTTCGGGTCCAGTCCCGCTTCCTCCGCCCGCTTGTGGATGCGTTCTGCTTCCAGGCTCAGGGCCGAGCAGACCTCCCTCAGAAAAGTAAGTCGCTTGTTCTGCCCGTCCAACAGGGTGAGCCGGATATCAGGGCGCATGATTTTCAGCGGAATCCCTGGAAACCCCGCTCCGGTACCCACATCGAGGACTTTCGCAGCCGGTTTTATTTTGCAGTGCGCAAGCAGGGTCAAGCTGTCTAGAAAATGCTTCTCCGCCACTTCCTCCGGGTCGGTAATAGCCGTGAGATTGATCTTTTCATTCCAGGAAAGCAAAAGCTCCAGATAGGTCTGGAACTGTTCCGCCTGTCCGGCGGTCACTTTCACACCCATGGTTTTTGCCATGGAAATAAGCGACATTTTACAGTCTTTCATACCTGTTCCTCCCCATGGGCCTTTCCCCGGGCGGAAAGCCAGATCAGCAGTACGGAAATATCCGCCGGGCTGACCCCGGATGTCCTTCCCGCCTGCCCCACATTTTCCGGGCGCACCCGGTTAAGCTTTTCAATGGCTTCCAGCCGCAGTCCCGTAATTTTACTGTAGTCCATGTCTCTGGGCAGCTTTTTGCCCTCTACCCGGCGCATCTCTTCAATGTCCGCATTTTGCCGACGGATATAGCCCTCGTATTTCAGCTCGATCTCTACGCTTTCCAGCACGGCTTTGGGAAGCTCCGGCCGGGTCGTGTCTATTTCCGTCAGATCCTGGTAAGTGATCTGCGGACGACGGAGCAGATCGCACAGCTTTATACCGGTAGTCACGGGCGATGTTCCACGTGAAACAAGGATTTGGTTCAACTGCTCCGTAGGAGGGAACACCGTTTCCTTAACCCGTTTCAGTTCCTGCCGCTTCTGTTCCTGCTTTTCCTGAAATTTCGCCCACCGGCGGTCAGAGATCAGCCCCAGCTCCCGGCCAAGAGGGGTCAGCCGCTCATCTGCGTTATCCTGCCGCAGCACCAGCCGGTACTCGGAACGGGAAGTCATCATACGGTAGGGATCGCTGACCCCTTTCGTGATAAGGTCATCGATCAGGGTGCCAATATAAGAGCTGGCCCTATCCAGCACAAAACGGGATTTTCCCTGCAATTTCCGGGCGGCATTGATCCCCGCCATCAGGCCCTGGGCGGCGGCTTCCTCATAGCCGGAGCTACCATTGAACTGGCCTGCCCCATACAAGCCGGGGTGATCCCGAAATTCCAGCGCCGCGTCCAGCTGCATTGGGTCGCAGCAGTCATATTCTATGGCATAGGCGGTGCGCATCAGCTGAACATGCTCCAACCCTTTAATGGTATGGTAAAACGCCAGCTGTACGTCCTCCGGCAGAGAGGAACTCATGCCTTGTAAATACATTTCTTCCGTATTTTCGCCGCAGGGCTCAATAAATAACTGGTGCCTGGGCTTATCGGGGAAACGCACCACCTTGTCCTCAATGCTGGGACAGTACCGGGGGCCCACTCCCTCGATCATACCCGAATAGAGGGGAGAGCGGTGAATATTTTCCAAAATGACTTTCCTTGTCCCGTCGTTCGTCCAGCTGACATGGCAGACGGCCTTGTTTTTGACAGGCCCTTCCGTATCATAGGAAAACGGAACAGCGGGCTCGTCTCCGTACTGTATCTCCAGCTCGGAGAAGTCTACGGACGAACGCAGCACTCTGGCAGGCGTGCCGGTTTTAAATCTGCGCAGGGAAATGCCCAGCGCCCGGAGGGAATCCGGCAGAAAAGCAGCGGGGAACATGCCATCGGGTCCGCTCTCGTAGGAAACATCTCCCACGAACACCTTGCCTCCCAGGAAAGTGCCTGTCGCCAGGATCACCGCTCCGGCGGTATAGACCGCGCCCAGTCGGGTCGTCACCTGCCAAAGGCCGTCCTTCGGCTCCAGAGAAACTACCTCCGCCTGGCGAAGCTCCAGATTTTCACAGGTTTCCAGACGTTGCTTCATGGTCTGGGAATAGCGGTTCCGGTCGATTTGAGCCCGAAGGGAGTGAACGGCGGGACCCTTCCCCAGATTCAGCATTCTGCTTTGCAGCGTGCATTCGTCGGCGGCCTTTCCCATTTCGCCGCCCAAAGCGTCGATTTCCCGGACAAGATGGCCTTTTGCCGTACCGCCGATACTGGGATTGCAGGGGCAGTTTCCCACGGCGTCCAGATTGATGGTGAATACAGCAGTTTTACATCCCAGCCGGGCGGAGGCAAGTCCCGCCTCGATCCCGGCATGGCCCGCGCCGATCACCGCCACATCGATTTTTCCCGCGTCATATCGAGACATTCGTTTTTCCCTCTCTCAGATTTCTTCAAAATTCCGCATGTGCTTCCAGCCATTTTGCAACGCTGTCCTCATCGCTGCTTCCGATTATTCCAGTGGCGGCCGCTTTTAGCTTTTTGGAAGCATTGGAAACCGCATAGGCTTCATCGGCAATTTCAAACAGGTCCAAATCATTTTCACCATCGCCAAAGGCCGCTACCCGCTCTGCTCCAAGCAGTTTTTTCAGCTGCAAAGCCGCATTGGCCTTGGACGCTTCCCGGGGAATGATCTCAAAAAACGTATCGCCGCTGTAGATTTCCGGCTGAAAAAAGCAGTGGAATCTATCCCGGTATCTTTCATACAGAGGCCGCAGCTTTTCCTCTTCATCAATACAGGTAAAATAGTGGACTCGACCTTCTAAAAGCTGCTCCCATCGGGAAATCGGCCGGTTTCGGACGTCGTTTTTTCGAGTGGCGATAAAACTTTCGGTCTTTTGATTGAGTCTGCCCGGCAAATAGGAAAAATGCTCCTGCCTATCGTAAGCATATACGATGGGGAAAATATCATTTTCCAAAAGGCATGCCAAAATTTCCGCCGCGTCCTGACGAGAAAAGGAGTTGAAAAACAGAAGCTTTTGGGAAACGTTATCCAGCACCATTGTTCCATTATGGGTGATCAGCGGGATCTGAGCGGTCAGCCCCCGAGTGGCTTGGGAAGCGGTATAAATGGACCGTGCCGTGGCATAAGTAAACAGCATTCCTGCTGCCGTCAGCCGGTTAATCACGTCGTTTGTGTAATCGGAGATTCTGGCGTCGCTACGCAGCAGCGTGCCGTCCAAATCGGAAACATACAGCGTTTTCATAAGGTGTCCCCCGCTTTTCGCTCATATTCAGCAGCCGGCGTCTCATATCGCACAACTGACAACTACTTCCCAACGCAGAATTCCTCAAAGACCCGGTCGATGATCTCGTCTGAAACCCGCTCTCCCGTCAATTCATAAAGGGCCTGCAGAGCGTCCTCGATACAGACTGACACCGCGTCCAGCGTCAGTCCCAGGGAGAGAGCTTCCCTCCCCGCCTGAACCGCTTTCAGCGCTCTTTCCACGCCGTCTCGCTGGCGCTGCGTAAAAAGCACTCCCTCGGCAGGCCGGAAAGCCGTAGTTTCCAACAGTTCCGCCACCTGCCGCTCCAAGTCCTCCAAGCCTTGACCGGAAACGGCGGAAAGCGTGACACAGCGGGGCAGAATCCCCTTAATCTCTTCCTTTTTCCACTTTTCGGGAAGGTCGCTCTTATTGATCACCGCAACGGTCCGCTTCGGGTCCAGTTCTCCGGCCCATTTCAGTTCCTCTCCGGTCAGCTCCCTGGAGGAATCAAACACCGCAAGCACCAATTGGGCGGCTTCCAGCTTTTTTTTCGCTGCGGCCACACCTATGCTTTCCACCGGGTCGTCTGTTTCCCGCAGGCCGGCGGTATCCGCCAGCAGCAGGGGAACGCCTCCCAGCTCAACTGTACTTTCCACCACGTCCCGGGTAGTCCCGGCATATTCCGTCACAATCGAGCGCTGCTGCCCGGAAAGCAGGTTCATCAGTGTGGATTTTCCCCCATTTGGACGGCCCGCGATCACAGTCCGCACACCCTTTCGCAGGGGCTCGCCCCGGTCAAAGGAACTGAGCAGCCGTGAAAGCCTGTCCTCCACTTCTTTGAGACCGTTTAAAAGTCTGGAATCCTCCAGTTCCGGGATCCCTTCATCAGGGAAGTCGACCCACGCCGCCAGATGAGCCGCAAGCTGGGAAAGACTCTCCCGAACGTCGGAAACCCGCCGGGACAAAACGCCCTCGCTCCCGGCTAAAGCGGCTCTGGCCGCCTGTTCCCCTTCGGCGCCGATGAGCTCCATTACCGCTTCGGCCTGAGTCAGATCCAGTTTGCCGTTTACAAAGGCTCTCCGGGTAAATTCCCCCGGCTCTGCGGGGGAAGCTCCCGCCGCCAGAACCTCCCGAAGGATCCGCTCGGTCAAATACAAGCCGCCGTGGCAGGAAAGTTCTACCACGTTTTCCCCCGTATAGCTTTTCGGGGCCAGAAAAACAAGGGCGATCACATCGTCCAGTTTTTCGCCGGAGGACGTAAAGACTCCGCCCAGCTGGGCCGTATATCCTTCCATGGAGGAAATATTCTTCCCGCTTTTTGAGCGGAAAACCCGGTCCCCGATTTCCAGGGCCTTTTCTCCGGAGATCCGTACGATACCGATCCCTCCCGGCGCGGCGCCGGTGGAAATGGCCGCGATCGTCTTTCCGCCTGCCATAACATGCCTCCCCCTTTCCATCTGCTTTGCTTCTTGATCTGTTCTGCTCTTCTCTAAATACCTAAAATCTAAAGTCTAAAAGCGGATCTTCTTTCTCCGGGCCGCTTAAAGCTCCTCTTTCTTCGCAGGCCCTTTCCGCCTTTCTCCAACATCTAACATCTAGCGTCTAAAATCTAAAAGGGGGCTGCCCTTCCCGGCTGCCCCCTGAGGTCCCTTTATTTTTTGACTTCGATTTTTCCGTAAATGGGAGTATTGGGGTCGTCCGCCATCGGCCCTCCGGGCCGGGGAGCGGGATTCTCCCTGGGAGCGCGGGGGCTGCTTCTACGGTTGTCATAGCCGCTTTTGCCCCGCCTGTCGTTTCTGCGGTTATCCCTGCGCTGGGGACGCTCTCCCCCTTCGGGGCCAATAACTACATGACGGCCCATGTCCTCGCCTTCGCTCCAGGACTTGGCCCCGTCGATAGACTGAACGGCGGTGTGAATGATCCTTCGCTCATAGGGATTCATAGGCTCTAAAGAGGCGTTCCTGCCGGACTTCACAGCGCGCAGAGCCATTCTTTTTCCCAAGCCCTCCAGGGTCTCCTTTCGCTTTTCCCGGTAATTTCCCACGTCCAGCGTGATCCGGAAATAGGAGTTGTCCACATGGTTCGCCACCAGAGACGCCAGATATTGAAGGGAATCAAGAGTTTCGCCACGGTGTCCGATAATAAAGCCGATCCCCTCTCCGCTGAGATTCAGATTGGCGCCGGTCTCTTCCCGGGTGATTTCGATCTCCACATCGGTAAGACCCATTTCCCGCAGGACCGCTTTCAAATATTCTGCAGCCGTCTCGGCGGGGTCTTCCTTTTTCTCAATATAGGCCCTGACTTTGGCGGGCTTTCCACCAAACAGACCGAAGGTCTTCTTGGTGGGCTCCTCCAAAATCTCAATTTCTGCTTCGGTAGTGTCTGCGCCAAGCTCCCGACAGGCATTCTCAAAAGCTTCCTGCACCGTTGCTCCCTGAGCCACTGCTTCTTTCAGCATACCTTGTTACCTTCCTTTCGCTTACTTTTTCATTCCTATATAAGCGCTTGAGTCTCCCTGACCCGAACCGCCTTTTTTCTTCTTTTGCCCCTGCTTCTTTCCAGCTTCCTTTTCCTGCTTCTGCTGGGGACCGGCAAGCAGCTTGTCGGCAATCTCCTTCTGTGTAGCCGCCGGAAGGGGGCGCACAGAAGCTTCCGCCAGTTCCAAAGTGGCCACCCGCTGGGCCTCCGTCATGGCCGTCATCTGCGCCGCGCTGAAATACCGGTTCGTTATAACGCTCTGCACCCAGCTGGTCAAAGAAGAAATGATCCAGTAAAAACCTACGGCGGCGGGCATGGTATAAGCCCAGTAAAGGCTGATCAGCGGGAAAACCAGCGTCATTACCATCATGCAGCCCATGGGCTTTTGACCTGTAGTCTTTTTCTGGTACCACATGGTATAGACCTGGAAAGCTACGCTGCTCACCAGGGAAAGCACCGGTATCAGCCACAGGAAAGTGCTGAAAGGCGAGCCCTGCGGCGTGGAAAGCAGATCCAGGCCGAGGAATCGGAATCCCTTGGAAAAGTCCTCGATCTTCGCGATGTCCTCCGGGCTGAACATGGTCAGGTTGTCCCGCAGGGCCTCAAAATTCCGAATGATCTGCAGTTCTGAATAAATGCCGCCTGTAGAGACCACGCCCGGAATCTTTGAAATGTACTGCGTCGCCTCCTGCACAGTTTTAGAAGCGATGTGCAGGGTATTGGACAAGGGCATGATGACAGAATAGTAGATACCCAGCATAATGGGGAACGGCAAAAGCGTGGTAAGGCACCCGCTGGAAGGGTTCACGCCTTCCTTTTCATAGAGCTTTGTCAGCTCCTCGTTATATTTCTGCTTGTTGTTCGCGTATTTTTTCTGTAATTCCTTCTGTTTTTCCGCCAGCTTTGACTGGGACGCCATGCTTTTCTGCTGCTTAATGGAGGTCGGAAACAGAACCAGCTTTAAAATGACGGTAAACAAGATAATGGCAACGCCGTAGTTTCTGAAAATTTCATACAGAAACCAGAGCAGATACCCTAAAATACTTCCAAAAAAATTGAATATTGCCATCAAATCGCAACGGCTCCTCTTAAAGAGATTTCCAGGTAAAGGACCCTGTATCGAAAATCCGATCGTTCAGCTTCCCACTATTTTTTCTTCTTTTCCGGCACGGGGTCGTACCCGCCCCGACTCCATGGATTGCATCTTAAAATACGCCATATTGTCAGGAGACTGCCCTTCAGCGCTCCAAACCGCTGGATCGCCTCTATTCCATATTGGGAACAGGTGGGGATATACTTGCAGGAAGCGGGTTTTCGCGGGGAAATTGCCATCTGATAAAAAGAGATCAGCTTAATCAGAAGACGCCTCATGCGCCGCCCCCTTTTTTTTCTTCCTTCAATAATACGCCTGCGGCGGAAAGCTGCTTTTCAAGCTGTCTTTTCACATCTGTGCTCTTTACATGCGGTGTTTTTCCTCTGGCTACAAAAACAAGATCATAGCCTGACTTTACCCTTTCAGAAAGCCCGCGGTAAGCTTCGCGGATCACCCGGCGGGATCTGTTTCGGGAAACGGCGTTTCCTATCTTTTTGCTGGTCGTGATACCGATCCGGGTAACTCCAAGGCGGTTGCTTCTCACATAACTTACCGCAAGAGATCCCACGAAACTTTTTCCCTTGGAGTAGGCACGCCTGAAGTCGTTGTTTTTGCACAGAGGCACAATTTTTTTCATCGTAAAGCCGCTCCTAAAGAAATACAAAACAAAGAAAGGCCACGCTCGGTGACCTTCAAAGCGCCTTTTTAGTAGGAGAGGCGCGCTCTGCCTTTTGCTCTGCGGCGTGCAAGTACCTTGCGTCCGTTTCTATCGGACATTCTTTTGCGGAATCCATGCTCCTTCTTTCTGTGGAGCTTCTTCGGCTGATACGTTCTCAGCATGACAAAACCCTCCTTTCGGGCTTCTTTCGGGAAGGCATCTGCCAAACAGCTGCCTTGCGATTAGATATTATAACGTAAAGCCGCCCGGTGTGTCAACCTAATTTTTTTCTGGAAACCGGTGAAACCGCGCTTTTTTTCTTCTTTTTCATTTTGATTTTTTCCAATTTTTAAAAAACGCGGAATAAATAGCGTTTTTCCCTTCAAAACACCACAAGGTATAGGATCGGCCTGAATTAAAAATTTTACAAAATATTTTTGCGCTTTTCAAAAAACATTTTTCAGAAAAGGAAGTTTTTATCCGACCGGCCGCTGAGAATTTTTTGAAAATTTATAGTGGCAAAATACCGTCCTTTATGATATACTAATATCCGTATACCGGAATTTCTTCAAGATCCAGGTGAAAAAGCGCCGTTTCAAAAAAACAGAGACGTGGAAATACCAGCAGGAAACTGCTTGCGGGGGGAAAAATTTTGGAATCTTTTAACCAGGCCTGGGAACTCATCTGCGAATTCTGCAAATCTCAAATTACCGAAGTGGCCTACAAAACGTGGTTCAGCCGCTTAAAGCCTGTTTCTCTGGACTTTGAAAAGGGCATGGCCATCATCGAAGCTCCCAACGAGTTTCACAAACAGACTCTCCTGCGCTGCTACAGTGATTTACTGAACGAAGCATTTCAAAACGTATTCGGTTCTAAGATCAACTTTTCTCTGTGCGTGCAGGAAGAAAAGAAGGAAGCAAGACCTGAAACGGAGCCTGTCGGCGCGGAAAGCGAGGACCTTACCTTCGAAAACTTTGTGGTGGGCCCTTCCAACCGGTTTGCCCACGCCGCTTGTCAGGCAGTAGCCGCTCAGCCGGCAGTTTTATATAACCCTTTGTTTGTTTACGGAAACCCGGGGCTTGGAAAAACTCATCTGCTTAACGCCATCGCAAAGGAATTTAAAAAGAACTTTCCCAGCCGTACCATTATCTATATAAAGGGAGAAGATTTTACCAACGAGGTGATCGAAGGGATCGCCCGCGGCACCATGCCCCATGTGCGGGAAAAATACAGAACTGCCGACCTGCTTCTCATAGACGATATTCAGTTCATCGCAGGAAAGGTTTCCACACAGGAAGAATTTTTCCACACCTTCGACGCCCTGCATGAAGCGAAAAAGCAAATCGTCCTCACATCGGACCGGCCTCCAAAGGAGATCGCCACTTTGGAAGAAAGACTAAAATCACGTTTTGAATCGGGGCTTTTGGCCGATATTCAGATTCCGGATTTTGAGACCCGCACCGCAATCGTCAATAAGAAAGCGGAATCTCTCGGGTTCACAATTCCGGACAGCGTTTCTGAATATATAGCCACGAAACTGAAAAACAATATCCGCCAGCTGGAGGGAGCAGTCAAAAAACTGCGCGCTTTCCATCTTTTGGAAGATAAACCAATCAACGTGGCTACGGCCCAGGCAGCAATCAGCGATATCATCAACAACAGCCAGCCTGCGCCTGTCACCGTAGATAAGATCATAGATGAAGTCGCTCGTACCTATGGAAATGTAACACCGGACGATATCCGCTCTCAAAAACGAAATTCCAATATTTCGGAAGCGAGACAGATCTCCATGTATATTGTCCGGGAGATCACCGATCTTTCCATGGTAGAGATCGGAGAGACCTTCGGCGGCAGAGACCACTCTACCGTTGTTTATGCTACCCGGCAGGTAGAGAAAAAGATCGAAAAGGACCCCCATACGAGGGCGATCGTCAATGATATCATCAAAAATATCAGAGACCGGTAAACTTTGCTTGAGTTTTTCACTCTTTCTTCAACATTCAACTTCCAGTTTTCAAAAAAGTGTTAAAACCAAAAAATCTTTACACAGCCTCAACAGGCTTTTCACAAAGGCCTTTTAAAAACTTTCCTTCCATACAGCCAGGCACACAGCAGAGTTTTTCTCTTTTTCACAATTTCCACATACATTACTAAGACTTCTAAATCAAACTATGATAAGACAAAAGAATTTATAAAAACAGTTTCCGGAAGCATCATCACACGCTTCACAGAAACGGAAAGGTGAAACCATGAAATTTACAGTCAATAAAAACGATATTACGGAGGCTGTCTCCAACATTCAAAGAGCAGTTTCCAGTAAAACCTCCATTCCTGCTCTAGAGTGTATTCTTCTGACCGCCTCAGAAAGCGGGCTGGAGCTTTGCGCCTATGACTTGGAGCTGGGCATCACCACCGTCATTCCTGCTAAAGTGGAGGAAACGGGAAAAGCCGCCCTGCCGGCGAGGATATTTTCCGATATCGTCAGGAAGACTCCTGACGAGACTATCACTGTAACGGTAGATGAAAAAAATATGACCGCTATTGAAAGCGGATACAGCCATTTTTCCATCATCGCCACGCCTGCAGAAGAATTTCCGGAGCTTCCGAAACTGACGGATTCCACCAAAATAGAACTTGCTTCCTCCGTGCTGAAAAGTATGATCCGGCAGACGCTGTTTGCTGTGGCGGAAAGCGATGCAAAACCTATTCATCAAGGCAGTCTGTTCCATATGGAAAGCGGCGTTTTGGACGTGGTTTCTGTGGACGGCTACCGCTTGGCAAAGCGCAGCGAGCCCACCGATTTTAAAGAGGATATGTCCTTTGTGGTCCCCGGAAAGACTCTGAGTGAAATTCTAAAGCTTTTGAAAGACACCGACGACAAGGTGGAAATATCCGCCGGGCGTAGACATATCCTGTTTACCATCGACCATTACACCGTTATTTCCAGCCTGCTGGAAGGAGAATTTTTAAACTATAAGGCTGCGATTCCGCCGGACAGCAAGACGGAAGTCATCGTGAGAACGAGAGAAGTGATCGACAGTGTGGAGCGTGTTTCTCTGCTGATCACGGATCGTTTAAAGAGCCCTGTACGGTGCCTGTTTGCGGACAATGAGATCAAGCTTTTGTGTACTACCACCATGGGACGGGCAAGCGATCAGCTGAACGCCGAAATGACAGGGGACAGCGTGGAGATCGGCTTTAATAACCGCTATTTACTGGACGCACTGCGCAATACGGAATGTGATGAGGTAAAAATACAGCTTGGCGGACCCCTAAGTCCCATGAAGATCGTTCCAAAGGAAGGGGACAGCTTCTTGTTCCTGGTGCTGCCGGTTCGTTTGAAAAACGATTAAAAAGGCCGGTACAAAGAAAGGCTTAAAGAAAAAGCTATGGAAACCATCAAAATTGAAACTGAATTTATCCGGCTTGATTCCTTTTTAAAACTTTCAGGCATGGTAGATACCGGCGGCCAGGCAAAATTCGTCGTTCAAGGCGGAGAAGTTCTGGTAAACGGAGAACAGTGCGTTATGCGGGGGAGAAAGCTGCGGCCCGGAGACACGGTGGAATATGCCGGAAAAATATTTCAAGTAGGAAGCTGAAAAGCGAGATTTGCGAGGTTCAACAGCATGTATGTGCAGCGTCTTGCCACTTCGAATTTCAGGAATCTGGAGGATACTGAGGTTTTTCCCTGTGAAGGGGTAAACGTCATTTACGGGGATAACGCCCAAGGAAAGACAAATTTTCTGGAAGGTCTGTGGCTGTTTACCGGGGGGCATTCCTTTCGCGGAGCAAAAGACGCGGAGCTTCCCCGTTTGGATCGAAAATCGGGCGTAAATTCGCCTATGGCTTCTCTGTCTCTGGATTTTTTTAGTGAGGAGCGCCGGCAGAAAGCTGTTTTACAGATCGAAAACGGCAGAAGAAGTTCCATTATCAACGGCGTTAAAAAGAGGACCGGTTCCGCTCTGGTGGGAAAGGTCAGAGCTGTTATTTTTTCACCTGAGCACCTTCTTCTGGTTAAGGAAGGCCCTTCCCGGCGGCGTACCTTTATTGATGGCGCGCTGTGCCAGTTGAAACCCGGATTTGCCGGAGCGATCAGCATTTATAACCGAGCGCTGCTGCAGCGCAACGCTTTGCTCAAGGATATGGCAAGATTTCCGGAGCTGCGGGACACGCTGGAGGTGTGGGACGCAAGGCTTGCAAAGCTTGGGGTCGCCGTTATGGCGGAACGAAAAGCTTATGTGGAAAAGCTGGCGCCGGGTGTGCAGACCATCTACGAGGGAATTTCACGAGGCAGGGAGCAGATCACTGTCCGGTATTCCCCATCTGTGAAATTTTCCGTGGAAAACTTTTCCCGGGAAGAAGCGGAAGAAGCCTTTTTGAAGGAATTGAAAAGAACGGTCCGTTCCGATATGAGGTCCGGCTTTACCTCTGCCGGGCCTCACAGAGATGACCTTGAGATAGAACTCAACGGCCTTTCTGCCCGGGCCTTTGGTTCCCAGGGCCAGCAGCGAAGCGCAGTTTTAGCTTTGAAGCTGGCAGAGGCGGAGACCTTGGCAGGCATTTCCGGGGAAACGCCGGTGGTGCTTTTGGACGATGTGATGAGCGAGCTGGATCAGAACCGGCAGGACTATCTGCTGAATCATCTTCAAGGCCGTCAGGTATTTATCACCTGCTGCAGTCCGGAAACGGTAAGCTTGCAGGAAACGGGCAGGCGGTTCCATGTGGAAGCCGGACATATAACTCCGGAGGAGATTTGAAAATGTATCTGCATTTGGGGCAAAATACAGTGGTAAGAACAGACAGTATCATCGGGATCTTTGATATGGATCATTCCACTGTTTCAAAACACACGCGGAGCTTTCTCGCAAAGGCTCAAAAGGAAGACAGGGTCGTCAATGTTTCCATGGAGCTGCCAAAGTCTTTTGTCGTTTGTGAGAAGACGGGAAAGCAGATCGTTTATATTTCTCAGATAGCTCCCTCCACTCTGCTGCGCAGGGCTAAAAGCAGGTTTTATCTGGAAGGATAAAAAGTGAAGAAAGGAAGGATACAGAAAATATGGTTTATTTTGGAGTTCCCACCTGTCCTTACTGTAAAAAACGGGTGAATCTCATCAGAACATGGTCCCTGAAACGGCAGGGCGAATATAAGTGCCCTCACTGCGGAGGGATTTCAAATATCTTTCTTTCCCCGCTGATCCATGTGTTTGCCGTTTTGGCGGTATTTTCAGGGGGCGCCATGTATTTCTTCCATAAATTTATTCTGGACGATATTGCCCTCGATACTGTCTGGCAGATTTTGATTCCCTTCGCCGCTTTTTTCCTGATCAGTCTTTTTATGGTCTATCTGGCAAAACCGGTCATTAAAAAAGTTTCTCGGACCGAAATGGAAAAGAAGCCGCGGGGCAGAAGCAACTTTGAGGACCGCCGTCCCGCCGCTGCGAATACGTCCGGGCAGATGTTTTACGATCCAAACGAATATCTGCCCCAGGGTGATTACCGAACAGGCCCGCTGCCAAAAATGGAAGATGACAGCGATATGCGGGTCGTTCCCAGCTCTCCCCGCCGAGACGCAGGTTCTTATCAGCAGGAGATGCAAAAAACTTCGGTGGTAAAGCTTCCTCCCGCCCGCTCCGCAAGAGCTTCCGCTCCGTCTCAACGGCCCCCCCAGCGCCCGGCAGCAACTCGGTCTGTTCAGCAGCCCGTGCGCGCCCAGGGGCAGACTTCATCTGCGCGGCCTGCTGCGTCCGCACGCCCTGTTTCACCTCAACCCAATGTGTCCAGCGCGGTACAAGGCACCGCTGCACCTGCCGCCGCATCGTCACATCGGGTGGTTTCCAGTATTGATATTCCCAGCGTCAGCGATGATTTCTTTGCGAAATATGACGATCCGGATTATGTGGAACGGCGTTTGAAGGAAATAAAAGACCAGCGGAGAGAGGAAAAATGATTTTCTGTCCGAAGGGCTTTAAAAAAGCTTTTAAAACCATGGTGCGATCTGCTTCGCCCATGGTTTTTTCTCTGTCTTCGAAAAGCGGAAAACGGACCAAAGGAAAGGCCGGTTTTTCCCCGTTTTTTGGCGTTTTTTCCGGTTTCAAAATGGGTACATTTTCTTTACAAAGAGGCAAAAATCTGCTATACTATTATAAAATATATTCCGCTCGGTCCCACTGACCGGAAGACGTCTCAAAACAATGCGGTCGGAAAAAAGTTTGGAGGTTTTTTTCTGGTGGATAACGAAATGGCAAACATGACAAATACGGAAGCCGGACAGAACTATGACGGCGACCAGATCCAGGTGCTGGAAGGGCTGGAAGCGGTCCGGAAGCGTCCCGGCATGTATATTGGCTCCACCGGGCCTCGGGGTCTGCACCACCTGGTTTACGAGATCGTAGATAATGCTATCGACGAAGCGCTAGCAGGTTTCTGCGATAAGATCGTAGTAAAAATACTGCCCGGAAACATCATTTATGTCTCCGACAACGGCCGGGGTATTCCCGTGGGGATCCAGCATAAAACGGGTCTGCCCGCCGTTACCGTGGTGTTTACCATCCTCCATGCCGGCGGCAAATTTGGAGGAGGCAGCTATAAGGTTTCCGGCGGTCTCCACGGCGTGGGCGCTTCCGTGGTGAATGCCCTTTCCGAATGGCTGGAGGTGGAAGTCGTCCACGAAGGAGAGCTTTACTATCAGCGGTTTGAGCGGGGCAAGGCTGTAACCGAGCTGGAAAACCGCGGAAAAGCCCCGGAGGGCAGAACAACGGGTTCGATCATTTGCTTTAAGGCGGACCCGGAGATCTTCCGGGAGACCACCACCTATACCTACGATACCTTACAGCAGCGCCTTCGGGAACAGGCTTTCCTGAACGCCGGGGTGAACATCGAGCTCATCGACGAGCGGGACCCCAGCGACCGGGCGCCGGAGGAGCAGGATCGGGAAGGGATCATTTCAAACACCTACTGCTTTGAGGGCGGTATCCGCTCCTTTGTGGAATATCTGAATAAGAAAAAAGCGGTGGAAGTCCTTCACCCGGAGATCATGTATTTTTCGGCGGAGGCTCCGGACGGAAACTCCACGGCTGAAATCGCTATGCAGTACACGGACAGCTACAACGAGCTGACTCTTTCCTTCGCCAACAACATTCACACCACCGATGGCGGCACCCACGAGGACGGCTTCCGGCGGTCCCTGACCAAGGTGATGAACGATTACGCCAGAAAATATAATATCCTGAAAGAAAACGATAAGAACCTGTCCGGTGAGGACGTGCGCGAGGGTCTGACCTGCGTGATCAGCGTTAAACTGAAGGAAGCACAGTTTGAGGGCCAGACCAAGGCAAAGCTTGGCAACACGGAAATGAGCACGCTGGTCAGCTCCATGCTTACCGATAAAATGAGCACCTTCCTGGAGGAAAACCCCGCCGTGGGCAAAGCCATTCTGGAAAAGGCCCTGACGGCTTCCCGGGCCAGAGAGGCAGCCCGGAAGGCCAGAGACCTGGCCAGAAGGAAAACCGCGCTGGAGTCCGGCCAGATGCCCGATAAACTGCAGGACTGCAACGAGCGGGATCCCTCTTTGTGCGAGCTGTACATCGTGGAGGGCGATTCCGCCGCAGGCTCCGCCATTCAGGGCCGGGATAGCCGGTTCCAGGCTATTCTCTCCATGTGGGGTAAAATGCTGAACGTGGAAAAGGCCAGGGCGGACAAGATCTACGGCAACGACAAGCTCTATCCGCTGGTGCTGGGCCTTGGAGCCGGCATCGGGGACGAGTTTAATCTGGAAAAGCTGCGATACCACAAGATCATCATTATGGCCGATGCCGATGTGGACGGCTCCCATATCCGCACGCTGCTTTTGACTTTCTTCTTCCGTTACATGCGGCCCCTGATCGAAAAGGGTTATGTATATTCCGCTGTGCCGCCGCTGTTCAAACTGACGAGAGGCAAAACCGTCCGGGTGGCCTATGACGAAGATCAGCGGGACGCTATTTCCGCCGAGCTGCGGGGCGGCAACCCCAACGTAAGGGTGGAGATCAGCCGGTTTAAGGGCCTGGGCGAAATGGACCCCCATGAGCTGTGGGAGACCACCATGGACCCGGAGCGCCGCACCCTGCGCAGGATCACGCTGCAGGACGCCGTAACGGCGGATCAGATATTTACCATTCTGATGGGCGAGGAAGTGGAACCCCGTAAAGAATGGATCGAAGAAAATGCGGCGAAGGCTCAGTATCTGGATTATTGAGGAGGTGAGGAAATATGGCACATAATCGCGACTATAAGCCGGAGGACATTCTGTTCCCGGAGCAGCACATCACGGAATCGGAATTGGCCGGGGAAATGCAGGACAGCTACATTCAGTACGCCATGAGCGTTATCAAAGGCCGTGCCCTGCCGGACGTGAGGGACGGGCTAAAGCCGGTACACCGCCGTATTTTGTACACCCTGTATGAGGACGGTCTGACCAGCGACAAGCCCTTTAAGAAATCCGCTACCTGCGTAGGCGATATGCTGGGCAAGTACCACCCCCATGGAGATACTGCCGCCTACGATGCCATGGTACGTCTGGCTCAGAATTTTTCCATGCGCTATACGCTGGTGGAGGGCCACGGAAACTTTGGCGATGTGGACGGAAACCCTCCCGCCGCCTACCGTTACACAGAGGCGCGGCTTTCCAGAATTTCCAACGAAATGCTTCGGGATATCGACAAGGAAACGGTGGACTGGGACCCCAACTTTGATGAGACCCGCAAGGAACCCCGGGTGCTGCCGAGCCGCTTTCCCAACCTGCTGGTAAATGGTTCCAGCGGCATCGCCGTGGGCATGGCGACGAATATCCCGCCCCACAACCTGCGGGAGGTCATCGGCGCAGTGGTCTGCGAGCTGGATAATCCCGACGCCACACTGGACGAGTTAATGGAGCACATCAAGGGGCCGGATTTTCCCACCAAAGGTATTATCATGGGCCGGGCGGGCATTCGTGCCGCCTACGCCACAGGCCGCGGAAAGATCACGGTGCGGGCCAAAGCGGAATTTGAAGACTTTGGCAAGGACCGTACCAGAATTGTTGTGGGCGAGCTGCCGTATCAGGTGAACAAGCGCCAGCTCATTAAAAATATGGCGGACCAGGTGAAGGACAAGCGCCTGGAGGGCATTTCCGATATCCGGGACGAAACCGACCGCAACGGTATGCGCATCGTCATCGAGCTGAAACGGGACGCCAATCCCCAGGTAGTATTAAACCGTCTGTTCCACCAGACCGCCATGCAGAGCAATTTCTCCGTTATCATGCTGGCCCTGGTGAACAATCAGACACAGCCTAAGATACTGACCCTGAAAAACATTCTGGACGAATATATCTCCTTCCAGGAGGAAATCGTGATCCGGCGCACCAGGTTTGACCTGCGCAAGGCCCAGGAACGGGCCCATCTGCTGGAGGGACTGCTTATCGCCCAGGATAATATCGACGAGGTCATCAAAATTATCCGGGAAAGCTACGACAACGCCAGGGAAAACCTGATGTCCCGCTTTGGCCTGGACGAAGTGCAGGCTCAGGCCATCTGCGATATGCGCCTGATCTCCCTGCAGGGCCTGAACCGAGAAAAGCTGGAAGCGGAGTACAAGGAGCTGGAAGGCAGGATCGCGTATTTCCAGGAACTTTTGGGCTCGGAAGAGAAAATACGCCAGGTGCTGAAGGAAGAATTGCAGGCCCTGGCCGACAAATACGGCGACGACCGTAAGACGGAAATTCAAGACGTGGCCGGAGAGATCGATATCGAAGACCTGATCCCCGAAGAAGAATGCGTGCTCACCCTGACGAATTACGGCTATGTGAAGCGCCAGAAGATGGATACCTACCACACCCAGAAGCGGGGAGGCCGGGGCGTTACCGGCATGACCCGCCGGGACGAGGACGTGGCCACGGAGCTGTTCGTTACCGGCAGCCACGATTATGTTCTGTTCTTCTCCGACCTGGGCCGGGTATACCGCCTCAAATGCTATGAAATACCGGAGGGCAGCCGTCAGAGCCGGGGCATGAACATTAGAAACCTTCTTCCCCTGCAGGCGGACGAAAAGATAACCTCCATGATCCGAGTGACGGAATTTGACAGCGAAAAATTCCTGGTGATGGTGACAAGGAACGGTATTATCAAGCGCACCAGGCTTTCCGCTTACGACTCCGCCAGAAAAGCCGGGCTGATCGCCATTTCTCTGGACGAGGGGGACGTGCTCAGCTGGGTGCGCATCACCGACGGCAGCCAGGAGCTGCTGGTGGCCACCCACGGCGGCATGGCGATCCGGTTCAAAGAAACCGCCGTGCGGGAGCTGAGCCGTACCGCCAGAGGCGTGAAGGTCATGCGGCTGAAGGAAAATGATTACATTGTGGGTATGGCCACGCTGCGTGAAAATGCGCTGGTGCTCACCGTGACGGAAACCGGCTACGGCCGCCTTTCCAAACCGGATAATTACCGTCTGCAAAACCGGGGCGGCAAGGGCCTGCTCAATTATCACACGGAGCGGTTCGGAGATGTGGCCGGAATCAAGGTTGTGGACCTGGAAGACGACGTGATCCTTATTTCCGAGGACGGCATCATTATCCGTATTCAGGCGTCTTCTGTCCGTATCTGTGCCCGTCCCAGCAAAGGTGTACGCGTGATGAAGCTTCAGGAGGGCAGCAAAGTCGTAACTTTAGCCAGGGCCCCCCATGAGGAGGACGAGGTCGACGACGTGGAGATAGAGGACGACGGCTCCGCCGAGGAGGGGAGCGATATTCCCGAAGGCGCCGAGGACAGCGAAACCGCGCCTGAGGAAAGCGAAGAGTGATTTGGAAGCCTGAAATAAAAGAAAAAGGCTTTAAAGCGCAATAAAAGGCGGATACGGGAATTTCCCGTATCCGCCTTTTTGCGCCGATCTTTCGTCAGATCACGCCCGGAAGGGCCTCTTTCAGCTTTTTCCAGAGGGGGAGCATGACGGCCGCTGTAATAAGAATGGCGAGGATATCGGCGGCGGGAGCAGCCCAGAAAATGCCGGTAACTCCAAAGAAGATGGGAATGACAAGGGAGAAGACGATCAGCAGAGCGTCCCGGAGAATGGAGAGGAAAGAAGCTTCCTTCGCGTGGCCGATGGATTGCAGGAAAATGGCGCAGACCTTCTGCACGCAGGTGAAGACCGTGAGGGAAAGGTAAATGCGCAGACATTTGACTGCGAAGGAGACGTATAATTCGCCGTCCGCGCCGAACAGATTGATAAATGCCCGGGGGAAAATCTCAAAAAGCGCCGTGCAGAAAAGGCTGATGATGGAGGTCCAGAAAAGGATCAGTTTCAAAAGTGATTTTACCCGGTCGTACTTCTGCGCGCCGTAATTGTAGCCCACAATGGGCTGGGCGCCGGCCGCAATGCCAATGGCAATGTTCAGCACGATCTGGAACAGCTTCATAATTACAACAAAGGCGGCCAGAGGAATGTCCGCGCCATACATGGATCCCGCCCCGTAGCGCACCAGCAGAACGTTGTTCACCACCGTGATGACAACGATGGAAAGCTGGGTCAAAAAGCTGGAAGCGCCCAGCGCCATAACGTGCCTGATACAGGAACGCTGCGGCAGGAAGCTGCGGAGAGAAAGCTTAAAAGAATTGCTTTTCCGCAGATATGCCGCGCAGATGAGAAAGCTGACGAACTGCCCAAGGATCGTAGCGTAAGCCGCGCCCTGAATGCCCCAGTCCAATACGAAAATGGCCACCGGGTCCCCGATGATATTGAGAACGGCGCCTACCAGCATGGCGCCCATGGCGTAGCGGGGACTGCCGTCCGCACGAATGATGGAGGCCAGGGTGTTCTGCGCCAGCGCAAAGGGCATCATGGCGAAGATGATAAAGCCGTAGCCCCGCGCCAGGGACAGGTTGGCGTCTGTAGCGCCGATGAGCCTGAAAAGGCCGTCGCCGCCCAAATAGCCTATGGCTGCGATCAAAATGCCCGAAAGGAAAGAGCAGAAGACGCTGCCGCCCACGGTTTTATGGATATCCTTTGTGTCGTTTCTGCCCAGAGTGACGCTGAGGGTTGCCGCCGCTCCATCGCCGAACAGAAGGGAAGCGCCCCAGCCCACAACGGTGATGGGAAAGATAACGCCTGTGGCAGCGTTGCCCAGATACCCTACGCCGTTGCCCACGAAGATCTGGTCCACGATGTTGTACAGACAGGAAATGATCAGGGAAAAGATACAGGGGACCGCGAATTTCCGCAGCAGCCGTCCTGGCTTTTCCGTGCCGAGATAAACGTTCAATGAAAAAACCTCCTGAAAACGCCGAAAAGACACGCGCGGACGCGGGTCTTTTCCCGGTTTTCAAAAGGAAAACGACATCACGCGGCGCTCTGTACCGTAATCAGGCTTACGCACGGGAGGGCCGTGCCGCATGTGTCGTTGGCTGTATTTTTGTTTGCTGATATAGTTTATCAGAACTGTGTTTTCAAAGTCAAATGGAAATTTTGCACAAAGATTTTCCCCTGCCTGCGAGGGGGAAACATCAGGCGGAAACGCTTAACGCGTCTGTGCGCAGAGAACGATAGGTCTGAATGATTACCGCGAGACAAAGCAGAAAAGTCAGCAGGTCGGAAACCGGCATGGAGTAGAGCACGCCGTTTAGGCCGAACCACTGGAGCAGAAGCAGGGAGAAGCCTACGCCGAAAACCACCTCCCGCGCCATGGAAATGGCTGTGGAAGCAAAGGCCTTCCCAAGGGATTGCAAAAAGATAAACGTCCCCTTGTTTACCGTGGCAAGCACCATCATGCACAGATAGACCCGGAAGCATTTGATCGCGTACTGGGTGTAGTAGGCGCTTTCGTTGGCGGCGCCGAAAATGCCGATGAGCTGCCGGGGGAACAATTCCACGATCAACAGGGCTGCGCCGCCCACAATGGCCTCGGCGAGAAGCAGGCGGGTAAACAGGGAACGGACCCGATCCTTTCGTCCCGCTCCGATGTTATAGCCCACCACGGGAATGCACCCTGCCGCCAGTCCTACGGAAATGGAAATGACGATTTGAAAAAATTTCATTACGATGCCCAGCACCGCCATGGGGATCTGGGTGTACTGCTCCTGTCCGAAAACGGGATCCAGAGCGCTGTATTTCAAGGTCATGTTCTGAATGGCCGCCATGGCCATGACCAGGGAAATTTGTGACAGAAAGCTGCAAAGCCCAAGGGGCAGATATTTTTTAGCCAGCGGCAGGTGGAAGCGGAAGCTTCTCTTTTTCAGCCGGACGGCTTTCATGTGACACAGATACCAGATAGAGAGAACGGCCGTGAGCACCTGTCCCAGCACGGTAGCTATCACCGCGCCCATCATACCCCAGCGAAACACAAAAATGAAAACAGGGTCTAGAATGATATTTGCAAGCGCTCCGGCCAGCGTAGAGGCCATGGCAAATTTCGGGCTGCCGTCAGAACGGATACCCCTTCTTTTTCGAGAAATGCGTTTGCCTTTTGTTCCATGATCCTGTTTCCTCCTTTGAACAGAAAAAGCGCCCGGCGAGAAGAGCTGGACTTATGCCTTCTGGCCGCACGCTTTGAAAATATGAATATGATTTTAGGACAAAAAAATAACCTGCAGCAGTCAACTGGAATTACGCATTGACGCCACACGTTGCAGGTAAAAATATAGCAGATTTAAGGCCGAAAAGTCAAGCCTCATCTTTGAAATATTTTCGTAAAAACAGCGGGAAACAAAAAAGCCGCGAAGAAAGCTTTTGGCTCCTTCGCGGCTGAAAAGAGGGCAGAAAATGTTTTGCTTATCCCGCCGGGTCAAGGGCCTCGGCGTCGGGGAATTCGGGAAGGGTCCCGTCGGCTTCAAATTTAAGCCTGCACAGCTCCATGGCCCGGTCCCGGTAGACCAGAACGATCTCCTTTGCGGCGGAGAGGATCCCCTCGTTGTCGTCCCCGGATTCCTGACGGATCACATCGATCCTGTTCTCCGTTTCGGAAAGCCAGTCGTCCTGCTCCTGGGTCAAAGCGTTCTTTTCCTCGTCAGGCAAAGCCTTCAGGGCGGCCCGGTAAGCGGTATCCACCATGTTTTTCCAGTTCCGAGCAGCATCGTCACAGGCCTGCTGCATCATGGAGAAGGAAGAGGCATAGGAATAGTCCTCGTCATATTTTTTGTCGATGGGGTTCTGGGAAAAGAGAGCTTCAAAGCTGTCCGGCGCCAGGCTGGAACCGGCTTCCGGCGTGCTGGGGATCAGGTCCGGCGCAGGGACGAACCGGGAACTTTCCGCCTCCGGTTCGGAAGAGACGGCGCTGACGGCGGAGCTTTCCGCCGCGCTGGAGCTCTCCGCTGTACCGGAGCAGCCTGCCAGAGCTGCGCAGAGGGCCGCGCAAAGTCCGGCGCACAAAATTCTTTTCAAATGCATCATAGTTGTTTGCCTTTCTCCCTACAGGGTCAAAAATCGCGGGCGGGCCGGAGCCTTAAAGCAGCCCCTTCTCCACCAGTCTCGCTGTTTTCAAAATGCCGATCTGGGTCTTCGCGTCCGGAATTTCGTTTGTACACACCATTTCCACCGCTTTTTCCAGGGGAATGCGCTCATTTTCCAGAAATTCGTCCCGGTCCAGATGGAGAGCGCCGCTGTCCTCCGTGAGACGGCAGGCCCACAGGTGAATGATCTCTGCGGAATAACCGCAGGTGGGGTAGATCTTTCCCAGAAAAACATAGTGGTCGGAAACTGTGCCGGTCTCTTCCAGCTGTTCCCGTTTCATGGCCTCAAAGGGGTCCTCCCCGGGTTCCAGCTTCCCGGCAGGAAGCTCCAGCAGCACCTCTTTATAAGGATAGCGGAACTGCCGGACGAAAATCAGCTCGTTTCGGGCGGTAAGCGCCGCCACGCTGACGCCGCCTGGGTGCTCTACCACCTCCCGCTCTGCCTTGGCTCCATTTTCCAGCTCCACCTCGTCCACATGGACGCGGATGATCCTGCCCTGAAAAATTTCCTTTTCTGCCAGGGTCTTTTCTGTCAGTTTCATAGCTCAGCCTCCCTTTCCCGTCAATCCAGCTTGTTGAAGACCAGCCCCGTAATGAGCTTGGGGTAAAAGTAGGTGGATTTCTGGGGCATCTTTTCCCCTGCGGCGGCCACAGCGCCGATCTCCTGCACCCTGGTGGGGTTCAGCAGGAAGCAGCATTGGCTTTCTCCGCTTGCTACGGACTGCTCCGCTTCCTCTGCGGAGCGGGTATAGGTCAGGTTTTTCTGAGCGGCCATGTTCGCGCTGTCGATGCCCAGAAGCCGCTCCAGGATCAGAGTGTGCAGCACGGTCACGTCCAGCCTGCGGTAAGCCTGGCTCTTTTCGGGAAGCAGGCCGTCCATGACGGCGGCGTCCTGCAAAGCCAGGGTGTACCACCGGCTGCCGTCAAAATATCCGAAGGCATGGCGGCCGGCCGCATAAAACTCAGAAAGGGCCCGTTCCGTTTCCGCCCGGTCTTTGCTGGGAGAAATCTCGAACCATTCCCCGCAGCGCTCCGGCAGGGACGCGCTGTCAAAATCCGGCAGGCCGCTGATGAGCCTGTGGGTGGGAAATACCACCAGCCCTGAGTCTTCCATATCCGCCAGCATCATCATCACATATTCGGCGCCGGGACAGTATTCCCCCTGCTCCCGCCGGAAATCCCGATAGCGCAGGGCGGTCTCGTACCGGTGATGCCCGTCTGCGATATAGAGCTTTCTGTCTGCAAAATCTTCCTTTATGGCGGCGATGGACACGGGGTCGTTTATTACCCAGAGCCGGTGAGTCACCGTGCCGTCTGAAAAATCGTAGCGCGGGGCGCAGGTGGCTGCCAGATTGTCAAGCCTACGGCGGGTGATATGCTCTTTGTCCGGATACAGCGCGTAGATCTGGCTGAAATTGCAGCCTGTGGCGCTCATCAGCCGGAAACGGTCCTCTTTTGCCTTGCTGAGGGTCTCCTCGTGAGGCAGGATAACGCCGGCGGAAAAGTCCTCCAGCCTCACCCGGCAGATCATGCCGCGAAGCTTTTTTGTTTCGCCGCTGTCGACCCGGTCCAAAAATTCTTCCTCGTAGATATAGATCCCCTCGTCCATGTCGGTTTTGAGGATCCCCTCGGAGAGCCACTGCCTGAGGGTCTTCCCGGCCTCCTCGTAGGGATCTTCCCCCTTTGGGAGCTCCAGCCGCACCGCGTTGTGCGGGTTTCTGGCAAGGTAGGCCTGCCGCTGCTCCTCGCTGATGATGTCGTAGGGCGGACAGGTCAGGTCTTCAATCGTTCCGGCTCGGACAAGGTCGTACCGCAGGGCCTTGAAAGGTCTGATCTCAGCCAAAGAAATACCCCCTGAAAATCAATGTTACAAATAAAATATGCAGAACGCGCAGAAAAGCGGTCTTGCTGCGCGGACCTGAAAAGAACTTCAGGTATTTCTACGTCCCCTATTTTACATTGAGTACCGCCGTTTCGTCAAGCAGGCTTCCGGGAACGTCACCACCCTTTCACGGGAAATTCACATAGACGGGGTAAAATAGCGGTCAAAGCATGGAAACCGGGAGAAAATAAAAGCTATCTGGGGGAAAACTATTGCAAATATTCCGGTTTTGCGGTACTATTTAAAATTAGGCTCCCTATGGGAGCAAGATGGAGAAACAGGAGGAATCAGGCCAAATGGTAGAGGTTAAAAGCCTCACGAAGCGCTATGGGACAAAACTGGCGCTGGACAACGTGAGTTTTACAGTGGAAGAAGGCTCCATCGTGGGCTTTCTCGGGCCCAACGGCGCGGGGAAATCCACCACGATGAATATCGTCACGGGATATCTCTCCGCCACTTCCGGCGAGGTGGAGGTCTCGGGAAAAAATATTCTGGACGAGCCCGCCGAGGTCAAGAAAATGATCGGGTATCTTCCCGAAATGCCGCCGCTCTACATGGATATGACGGTAAAGGAATACCTGAATTTTATGTATGATCTGAAAAAGACGAAACTGCCTAAGGAAAAACATCTTTCCGAGATCTGCCGCCTGGTGAAGATCGAGGACGTGTACAACCGGCTTATCGGCAACCTTTCCAAAGGCTATAAGCAGCGTGTCGGCATTGCCCAAGCGCTGATCGGCAATCCCCCCGTTTTGATTTTGGACGAGCCCACCGTGGGTCTTGACCCCAAACAGATCATTGAGATACGCACGCTCATCAAAAACCTGGGCCGGAACCACACGGTGATCCTCAGCTCTCATATTCTGTCTGAGGTGCAAGCCGTGTGCGAGCGCATTATCGTGATAAACAACGGCCGGGTGGTGGCCGACGGCGCCACCGATACGCTGGCCCACGACCTTTCCAAGGATCATCGGCTGATCCTGCGGGCGGAGGGGCCGGAGAGGGAAATGCTTCACGCCTTGCAGGGCCTGCCTCAGGTAGTGGAGGTCTCCTCCTTCGGCGAGAAGGAGCCGGGCGTCTTTGAGCTCAGCGTGGAATCCGCGCCGGAAGTGGACCTGCGCAGGGACCTGTTTGCCCTGATGGCCCGGAAGGGCTGGCCCATACTGGCGCTGAAAAATTCCGACCTTACGCTGGAGGACCTGTTCCTGCAGCTGACAAGCTCCGACGCCGCTCTGACGGTTTCCGCCGGGGAAGATATCCAGGCGGAGCTGGACGCGTCCAATGAAACTGAGAAAGGAGGGAATGAGGAATGAGTGCGGTTTTTAAAAGAGAGCTCCGCTCGTACTTTAGTTCCCCGGTAGGTTATGTCTGCGTAGCCGCTTTGGCAGCCCTGTACGGATTTTTGTACTATGTGCTGGTCATGGGCTATGGTTCCACCAGCTATATCAGCTATGTGTATCAGAACATGTTCTCCTTCGGTATGATGATCATTCCGGTCATCACCATGCGGAGCATGACGGACGACCAGAAGAATAAAACGGACCAGGCGCTGCTCACCGCGCCCATCGGCGTGACGGCCATTGTTTTCGGAAAATTCCTGGCCTGCTTCTGCGTGTTCCTCGCCGCCACGACCCTGGGCCTGCTCCCGGCGGCGGCTCTCAGCTTTTTCGCTTCTCCCCCCTGGGGCGAGATCGTCGGCAATTATCTGGGAACGCTGCTGTACGGCGGCGCGATGATTTCCATCGGCGTGTTCATTTCCAGCCTGACGGTCAGCCAGATCATCGCGGCTATCGGCACCTTCATCGTTTCCGTTTTCCTCATGTATATCGACAACCTGTCCTCTGCTATTTCCAGCTCGGTCGTAAACGCCGTGGTGGGGTGGATCTCCTTCAATGACCGGTATTCCACCTTTACCCAGGGTATCTTCAGCGTTTCCAGCACCGTGTTTTTCCTCAGTGTGATGGCAGTGTTCATTTTTCTCACCGCCCGCCGGCTGGAAAGCCGCCGGTGGAGCTAAGGAAGGGAGGCTGTAAAAATGGAAACAAAGCAGAATGAGACCGGCCGCGAGCCGGAGAATATCCAGGACGTCCCCCAGGAACCGGCGGTGGAAGAAGCCGCCGTGGAGGAGGCCGCTGTGGAAACAGCCCAGAAAGAGACCGCCGTGGAAACGGCCCGAGAGGAAACCGCAGCGGAAGCTCCCAAGCCGGAAAAGAATAAAAGGAAAAACCCGTTTAGAAGCAATAAATTCAAGCGGGGCGGCATGGCCACTCTGATGTCCGTAGTGTTTATCGCCATCGTGGTGGTAATAAATATCTTGGTGGGGGCGCTGACAGATCGGTTCCCCTCCATGAACATGGACCTGACGGCGGAAAAGACGAACACTCTGTCCGACCAGGCGTTGGAAATTGCCCGGGGCGTGGAACAGGACACCGCCATTTATCTGATCGGCACGGAAGACGCTTACCGCAAGAATGAGAACTCCTACTACTCTACCTACGGGCTGGAGCTGGACCAGGTGGCGAACCTGGCGGATAAGCTTCAGGAGGCAAATTCCAAAATTTCTGTGGAATTTGTGGACCCGGACACGAATCCCACCTTTATCAGCGAGTACCCTGACGAGAACCTGCGCACAGGCTGCGTGCTGGTAAGGACCGAGAACCACCATAAGGTTTTGACGATCACCGATCTGTATACTACAAACACCAATTCCACCACCGGCGCGCGGGAGTATTATTCCAGGGTGGACAGCGCCCTGGCAGGCGCGCTGGAAGTGGTCAATATGGATAAGGTCCCGGTGCTCACCATCGCCACCGGTCACGGCGAGATGCTGACGGACGACGTTTTGAGCAGCTTCCGGAACCTGATGGAATCTCAAAATTTTGAGATCCGGACCATTGATTTCCTCACGGAAGAAATTCCCGAAGAGACCCAGGTTTTGATGCTTCCCACCCCCACTACCGACTATGCCGAGGAAGAGGTGCAGAAGCTTCGGGAATATCTGGACGACGAATCCAGGCCCGAAGATTTCTGCCTTCTGATCACCTGCCACAGCACCCAGGCAGAACTGCCCCATCTGGCAAGCCTTCTGGAGGAATGGGGCGTGCGGGTGGACGAAGGCGTGGTGGCCGAAACGGATACTTCACGGATCGCCCTGCGGAACGCCAGCTATATGCTGGTAGACCCCACGGAGGATTTCTTGACGGAAAACAGCTATTCCAGCCTGCTGACGGCTTCCAGCCGCCCTCTGACGCTGCTCTTTGACGGAAACGGCGATATCAGCACCAACGCTGTATGGACCACCTCCGACACGGCATGCGTCATCACAGAGGATACCACGGACGAAGAAGCCGCGGATCTCGAGACCGGGACGCAGACGGTGGCCGCCCTTTCCTCAAAGCATATCAAGATAGATGGCACTTACCAGCGCCGCAGCATTGTGGTGTTCGGTTCCTCCTATGTTTTTACGGATACCTTCCTGGATACCTCTGCTTTCGGAGACAGGAATTATATTTCCGATTTGATGAAATACTGCACCGGCACGGACGGCAGCACTGTTTCTGTCCTGAACAATCAGGTGCAGACCCATACGCTGGACGTGGCGGCTTCCGCGGGGACTCTCAATCTGCTGGGTCTGGGTGTGTTCACCATCGGGCTTCCCGTGCTGATCCTGGCTGCCGGTCTTATCATCTTCCTGAAGAGGAGGCACCTGTAAGCCTATGAAAAAGACCACGAGAAATATCCTTATCATGTTGGCGGTTCTGGTGGTGCTGGGCGGCGCTGCAGCTTGGCTGCTGCTGATGCCGGCCGGAGACAAAGAAGCGGCTTCTTCGTCTTCTGTGGCGCCCGCGTCTTCTCAGACAGACGGGGAGACCGTCATAGACCGGGATGCCTCGGAGGTAGCCTCTATTTCCGTAGAGAACAGCGAAGGAAATTTCGTGATTGTACCTGACGGGGAAGAATTCGCGATCCAGGGGTACGAGGACAGCGATCTGAATACGACGACGCTTTCCTCCAGCGCCAATGCCCTGCTTTCCCTGACTGCGTCCCGAAACCTGGGGAGCAGGGACGACCTGGAAAGCTTCGGGCTTTCCGGCGGGGAAGCCGTTTCCGTTGAGATCAAGTATCAGGACGGCACGGCGGACCGGCTGATCCTCGGGAACACAGCGGCGGAAAGCGCTGGGCGCTATGTGCTCAAGGACGGAAGCGTCTACATTGCAGACGGGCTCAGTGAGCTGCTTTACGGCAGCATGTACGGCTATTTCAGCACCGACCTGTATACCATAGCGGACAGGACGGAGGAAGTGACCGATGACGAAGGCAAGACGACCACCAACACGCTGGAGGATATCCTCTACAGTCTGAAGCTTTCCGGTTCCAACTTTCCGGAGCCTGTGGAGATCGAATATGTTGACAGGACGACCAGCAGCTATATGATCACCACACCCATTTTGGCAGAGGCCGGCGGCGACGGTCTTTCCTCCATTGTGGAAGCGCTCAAGGCGCCTACTGCCAATGGCGTGGTAGCAGTGGGACTGACGGAGGGGGTTTTGGAGGAATACGGCCTGTCAGAGCCTCTTGCCAAGGTGGAATTTGATTTGAACAACACGAGGCATGTCTTGACCGTAAGTAAGGCAAACGCCGAGGGCAGCTGCTATCTTTTGCTGGACGACAGGGATACCGTGTTCGAGGTGGACAAGGATACGGTGTCTGCCTGGACCGATGCCACTTTGATGGACCTGCGCATGAGTTACGTCTGGATCGCCAATATTATGAACGTAAGTCGGCTGACCTTAACGGCCGGGGGAGAAACCTACCGGTTTGATGTGACCAGGGTAAAGAACGAGGAAAAGTCCACAGAGGATACGCCCTCTTACGATCTGACCATCAAAAATGCCGCCGGGGGAGAGATCGACTACACCAAAGCTTATCAGCCCTTCTATAAGGAGCTCATCGGCATGCTGGCCATCTCCACGGACAGGCCGGAATATTCCGGGGAACCTGCGCTCCGTGTGGAATACGCCTTCTTTGACGGGGCTGAAAATGAAGTGGTGGAATACTTTGCCGTAGGCGAGGACAGATATGCCGCAGTTGTTGACGGAACGTTTAACGGCATGGTCCGCAAGACAGAGCTTGACAAGGTCATAGCGCTGCTGCCCGACGTGAACGCCAACAAGGATCTGTCCGAATAAAATTCTCAATTTACCGAGAGAAGGTCTGTCATATGAGCTATTTGAAAAAACTGTTGTGTATGGTGCTGTGCCCGGTCCTGATCGCCTGTGCCATGGGAGGCTGCTCCCTGAAGGACAGAGACTCCTCCGCGGTCCCTTCGCAGCCGGAGGTCTCCGGGACGGTTTCACAGACCGGCGACAGGCCTTACAAGATCGGCCTGATCCAGTACGGGGAGCAGCCTTCTCTCAATACCATTCGGGAAGCCTTTATGAGCCGGCTGGAGGAATGGGCCTACGATGAAGACAAGGTCCAGATCAATTACCAGAACGCGGACGGGGACGAAAAGAAGGCCGAGGAGATCTGCCGGAAATTCATAGAGGACGGGACCGATATGATCGTCGCTGTGTCCGACCCTGCCGTCAAAACGGCGGTGGAAGCGGTCAAGGGCACAGAGGTCAAGGTGCTGTTCGCGTCCGAAAGCGACCCGAAAAAGGATCTGGGCATAAGCGACCTTCAAAAGCCGGAGGGCAATGTGACGGGAACAGCAAACAGCTCTTCCGTAAAAGCGGTCATCGATCTGGCCCTTCAGGCGGATCCCGGCTTGAAGGTCCTGGGTCTGTTTTATAACCCCGACGAGCCCGTTTCCAAGGCCCAGGCGGAGGAAGCGAAAAAATACTGCGGCGAAAAGGGAATAGAAACAGCGGAGACCGCCGTTGCGAAAGACTCCAAGGCGGAGGACGCCGTTAAAGCGGCAACGGAGCTGTGCAAAAAGGCAGGTGCGGTTTTCACACCCTTGGACGGCGCGGTGAGCGCGCTTGCCCCGGAGCTGGCGAAAGCTTTCCGTCAAGCGCAGAAGCCTTGGTACGCCGGTGAAGAGACGTTGGTACAAAACGGCGCGCTGGCCGCGGCGAGCATCGACTATACAGAGCTGGGGTATCAAACCGCCGATATGGCGGTGGAGCTGATGGCCGGGAAAGCCGTTTCCCAAGTGCCTGTAGCCGTTTTTGACAGCTTCCAGGTCTATATCAACCAGACCGCCCTGGACGCGGTGAAAACCGTGTTCCCCGAGGAAACGCTGGCGTCCGCCAATTTCCTGATGGACGCGGCGGGCCAGTGACAGCGCTCTAGATCGGATTTTGATCGTTTTTTAGCAAAGAAAGCGTTCTGAATGGAAGAGCGCTTTCTTTTTTGCGCTCTGCGGGTACAGGTCAAATGCTTTGATCCACCGCTCATCTTTAACCAGCCAGCATCTCGCAGCTAAATTCTGTTTTCCAAAAAAGGATAAAGAGGAAAAGGCGGCAAATAATAACCTCACGAAAGAAAGCGATCAAATGAAGCTGCGGGAAGGCTTCGTCAAAAACGAGGGTTCTACGCCCGCCGCGGGAATTTTACAGGAGGAATCAGTCTATGAAAGCAACGGGAATCGTGCGGAGGATCGACGATTTGGGGCGGGTGGTGATCCCCAAGGAGATACGCCGCACACTGAAAATAAGGGAAGGCATGCCCATGGAGATATTCACCGACGTTTCCGGCGAAGTCATTTTGAAAAAATACTCCCCGGTAGGGGAAATGTCTCAGCTGGCGGCCGCTTACGCGGAAACGCTTGTGAGCTTGACGGGCCATGCGGCGGCTGTCTGCGACACGGAGCAGATCATCGCCATTGCCGGGCCTGCCAAAAAGGAGCTGCTCCACAAGCCCCTGGCGCCCCAGCTGGACGAGCTGGTGCAGGCGCGGAGAAGCTTTGTGGCCGCCGGAGAAAACACGGTCCTCGTGTGCAAGGATACCCCGGCCGCGGCCCTGGCGGTATTCCCGGTGGTGTCCGTGGGCGACGCCATGGGCGCGGTGATGCTGCTGAAGGGAGAAAAATCTCCTGCCAGAGTCAGCGGAGAGGCGGCGGAAAGCGCCAAAGCGGCGGCCATGTTCCTTTCCAGACAGCTGGAGTGACGTAAAACCGGCCTTTTTTGTCCGCCGGGACCCGGGAAATCCGTAAAAAGCCTTGATTTTCCAGAAATAGAGTGCTATAATGACCATGGTAATAGGTAGATGATGAAAGAGTGGGGCGACCCGCTCTTTTGTTTGCTTTAAAGCATGCGCCGCGAAAACGGCTGAAAGGCGGCTGTTCAAAAAACAGCACGGCTGCTGAAAAGCAATTCCATCACGAAAAAGCGATAGGATCGAAAAAGCGGTTAAATCGCTTTCAGAAAGAAGGGATAAGCTTTTGGACCGGGAAAGCAGGAAAAAAAGCACGGCGGAGCGAGTCTGGGAAATGGCGGAGCCCCTGGCAGGGGAGCTGGGGTTGTCCATTTGGGACGTGCAGTTTGCCAAAGAAGGGGCCGAATGGCACCTTCGCATTTTCATCGACAAGGAGGGCGGCGTCACCATTGACGACTGCGTGGATATGACCCACGCCATCGACCCTGTTCTTGACAGAGAAGACCCTATCCCCCAGGAATACATGCTGGAAATATTTTCCCCGGGTCTGGAGCGCAGGCTCACCCGTCCGGAGCATTTCCAGGCTTTTTTGGGGAAGCCGGTGCGGGTAAAGCTGATCCGTCCCCTGGAAGACGGAGCCCGGGTCCTGGAGGGACTTCTGCTGCGGGCGGAACCCAACGGCGAACTGGAGCTTCAGCTGGACGAAGAGACCGGCGTAACGCTGGAAAAGAAGGAATATTCTTCCGTAAACGTCATAGAAGAACTGTAAAACCGGGCGGCGGAAGGATGCCGCTTACAGATAAGGAGAGATTAAAAAGCCATGGCAAGAAAGAAAGAACCGGAAAAGCAGGGCAACGAAGAGCTGTTCCTGGCGCTGGATCTACTGGAAAAGGAAAAGGGGATCCCGGCGGAATTTATGCTGGATAAAATCAAAAAGGCCATTTCCACGGCCTGCAAGAACAGCTACGGCAATGAGGACGTGGAGATCGAGATAGACCCCGCCGCCGGGAAGTTTGATGTGTTCCTGAAAAAGCAGATCGTGGAGGAAGTGGAAAACCCCAACCGGGAGGTCCTGCTGGAAAAGGCCCGGGAAACCGACCCCAACGCCGAGGTGGGCGGCTCCGTAGGCTACCAGCTGGATACCAGGCAGTTTGGCCGCGTGGCGGCGCAAACGGCTCGAAATATTATTCGGCAGGGCATTCGCGACAGCGAGCGCGGCCAGATGATGCAGGAATTCCAGTCGAAGCATCAGGAGCTTGTCAGCGGCCTGATCGAACGGATCGATCCGAAGACAGGGGCTATTTCCCTGCGGATCGGCAAGGCGGAGGCCGTCCTGCCCAAGAATGAGCAGATCGGCGGGGAAAGCGTGCGCGAGGGCGACTACATAAAGGTCTATGTAGTCGACGTCCGGGAGACGGAAAAGGGGCCGAAGGCCATTATTTCCAGAACTCACCCCGATCTTGTCAAGCGCATGTTTGAAACAGAGGTGCCGGAAATTTATGACGGCACCGTAGAGATCAAGTCTGTGTCCCGGGAGGCCGGCTCCCGCACGAAGCTGGCGGTTTTGAGCCACAACCCGGATGTGGACGCCGTAGGGGCCTGCATCGGCGCCCGGGGCGCCCGCGTGTCTGAGATCGTGGAGGAGCTGGGCGGCGAGAAGATCGATATTATAGAGTACAGCGAAGACCCCAGCGCTTTTATTGCGGCGGCCCTTTCCCCCGCCAACGTGATCTCTGTGGAGATCGCGGAAGACGGTTCCCGGGCGTGCCGGGTCACAGTACCGGACAATCAGCTTTCCCTGGCCATTGGCAACAAGGGTCAAAACGCCCGGCTGGCCGCCAAGCTGACCGGCTGGAAAATCGATATCAAGCCGGAAAGCGGCTTTTACGGAGAAGAATAAGGCCCGATCAGGCCCGGACTGAGGAGGGATAACCGTGCCCAACGCAATGCGTCCAAGAAAAATACCCATGAGAATGTGTACCGGCTGCGGCGAAATGAAACCGAAAAAGGAGCTGGTGCGGGTGGTGAAAGCCCCTGAAAAGCAGGACGAAAGCGGCGCGCCTCTGCCGCCGGACATTTCCTTGGACCTGACAGGGAAAAAACCGGGCCGGGGGGCCTATCTGTGCCGGGATCCGGAATGCCTGCGAAAGGCCCGGAAGGCCCGGCGGCTGGAAAAAGCGTTTTCCTGTAAAATTTCCGACGAGGTCTACCGGAAAATGGAGGAGGAGATCGGCGGGAATGAAAGATAAGGAGCTGTCCCTTTTGGGGCTGGCCCGGCGGGCCGGAAGACTGGAGGCGGGCTTCGACGCGTCAGTCTCTGCGGCAAGGGGAAAGAAAGCCCAGCTGCTGCTGGCAGCGGAAAACATATCTGAAAAAACCTTTAAAAATCTCCGTTACGAAGCGGAGCGGGCGGAGCTCCCCGCCGTCAGGCTGGAAGCCACCATGGAAGAAATGAGCCGGGCCTGCGGCGTAAAGGCCGGGGTGCTGGCCGTGACGGACAGCGGGTTTGCCAAGGCCCTTTTGAACGAACTGGAACAGAGGTCAGGAGAGAAGGAGGAACGATCCCTATGATGATCAAATACAGAGTGCGGGAAGTCGCCAAGGATCTGGACATCTCCAACAAAGAGGTGATAGACGTTCTGGCAGCCTATTTCCCGGAACCCAAAAAGTATATGACGGCATTGACAGAAGAGGAATTGGACGTGGTATTCGATTCCTTTACCCAGCAGCGGAATATGGAGAACCTGGACGATTATTTTGCCCAGCGGAATGAAACCCCGGTTTCAGAGCCGGAGCCGGAAGAGGCCCCCGCTCCCAAGGAGGAAGCTCCTGCGGCAAAGAAGAGTGCTGCCGCGGCTTCCGAACAGAAAAAACCTGCGAAAAAGCCGGCCGCTGTTCAGCAGAAGCCCGCTGCCCCCGCCAAAGAAAATGAGGCTCCCGTTCAGGTGACGGAGCGGCAGCAGCCGGTGCGCAGAGTCATCGACACCCGTTCCTCCAATGTGAACATTGACCGCTACAACGAAAAATACGACAGGCTGGCTGACCAGAAGGTAAAGACGGACAACGTGGTGACGAAGCAGAAGTTTACCAACCGGAACCAGCAGCGCCGGGGCCAGCAGCGCCGGGGCAAGCGGGAGACCGAGGCCGAGCGGCTGCGCAGGATCGCCCAGGAACGGAAGGCAAAGCATATCACCATCGAGGTGCCGGACGAGATCACCGTGGGAGAATTTGCCCTGCGGCTGAAGGTGACAGCCCCGGAGGTCATCAAAAAGCTGATGGCCTTGGGCGTATTTGCCTCCATTAACGACACCATCGATTTTGACACTGCCGTGCTGGTGGCCGACGAGTTCCACGCCAGAGTGGAAAAAGAAGTGGTAGTTACCATTGAGGAGCGCATTATCGACGACAGCGAGGACGAGGAAGAAAATCTGGTGCCGAGAGCGCCGGTGGTCGTTGTCATGGGTCACGTTGACCACGGCAAGACCTCCATTCTGGACGTGATCCGCCACTCCAATGTCACGGAAGGCGAAGCCGGCGGCATTACCCAGCACATCGGCGCTTACCGGGTGAAGGTGGGCGACCGGGACGTGACCTTCCTGGATACCCCCGGCCACGCCGCCTTTACCACCATGCGTGCCAGAGGAGCCATGGTTACGGATATCGCCGTACTGGTGGTGGCTGCCGATGACGGCATTATGCCGCAGACCGTGGAGGCCATCAACCACGCCAAGGCTGCAGGTGTTTCTATCATTGTGGCTATCAACAAAATGGATAAGACGGGAGCAAACCCCGACAGGGTCAAGGAGCAGCTTACCGAGTACGGCCTGGTGCCCGAAGACTGGGGCGGCGAAACGCCCTGTATTCCCGTTTCCGCTCATACGAAACAGGGCATTGACGACCTGCTGGAAATGATCATTCTCACCGCCGACATGATGGAGCTGAAAGCGAACCCCGACAGGGCCGCCAAGGGCACTGTGATAGAGGCAAGGCTGGATAAGGGCATGGGCCCCATTGCTACCGTGCTGGTGCAGAACGGCACCCTGCACGCCGGAGATATTCTGGTGGCAGGCACCACCGTGGGCCGTGTGCGTTCCATGATGGACGATAAGGGCCGCAAGGTCAAGGACGCCGGGCCCTCTGTGCCCGTGGAGATCACGGGCTTGAACGACGTGCCTGTGGGCGGCGATATTTTCAACGCCGTATCCGATGAACGTCTGGCCAGGGAATTGGTGGACCAGCGCCTGACCGAGCAGAAAGAAGAAGTTTTCCGGGCCCAGACGAAAGTCACCCTTGATAATCTGTTTGAGCAGATGAAAGAGGGCGAAATGAAGGAATTGAAAATCATTGTCAAGGCCGACGTGCAGGGCTCCGTGGAGGCCGTTCGCCAGTCTCTGGAAAAGCTTTCCAACGAGGAAGTGCGGGTGAACATCATCCACGGCGCGGTAGGCGCAGTCAGCGAAAGCGACGTCATGCTGGCCAACGCCTCTAATGCTATCATTGTGGGCTTCAACGTCCGGCCCGATCCGGTGGCAGAGGAAAATGCCAAACGGGACGGCGTGGATATGCGGCTGTACCGCATTATCTATGACTGCATCGAGGAGATCGAATCTGCCATGAAGGGTATGCTGGCTCCCAAGTATCGGGAAATTGCCCTGGGTAGGGCCGAATGCCGGGAAACCTACAAAATTTCCAATGTAGGCATGGTCATCGGCGGCCACGTCACCTCCGGAAAGATCACCCGCAGCGCCCAGATTCGCGTGGTGCGGGACGGTATTATCGTGGCGGACGACAGAATTGCCTCTCTGCGCCGCTTTAAGGATGATGTGCGGGAAGTGGCCGAGGGCTACGACTGCGGCATCACTCTGGAAAAATTCTCCGATATTAAACAGGGCGATGTTTTGGAAGCCTATGAAATGGAAGAGTACCGTGATTAG
This sequence comes from uncultured Acutalibacter sp., assembly GCA_964642055.1. Taxonomy (GTDB): domain Bacteria; phylum Bacillota; class Clostridia; order Oscillospirales; family Acutalibacteraceae; genus Acutalibacter. The sequence continues at coordinate 7,414 of CAZXLM010000006.1, read as the reverse complement.
TTGTTAGAAATTCTAGTTGTTAGAGAATAATAAAGGAGACTGTATGCCGAGTTATAAAATGGACCGGGTGACAGAGGACGTCAAGCGGGAGCTTTCTGCCATTCTGCGGGAAGTCAAGGACCCCCGAGTGAAGGACTGCCTGTTGAGCGTAGTGCGGGTAGAAGTCACCAGCGACCTTTCCTACTGCACCGTTTATGTCAGCACCATGGAGGGCATGGAGCGGACGAAAACTGCCGTACAGGGCCTGAAATCGGCGGCGGGGTATATCCGCCGGGAACTTGGAAAAAGTCTTTCCCTGCGGCATGTGCCGGAGCTTATCTTCAAGCCCACGGATTCCATCGAATACGGCGCCCATATTTCCAAGGTTTTAAACGACCTGGAAACGGAAAGCAGGGAGCGGGAAGGGGAGAAACAGTGATATGCTGGACTGCACGCAGACTGCGGGTATTCTCCGCCGGTGGGACAATATTCTGATTTTGAGCCACGCTTCCCCGGACGGGGACACCCTGGGCTCTGCCTGCGCTCTGGCCCGAGGACTTGCTTCCCTGGGGAAACGGGTGGATTTTCGCTGCGGAGACGAGGTCCCGCAAAAATTCGACTATTTGTTCCAGGGACTTTCTCTGGGAGGCTTTGTTCCAGAGCATGTGATGACTGTGGACGTGGCGGATCTTTCTCTGCTGGGAAGCATCAAAGAAGAATATGGATCGAAAATAGAGCTTGCCATCGACCACCACGGCACCCATAGGGCTTTCACGGAAAACCGCTGGGTGCAGCCGGACAGCGCCGCTGCGGCGGAAATGATCTGGCTTTTGCTGAAAGAGCTGGGAATACAGCCGGACGAAGCCATGGCGGACTGTGTTTATACCGGCATTACCACCGACACCGGCTGCCTGCGCTATCGCAACGCTACTCCGCGCACCTACCGCATTGCTGCGGAAACTATGGAAGCCGGGGCACGGGCGGCGGAAATCAATCGGGTCATGTGGGAAAGCAAGACCCGGGCTCAGCTGGAAGCGGAGCGGCTGGTGATGAACAGCCTGGAATTTTTCTGTAGAGAGAAATGCGCCCTGATTCGGGTCCCCCGTTCCGTTTTGAAGGAAACAGGAGCAAAAGACAGCGACCTGGAAGGGCTTGCTTCCCTGCCTAGAGAAATAGAGGGCGTCCTTTTGGGCGTGACCGTGAAGGAAAAAGAAAACGGAGACATAAAGGTATCCGTCCGGGCCAATCCTCCGGCAGACGCAGCGGCGCTGTGCGCAAAATTCGGCGGCGGCGGCCATACGGGAGCGGCGGGCTGCTCCTTTTCCGGCATTTCCATATCGGAAGCGGCGGAGAAAATGAAAGCGGCCTGCGAGGAAGAGTTGTTAGCTGTGAGTCATTAGTTGTTAGAAAGGGGCGAGACATCTCTTTTTCACGAGAGCCTGGTCTAACAACTAACGACTAATATCTAACAACTAAAAAGCGAGCGGTTGCAATGAATGGAGTAATCATACTGGATAAGCCCCCGGAATTTACCTCCTTTGACGCTGTGGCGGTGGTTCGGGGATTAACAAAGGAAAAGAAAATCGGACACACGGGCACCCTGGACCCCATGGCCACCGGGGTGCTTCCCCTGCTTTTGGGCCGGGCGGCAAAGGCGGCGGACCTGCTGCCGGACACGGATAAGGAATACCGAGCCGCCTTCCGGCTGGGGGAGCGCCGGGACACCGGGGACGTGACCGGGCAGGTGATTGAAAGAGACGCTGCCCCCATTTCCCGGGAAAAGCTGGAAGCGGCCATGGGGAGTTTCCGGGGAGAGATCGACCAGGTGCCCCCTATGTATTCCGCTGTTTCCGTGGGGGGGAAAAGGCTGTATCAGCTGGCCCGCCGGGGGATCGAAGTGGAGAGGCAGCCGAGGAGAATAACGGTTAGCCGCTTGGAGCTGGAAAGCTATGATGAAAACGCCCGGGAGGGCGTTTTTCTGGCGGCCTGCTCGAAGGGGACCTATATCCGCGTCCTGATCGAAGACGTTGCCAGGGCCGCGGGCTCCTGCGGCACCATGACGGCATTGCGGAGAACCAGGGCCTGCGGGTTTTCGGAAGGAGATGCCTTGACACTGGATGCGTTAAAGCTGGAAGCGGCGCAGGGCAGGATCTGGGATGCCGTTCGCCCGGTAGAAAGCCTTTTTTCAGAGTATCCGGCCGTCAGGGTAAGCCGCGCCCAGGCTGTCCGCTTTTGCAACGGCGGCGCGCTTTCTATGGAGCGGCTGAAAATGTCCCGGACTGTCTTGACCGAAGGCGCGCGCCTGCGAATCTTTGAAGCCGACCGGTTTCTGGGGCTTGCACGGGTAAATCTGGAGCGGAGCGAGCTGCGTTTTTTGAAGCTTTTTGCAGAGCGGTGAGGAAGGCGTGGATTTGTTATGAGAACCATCAACAAGCTGGAGGATATCCGGGAAACCGTTCCCTGCTCCCTTGCGCTGGGGGCTTTTGACGGCCTGCACAGGGGGCATATGGCGGTGATCCGGGCTGCGGTGGAGAAGCCGCTTGAAGAAAACTGCGCGGAATCCGGTGTGCTCACTTTTGAAAGCGTTCCCTCCGGCAGTCCTGTGGTGCTCACACCGGAGGACAAAAGAGCGCTGCTGGAAAGTCAGGGTGTGGACCGGCTGTACTCCTTCCGTTTTCCGGACCTTCGGGATATCCCTGCCGAAGAATTCGTGTGGAAAATACTGTTTGAAAAATGCCGCGCTGCCCGGCTTTGCTGCGGGGCGGATTTCCGGTTTGGCAAAGGCGCGCGGGGAGACGTTTCCCTGCTCAAAAGACTTTGCCGGGAAGCGGGGGCGAGGCTTACTGTGGTTCCGCCGGTGCTGGAAGGGGGAGAAAAGATCAGCTCCACCCGAATTCGGGCGGCGGCGGAAGCCGGAAATATCCCTCTGGCAAACCGGCTTTTGGGCCGTCCCTTCGGCTTTTCCCTGGAAGTGATCCACGGGAACCATATTGGCACTGGGCTCGGCACGCCCACCATCAATCAGGCTTTCCCGGAGGGCTTTGTCCGTGTTCCCTTCGGCGTGTACGCTTCTCTGGTCCGGATAGACGGGCGGGAGCATTACGGAGTTACAAATATCGGTATAAAGCCCACCGTAGGCTCGGACCGGGTGCTTTCCGAAACCTGGATACCGGATTTTTCCGGCGACCTGTACGGCAGGCGGCTCCGGGTATCCCTTTTGGAATTTATCCGGCCGGAAAGGAAATTCGATTCCCTGGAGGAACTAAAAGCGGAGATAGAGCGAAACGCGGTGCAGGCGGAAAGAATTGCCCGGCAGGCTTCTTTTCCGGGAACGTGGATCCTGCCGGCCGCTTTTGAGCGGTAGAAACGGAAAGCGATTTTTTCAAAACGGGAAAAAACGGGAGAAGAAAGGCTTTACAAGCCCCGAAAACTGTGGTAAAATAATCAAGCTGCCCTATCCTCGGACCGTGGAAACACCGACCTCGGCCTGTGGATAAACGATATTAAAAAATCGTTCGCGGTTTTTGCAGACCGCCGGGTGAATTTTACGGCGGCGGAAGGCCGCGGAAAGGTGAAAGTTATGACAAAAGCAGAAAAGACAGAGATCATTCAGAAGTACGCCCGCCACGAAGGAGACACAGGCTCTCCCGAAGTACAGATCGCCGTTTTGTCAAAGCGGATCAGCGACCTTACCGAGCATCTGCGGGAGAACAAGAAGGACAATCATTCCCGCCGGGGCCTGCTGAAGATGGTCGGCCAGCGGAGAAGGCTCCTCAATTACCTTATCAAGATCGATATCGAGCGGTATCGTGCCATTGTCGCGGAATTGGGTCTGCGGAAATAAGATGGGAAACACAGGCTGTGGTTGCGGCTGTCCGGCCGGCGACACAGCCTTTTGTTCTACATGGAGCGGGTAGAAAAGTCCCGCCTGTTCAGGAAGTGGCCCCGCAGGGCGCGGGGAGAAAGGAAAGAAGATTATGTTTGAGAATTTCAAGGTGTATGAGACGGAATTTGCCGGGCGGCCCCTGGTGGTGGAGACTGGAAAAATGGCACAGCTGGCCAACGGTGAATGCCTGGTGCGTTACGGCGAGACCGTAGTGCATGTGGCGGCCACAGCTTCCGCGAAGCCCCGGGACGGCATCGACTTTTTCCCGCTGTCCGTGGATTTTGAAGAAAAGCTCTATTCCGTGGGAAAGATCCCCGGTTCCTTTTTGAAGCGCGAGGGCCGTCCCAGTGAAAAGGCGACGCTGGTCTGCCGCATGATCGACCGCCCGATCCGTCCCCTGTTCCCCAAGGATATGCGCAACGATGTTTCCATCGTCTGCACTGTTATGTCCGTGGATCAGGACAATTCTCCGGAAATTGCCGCCATGGTGGGTACCTCCATCGCGCTTTCTATTTCCGATATCCCGTGGAACGGGCCTATTTCCGGCGTTTCAGTGGGTCTGATTGACGGGGAATTTGTCATCAATCCCAACGCCGAGCAGCGCAAGGTCTCTCAGATGGCCGTCACCGTGGCTTCCACGGACGAGCGCATCGCCATGATCGAGGCCGGGGCCGACGAGGTCTCCGATGAGGACATGTACAATGGCATTATGGCCGGACACGAGGCAAACCAGAAAATCATCGAGTTTATCAAGGGCATTCAGGCGGAGATCGGCAAAGAGAAGTTCGATTATCCCTCCAACAAGCCGGAACCTGAAATGTTTGAGGCCATCAAGGCCTTTGCGGAAGACGACGTCCGCGCCGCCATGGATACCGATGACAAAACCGTACGCGACGCCCGGCTGAAGCCGATTTACGAAAAGGTACACGAAAAGTTCGACGAAATTTATCCCGAGCAGGAAGCAAAAATCGAAGAGTGCATGTACCTCACCCAGAAATATGTAGTGCGCCGCTGGCTTCTGGACGAGCAGAAGCGGGTGGACGGCCGCGGCATGGACGAAATGCGCCCGCTGGCTGCCGAGGTCGATCTGCTGCCCAGAGTACACGGCTCCGGCATGTTTACCCGGGGACAGACCCAGGTGCTCACCGTGGCGACCTTGGGTTCCATTCGCGACAACCAGCTTCTTGACGGCATCGATGAAGAGGAATCCAAGCGGTACATTCACCACTACAACTTCCCCTCCTATTCTGTGGGAGAGACCCGGCCCAGCCGCGGCCCCGGCCGCCGCGAGATAGGCCACGGTGCTTTGGCGGAACGGGCGCTGGTGCCCGTGATCCCCAGCATGGAGGAGTTCCCCTATACCATTCGTCTGGTGTCCGAGGTGCTTTCCTCCAACGGCTCCACTTCCCAGGCCTCCATCTGCGGCTCCACGCTGGCCTTGATGGCCGCCGGCGTGCCCATCAAGGCCCCTGTCGCCGGTATCTCCTGCGGCCTGATCACCGAGGGCGACCGCTGGATGACGATGGTGGATATCCAGGGTGTGGAAGACTTCTTCGGCGACATGGACTTCAAGGTGGGCGGCACCAAGAAGGGCATCACCGCCATTCAGATGGACCTGAAAATTACCGGTCTGCTGCCTGAAATGGTCAAGGAAGCACTGGAAAAGACCCATAAGGCTCGGAATTACATCATTGACGAGATCATCTTGAAGGCTATTCCCGAGGTGCGGCCCGAGCTTTCCAAATACGCGCCCAAGATGCTGTCCACCCAGATCCCTGTGGATAAGATCCGAGAGGTTATCGGCACCGGCGGCAAGGTCATTCAGAAGATCTGCGCCGAGTGTGAGATCACCATGGACGTGGAGGAAGACGGCCACGTTTACATCACCGGTCTGGATATCGAGAAATGCCGCAGGGCTCTGGATATCGTGGATACCATTGTCAACGATCCCGAGCCGGGCTCCTATTATAACGGCCGTGTCACCAGGATCATGGACTTCGGCGCGTTCGTGGAGATCGCCCCCGGAAAAGAGGGTTTGGTGCATATTTCCAGACTGGATATCAAGCGCACGGAGAAAGTGACCGACGTGGTGAACGTAGGCGATACGGTGAAGGTGAAAGTGCTTGAGATCGACGACAAGGGAAGGCTGAACCTTTCCCGCCGGGACGCGCTGATCGATCTGGACGGCGCCGTGCCGGAAAACGACATCTCCGAGGACCGGGGTCCCCGCCGTGACCGCGGCGACCGCGACCACAGGCCCAGAAGGGACCATGACAGAAGGTAAAAGAAGCTGTTGAAAGCGCAATAAAAAGCTGCAAAAAAGGGCGAGGCCTAAAAGGCTCCGCCCTTTTACAGCTTTCACAGCTCATAGCACAGGACGCAGTTCCTCCTCCTCAGGAGGCTGAAACAGGGCCGCCCAGGCTTCCATATCTTCTTTGGTAATGGCAGTAAACACATTTTCGCCGGAACGGTTGCGGATCTCCAGCCGGCGCAGAAGCTCCGGCATGGGAGTATCCAGATAAAAAATTTGAAATCCTGCGCCCAGAGAAAGGGCGTCTGCGCGCTTTTCGTCCCGTTGTTCTTTGGCCCAGAAGCCGAAATCCAGGAGCACACTGACTCCCTTTTTCAGCAGGTCCTGCCCCACCTGCCACATCAGTTCTTCCACCCGGTCATGGCGCTCATCGTGAAGCTCGTCTTGATGAAAATCGTCGCCAAACAGAAAAAGATGCCATTCGTCCGGGGTAAAACGCACGGCGTTCTTTTCCTGCGCGATCTGTTTGGCCAGAGTGGTTTTGCCGGAACAGGGCAGGCCCACCATCAGATAAAGAGTGGGACGGTTTTTCTGTTGTTCCATATTTTCCTCCCGTGTGGTGAAATGTTTTTCGGATATGGATAATGATTATACACAGGTTTTTTAAAAGTGCAACCGGGGAATTTGTTCCGAGCAAAAGAAACAGCAGGCTTTTTTCTTGTATTTCTCAGTTTTCTATGCTACCATAAACAAATCAGCAGAAAAAAGGAGGGAGAACCGGTGGAAAAGAAAGCCATTGTCGCCATGAGCGGCGGTGTGGATTCCAGCGTGGCGGCACTGCTGGTAAAGCAGATGGGCTATGAGACCATCGGCGTCACCCTGAAACTTTACGACAATGAGGACGCAGGCATTTCCCGGGAAAAGACCTGTTGTTCTCTGGACGATGTCAACGATGCCCGCAGCGTGGCAAGCAGGCTTAACATGCCCTTTTATGTGTTCAATTTTAAGGACAGCTTCCGGCAGGAAGTCATGGACCGTTTCGTCTGCGCCTATGAACGGGGGGAAACGCCTAATCCGTGCATTGACTGCAACCGGTATATCAAATTCGCGAAGCTGATGAAAAGGGCTGAGGAGATCGGCTGCGACTATGTGGCCACGGGCCATTACGCCAAGGTCTGCCGGAATGATGAAACCGGGCGATGGCTTTTGAAAAAGGGGTTGGACGAATCCAAGGATCAGAGCTATGTGCTGTATTCCCTGACCCAGGAGGAGCTTTCCCATCTGCTGCTGCCCATGGG
>CAZXLM010000005.1:0-59538 GCA_964642055.1 uncultured Acutalibacter sp. | reverse complement strand
CCAGCGCCGCAGGGCCGTCGGTTCTATCCGCAGCGTGCTGCGGGACGAGCGCAAGGCCGCTCAGGAGAAATTCTGGGAGCAGGTGGAGGAAGGCCAGCAGTTTACCGGCAAGGTCAAGTCCATCACCAGCTTCGGCGCTTTTGTGGACCTGGGCGGCGTAGACGGCATGGTCCATATTTCCGAGCTCAGCTGGAACCGCATCAAGCACCCCAGCGAGGTCGTGAATATCGGCGACACCATCGATGTGTATGTGAAGTCCCTGGACCGTGAAAACGGCAAAATTTCCCTGGGCTACAAGCGTCCCGAGGACAACCCCTGGGTGAAGCTGGAGCAGGAATATCCCGTGGGCACCGTTTGCGACGCCAAGATCGTGGGCATGACCCAGTTCGGCGCCTTTGCCAGCGTGATCCCCGGCATTGACGGCCTGATCCACATTTCCCAGATCACTGACCATCGCATCGAAAAGCCTCAGGATGTATTGAAGATAGGCGATGAGGTGAAGGTAAAGATCACCGATATCGATTTTGACCGCCACAGAGTGTCCCTGTCTATCAGGGCGCTGCTGGAAGAGGCTCAGGCCGCAGCCGACGAGGCCGCAGCCAACGCGCCTGCGGAAGAGGTCGTGTATGTGGCCGAGGAGGGCGCGGCTGACGAAGCTGCCGAGGAAGCAGCCGAAGCGGTGGAGCCCGAAACGGCCAAGGAGCCTGAGGCAGCGGCTCCTGAAACGGAAACGGCTTCCGAAACCGAAGAGGAAGCTCCTGCGGCGGAGGAGAGCGCTCCCGCCGAAGAATAAGCGCGGATCTTGCGCGGGGCGGCGGAGGGCCGGGGCCACAGGCTCCGGCGCTCCCGCCCTGCTTTGCGTGAACAGAGGGCCGCGGTTTCTGCGGCGCGAAAGCCGGTTCTCAGCGGCTTTCGCAGGAAGAAAGTAAAAATCATTGGCTGTTCCCTGGTTCCCAAAAAAGGGGAGAGGTCAAATTTGGAGGCGAAGACCCATGAAGCGAGTAAAAAAACCGGTCTTTTTTGTGGTGCTGATTCTGATCCTGGCGCTGGTGTATACGTCCATGTTCGGCGTATACGGCCAGAACGGGGATTTTAAGACCACCATCATTAAAGGCGCGGCGGATATCCGGTGGGGTATCGATATCCGGGGCGGCGTAGAAGCTACCTTCAGTCCTGCGGACAATGTGAAAGCGACCAGCGAAGAGCTGGAATCCGCCAAAGCCATTGTGGAGACCCGCATGATATCCCAGAACATAACGGATTATGAGCTTTACACAGACGAAACCAACAACCGCATTATTGTGCGTTTCCCCTGGAAAAGCGACGAGACGGATTTTGACCCGGAGGAAGCCATCAACGAGCTGTCCGCCACCGCAATGCTGACTTTCCGGGAAGGAAATTCCTATGAGACGCAGGACATTGCCGAGGACGGCTCCCTGGTCCGCAAAACGCCTACCGGCACCACGGCCGAGACCGTGATCTTGGAGGGCGCGGACATTAAAACCGCTCAGCCTGCCATGAACCGGAACGAGACTACCGGCGCTACCCAGTATGTGGTTTCCTTGGAATTTAACGACGAGGGCAAGGAAAAATTTGCCGAAGCCACGGAGCGTTTGCAGGGACAGGTCATTTCTATCTGGATGGACGACGTGCTGCTTTCCGACCCCACGGTCAAAGCCGTGATCACCGATGGCCATTGCGTGATCGAGGGCGATTTTACCAGTGAAGAGGCCACGCAGCTGGCTTCCAGAATTCAGGCCGGCGCCCTGCCCTTTGCGCTGGAGACCTCAAACTTTAACGCGCTGGCGCCCACTTTGGGTTCCCGGGCGCTGGAAGCCATGATGATGGCCGGTATTGTGGCCTTTATCGTTGTGGCGGTTCTGATGATCGTTGTTTTCCGTCTGCCCGGCGTGGTGGCCGTCATCAGCCTGGCGGGTCAGATGGGGATCGTGTTCGCCTGTATTTCGGGTTTCTTCCCGGCCCTGAACTCCTTTACCATGACGCTGCCCGGTATCGCGGGTATTATCCTCTCCATCGGCATGGGCGTGGACGCCAACGTCATCACCGCCAGCCATATCCGGGAGGAGTTGAAGAACGGCAAGACTCTGGACGGTGCTTTGCAGCGGGGCTTCCAGAGCAGCTTCTGGGCGATCTTTGACGGCAATATCACCACCGCCATTGTGGCGATCATGCTCATGGGCGTGTTCGGACCCAGCAATATTCTGTCCATGATTTTCGGCGAATCTACCACCGGTTCCATTTTTGCATTTGGGTTTACCCTGCTGGTAGGCATTGTGGCCAACTTCATTATGGGCGTGTTTGCTACCAGGCTTATGACCCTGTCTTTGGCGGGCTTCAAATGCCTGCATAAGAGATGGCTGTTCGGCGGCCCCAAGAACGACGACCAGATGGAGCCTTCCGGAGAAAAGCATCACATCAATTTCTACAAGCAGAAAAAGACTTATTTCGCCATTTCCGCCGCGGTCATCGTTGTGGGTATCGTGGCCAGTTTCATTATCGGGCCCAAGCTGGATATCCAGTTTGCGGGCGGCGCCATGATCCGCTACTCTGTGGACGGAAACGAGGTTTCTCCCGAGGAGATACAGTCCACCATCAAGGACAAGCTCAATAAGGATTGCTCTGTGGCAGTAAACCAGGATATCAATTCCGACGCCCGGCATGTAACGGTTTCCTTCTCCGGCAATCAGAGCATGACGCCGGACGAGCAGACAGAGGTGGCCACCACCTTGAGCGAGGCTTTTGATGGAACAGATTTTACCCTGCTGGAATCCAATTCTGTAGACGCCACCATGGGCGCAAGGTTCTTCCAGAAATGTCTGGTGTGCTTTGCTATCACGGCCGTGTTCCTGCTGGTGTATATCGCTCTGCGGTTCCGGAAGATCGGCGGCCTGTCTGCCGGCGTGACGGCCATCGTGGCGCTGCTGCACGACGTTTTGATCTCCTTCTGTGTTTTTGTGGTTTTCGGAATGTCGATCAATGATATTTTCATTGCGGTAGTCCTGTCTATCCTGGGTTATTCTCTGAACAGCACCATCGTCATTTATGACCGTGTTCGCGAGAACAGGAAAAAAATGGGTCCCAGGACCAGTTATGTGGAGATCATGGATACCAGCCTGAATCAAACACTGGGCCGCACCCTGCTGACGTCGCTGACCACTTTCCTGGCTTTGCTCGTAGTGTGTATCGTGGCGGCACTGTACGGGATCAGCACGGTGGTCTCCTTCGCCCTGCCCATGATGGTGGGCGTGGTGGCAGGCTGCTTCTCCTCTCAGTGCATTGCGCCTATGATTTTTGCCGCGTGGCAGGTACGCAAGCGTGAAAAGCTGAACAGCGCAAAAGCAAAGAAATAAAGACCCGCTTGGTTTTTTGATAATAAACGAGAGTCCCGCGTTTAACGCGGGACTCTCGTTTTTACGTGAAGGAACCAGATCATCGAATAACGCCGCAGGCGATCATTTTTCCCGCGTTTCCGGAGGGCTGAGTGGTGAAATCGTCCGGATCTTGGTGAACGATCACCGTATGGCCCAAAATGTCTCGAACGGTAAAACGGGAAGTCAGAAATGACAGCCAGGCATAGCCGTGCTGGGCGAACAGAGGAGGCATATCCCCCATATGCTCCGGATGCGGCTTTTTTTTCAGATTTAAATGTCCGTCTGCGTCCGCAAATTCATTTTCCCCGTTTCCCGTGCAGCTTCCACCTGCGTGGATATGAAACCCGAAAACGCCCGTTGGGGTCTTCGGCAGGCCCCAGACTTCCGCCAGCACCAGAACCCCGGCAGTCGTTTGGAAAAATTTGACAGTCCCCAAAAGGCGCGGATATTCCTTTCCGCCTCGAACAGCGGCCCAAGCATTGGCGGGCCTGGTCAGCCGGCAGCAAAAGGCCTGCGTACTGCTGTTGATCAATGGATCACCCCTCTTTTCCTGATACTCCGTCTACATTCTATGAATTTCTTTCCGGTGTTACCACAACAGTTTTTCAATGGCACGGCTTTGGAAAGAGCAGGATCTGCGGACGGCTTTTAAGAAGATGTGAATATCCGTGTAGTTTGGCAGGCCGCGCTGCCAGCCGCCGGCGTGCAATGAAAATTGCCGATCGAAAAAAAGGCGCATATTTTTTCTTCCCGGACGAAAACTAGTTTGAAAACAGAAAGGGAGAAAAGCAGATGAACGGAAAGCGGAAGATCGACTATCACGAACACGACACGCCGGATCCCAAAAAATATCCGGATATTTCCAATGTGGCCTCCGCTACGGAATGTACCGGCCTGATGTACAAAACCCCGGTGAACGGCGAAGAAACGGAAGCGTATCAGCACCTTTCCTCCATGGAGATACCGCGGACAGAAGGGGAGGAAGAAACACTTCTCCAGGAAAAGCTGCACCGCGCAAATACTCCGGAGGAAACGGGAAAAGCGGTGAAAGAAGCCGCCGGAGAGTACAGCCCCAGACACATGAAGGAATAAGGAAAGCGGACAGGGAGCGGAAGCGCTCTGTCCGCTTTTTCGTTGACAAAGGACATAAAGGCAATGTAAAATGTATCAATAGAGGCGAGGACGCAAAGACCGCGCCACTGTCATTCTGAGTCACCGCAGGCGGGCGGAGAATCTCTGCTTTCCCTTTTCGAAAGGAGTATGGTTATGGACCGGAAAAAATGCCGGGAAATCTTTGATACATGGTGCAAAAAGCTGCGGCTGACGCCTGGCTGGGACGTAAGTCTGGAATTTGTGGAAGACCCCCAGTGGAGGAAGACCGGGGATTTCAAGGTGGACTGCGATGATAAAAAGGCAGTTCTCTATTTGAATGCGGTAGATCCCAAGCAGGAAAACCTGGAGGAAGTGATCGTACATGAGCTGATGCATTTAAAGATGTATCCGCTGGATCAGACAACAGAAAGCTTGATCCTCAGCCAGTTTCAGGAGGGAACCTCCGCTTGCAATTTTGCTTACCGGCAGTTTTTTACTACACTGGAACAAACGGTAGAGGAGCTGACAAAATGCTTTCTGTTTGAATTCGGCGAGGATAAAGAGTTGTCCTTCGGCAGGTGCCAGAGACAAAAATCCTTCAATGAGCTGTATGATGGGCTGAAAAATTTGGAATAAAAAAGGAGAAATCTGCTATGGCAATTCAAATTCGGTGGCTGGGCCACTCCTGCTTTGCGGTGGAATGCGAGGGGTATAAGATCGTTTTAGATCCTTTTGAGCCGGGCAGCGTGCCGGGACTGCTGCCAGTGGAGGAAGAGGCTGACCTGGCGCTGTGCAGCCACGAGCACTTCGACCACAATTACCGGGCAGGAATAAAGACCCCGGATACTCAGAGGGAAAGCCCATTCCGGGTGACGGCGCTTTCTTCTTATCACGATGACCGGCAGGGAGCTCTCCGTGGGAAAAACACCATTTTTTTGTTGGAAGCAGCGGGCATGCGGGTGGTCCATTTTGGAGACGTGGGCTGTATGCCCGGCCAACTGGTGCTGGAAAAGCTGCGGGGCGCGGACGCTGTGATGGTCCCCGTAGGCGGCCATTATACCGTGGACGCAGCGGGGGCCAAGGCCATTCTGGACGAAGTGCAGCCCAGGGTGACGATCCCCATGCACTATCGCTCGGAAAAATTCGGCTTCGACGTGCTGGGCACGCTGGAGGATTTCTTAAAGCACAGCGGCCCGGAAATTCGTTACGAGGGAAATTCTCTGGAACTCACTCCGGAAACGTCTCCGCAGGTCGCCGTGCTTTCCTGCCCGGTGGAGAAATAGGAGAAGCCAAATCAAGAGGACTGGAAAATAAACTGCACAATGCAGGAAAAACCTCCGTGTGACTGGGGTCACACGGAGGTTTTTTGCAGGCGTTCGCTAGTAACAACCGCACAGCTTTATTTTATCGGTATCTTATATGTAATAGGGATTGGGCTTAAAGAGCAGGGAAATGAAGTCTATCAGCAGGCCGATGCCGAACAGGCCTACAGTGAAAATATACAGGATACCCATACCTGTTTTTCCCTCATAGAATTTGTGAGCGCCCCAAAAGCCCAGAAAGAAGCACAGCGCCAGGGCTACCCACTTATTTCTGGCCTTTGAATTCATATAGGCGTTTGCAGTGTTGATATTGGTGTTGGTATTGGTGCTTTCGTTGGAATTGTTGATAACGATATTGGGCGCAGCGCCGGTTCCAATCTCCTCCACCTGCCTGCCACACAGAGTGCAGATGACCGCGTCCGCCGGAATTTTACCGCCGCAGTGCTTGCAGAATTTCTGCGGGGCCTCCGGCTGGGCAGCCGCTGGGGCGGGCTGGGATGCTTCAGGTTGAAATGCGGGCTGATCCTGTTGTACGTTTTGTTCCGGGTCCATGAAAAATACCTCCTCATTTGTCTGGTTCTGCCAAAATTATAGCACGGGGAGCAGAACTTGTCAAATTATATTAATCATTTATGATAATTCATTATCATATGGCGCAAGCTATAATTGACAAAAAGGAGCGTGGGCCTGTGGTGATTCAAACGGACAATCAAATCAAAAAGCTGCGCATGCAAAGCGGAATGACCCAAACGGAGCTTGCGAAGCTGATGTCCGTAACCCGTTCCAGCGTAAATGCCTGGGAAATGGGAATATCGGTCCCCACTGCCGCGAAGCTGGTGGAGCTTTCCCTGTTTTTTCATGTATCCACCGACTATCTTCTGGGCCTGGAACAGCAGGAGGCTGTGCAGTTGGACGGTTTCAGCGAGGAGCAGAAAGCGATTCTTTATTCGCTGGTGGCCTATTTTCAAAAACAGAACAGCGGGGAATAGTGCCTGGCGTAACGAAATTTCAGTTTCCGTGCTTTGGTGGGATTCTTTGCAAAAAAATCGGCGCGGCCAGTTACTGGCCGCGCCGATCTACCGTTAAAAAGCTTAATAATTTTCCGGCTTGATTTGGAAATAGGCCTGCGGGTGGGCGCAGACGGGGCAAATTTCCGGCGCCTTTTTCCCAATGACGATATGCCCGCAGTTGCGGCACTGCCAAACTGCGTCGCCGTCTTTGGAGAACACAAGGCCGTCCTCGATGTTTTTCACCAGCTTCAGATACCGCTGTTCGTGCTCCTTCTCAATTTTTGCCACGCCCTCGAAAAGGTCGGCGATCTGGTCGAAACCCTCTTCCCGGGCGGTTTTGGCAAAGCCCGCATACATGTCGGTCCACTCGTAATTTTCGCCGGCGGCGGCGTCCTTCAGATTATCCACGGTGTCGCCGATCCCGCCGTTTAAGAGCTTAAACCACATTTTCGCGTGTTCTTTCTCGTTTTCGGCGGTCTCCAGGAAAATAGCGGCGATCTGCTCGTAGCCGTCCTTCTTTGCCTTGGAAGCGTAATAGGTGTACTTGTTCCGGGCCTGAGATTCCCCGGCGAAAGCGGCCATCAGGTTCGCTTCCGTTTTGCTGCCTTTCAATTCTGCCATTTGAAATTCCTCCTGAAAATTTTTATCGTTTGACGTAATATCGTCTGGATCTTTCTTCAAGTATACCAGATTTTTCCTGAAAGTCAAGACAAATTTAAAAATAATTATCGTTTTTATTTCTTCGGCCCCTCCGGAAGAAAACAGTAAGGCAAATCGGAATTTATACGGCACCGGGCGGCCTCCCCTTGTTTTCAAGGGGAGGTGGCATGCGAAGTATGCCGGAGGGGATAAGCGGTATGAAATCGCTGGCTTCTTATCTCCTCAGTCAGCCTGTTGGCTGACAGCTCCCCTTAAGAATAAGGGGAGCCTTACTCCTCTTTTCGAAAGTGTGCTATACTATAATTTATCACATGCTTCTGGTCGAGAAATATATTTTCAGCGTTTGACTGCCGGCTTCCCGACTTGACCGCGGCGTCTCGCCCCTCGCAAGCGATACTTTATCCCGTACTTCCGGTCGGGCAATCGATTTTCAGCAATTGCCCATTTGCTTCCCAACTTGGCCGCGGCGTCTCGCCCCTCGCAAGCGATACTTTATCCCGTTACTTCCGGTCGGGCAACCAATTTTCAGCAATTGCCCATTTGCTTCCCGACTTGGCCACGGCGCCTCGCCCCTCGCAAGCGATACTTTATCCCGTTACTTCCGGTCGGGCAACCAATTTTCAGCAATTGCCCATTTGCTTCCCGACTTGGCCGCGGCGCCTCGCCGCAAATGTAAATTTATCGTGAAGCTGTTTCCCGATAGCTTGAAAAGCCGCCCAGCCGGCTGTATACTAAAGTTTAGAATCAAAAAGGTGGTGCTGCGTGTTGTTCATGCAAAAGCTTCAAAAATTTTTGTACGGCAGATACGGTACGGATAAGCTCAATCTTTTTCTTCTGGTGATCTGTCTCGTGCTGTCCTTTTGCGGCCTTCTGTTTTTCCAGCCGCTGTACTGGTTGGCCGATCTTTTGCTGCTTTATGTATTGTTCCGCACATTTTCCAGAAATATCCCTGCCCGGCAAAGAGAAAATCAGGCTTTTTTAAAGCTGTGGTCACCGGTGGAGAACTGGTGCAGGTTTCAAAGGCGGCGCTTTTCGGAGCGAAAGGTCTACAAGTATTTCAAGTGCCCGAAATGCAGGCAGCGGCTGCGCGCGCCGAAAGGCAGGGGAAAGATCGAGGTGACCTGCCAGAAATGCCATAACGTGTTTCAGACCAAAACCTGACCGGCGGAGAAAGCTGGGCAGAGGGGACCGGCGGAGAGAGGAGGAAACGGCATGAGGCTGCGGGACGTAAAGAGCGATTTGCAGAAAGAGAAAAGGGTGCTGTATGTGGGAACATTTTTCCTGCTGCTGGCAGCCTTACTGGTGCTGGCGCTGCTTCGGCCCGACACAGTGACAGGGTGGATACATACGTTGTTCAGCGCTGTGTCGCCCGTGTTCTGCGGGCTGATCATCGCTTACATTTTAAATGTATTTGTCCGCTTTTTTGAGGATATCGCCTTTAAGCCCTTTGAGAAATCGAAGTCCGTGCGCTGGAAAAAGGCAAAGCACCCTGTGGCGGTGGTGCTCGCCTACCTTGTTGTACTGCTGGTGGTGCTTTTTATCACCTGCTTTATCATTCCCGGGCTTTTTGAGTCGTTGGGTGTGCTGGCGGAAACCGCGCAAAAGACCGTGCCGGGATATGTGAACACGGCTGTCAAATGGGTGACGGAATTTGCTCAGGAAAACGACCTGACCTTTATCCAGGACTTTGTCAAGGGCTTTGATTGGAGCGCCATGTTTTCCGATGTGACCAAAATGACCACAGACTTTTTGGCTTCGCTGGTAAACGTAACGGTCAATGTGGCGTCCGGTGTGTTTACCTTTGTCATGGGGTTCATTTTTTCCATCTATATGCTGTTCGGAAAAGAAAAACTTCTCAGGAGCGTGAAGTCCGCCGTGCTGGCTTTTCTGCCGAATCGTGCGGCCCGGAAGATCGGCCGTGTGGGCGCAATGGCCAACCGCGTGTTCTTTTCCTTTATTCGGGGCCAGCTGCTGGAATGTGTGATCCTGGGTTCTCTCTGTTATGTGGGCATGCGCGTCCTGAGATTGGAGTATGCCCTGCTGATCTCCTCCATCGTGGCCATGGGCGCGTTGATCCCTATTTTGGGCGCGTATATCGGATGCGTTTCGGGCGTGGTGATCCTGCTGCTGGTCCACCCCATAGACGCTCTGATCTTTCTGGTTTTTCTGCTGTGTCTCCAGCAGGTGGAGGGCAATCTCATCTATCCTCGGGTGGTGGGTTCCTCCATTGGCCTGCCGCCGGTGTGGACGCTGTTTGCCGTGCTGTTCTGGGGAGGTGTGCTGGGGATCCCCGGCATTCTGATTGGAACCCCCGCCACGGCGGTGGTTTACCGGTTGTTCCGTTCTTCTGTCCATGCCCGGCTTAGGAAGAAAGAGATCGATCCGCGGGACCGGGACCTTTCTCTCTCGGCTTCCT
The DNA here is from genome assembly GCA_964642055.1 of uncultured Acutalibacter sp. Classification (GTDB taxonomy): domain Bacteria; phylum Bacillota; class Clostridia; order Oscillospirales; family Acutalibacteraceae; genus Acutalibacter. The sequence goes on along the minus strand of CAZXLM010000005.1, from coordinate 49,646 downwards.
TTGAGGAAGAAGACCCGGAGCAGCAGAAACTGGAAGACATTTAAGCGGGTTTTAAAAATGAAAAGAGGGAGAAGCGCCGTGAGTGCTTCCCCCTTTCTTTATTGTTTTAACGAGCAGATTATACCTTGGCCTTTCCGGAGAGGATATTTTTGTAATCCTCCAGATTCTGCTGAAGCAGGGCGGGAGTATCCAGGCCGTATGGACACTTCGATTTACACTGGTCGCAGTGCAGGCAGTCTTCAATTTTCAGCATCATGGCCTGGGCCTCCGGAGTCAGCCAGTTTTGAGAGGGACTGCGGCGGATCAGCTGAGACATGCGGGCGCATTGATTGATGGTGATCCCCGCGGGGCAGGGCATGCAGTAGCCGCAGGCTCGGCAGAAGTTGCCGATCAGCTCCTTCCGGTCCTTTTCTATGACCGTCCTGATCTCCGGATCGTCCATGACGGGAGGGTTTTCAATATAGCTGATGAATTCATCCAGTTCCTGCTCCCGCTGTACGCCCCAGATGGGAAGGGCGTTTTCAAAGGAAGCCTGCCAGGCGTAGGCCGCTGCGGAATTGGTGATGAGCCCGCCGGACAGGCCCTTCATGGAAATAAAGCCCACATTCTGTTCCTTGCACAGGTTCACCAGGGCAATGTCTCTCTCCGTGGCAAGGTAGCAGAAGGGGAACTGCAAAGTGTCGTACAGGCCGGAGACGGCGGCTTCCTCCGCCACGCCCAGCCGGTGGTTCGTCAGGCCGATAAACCGTATTTTCCCCTGTTTCTTGGCGTCCTCCATGGCCTCATACAGGCCGCTGCCATCTCCGGGCTTGGGGCAGAAGGAGGGGTTGTGGAACTGGTAGACGTCAATGTAATCCGTCTTCAAAAGGCGCAGGCTGGTGTGGAGCTGCTCCCAAAAGCCCTCCACTGTGGTAGACATGGTCTTGGTGGCGATAAAAATCTCTTGTCGCACGTCGGAAAGGGCCAGCCCGATTTTCTCCTCGCTGTCGCTGTAGGCCCGGGCCGTGTCGAAATAGGTGATCCCCGCGTCATATGCCTTGCGCAGCAGCTTTCCCGCATAGTCCGCGCTCACCCGCTGAATGGGCAGCGCACCGAAGCCGTTCTTATTGACCGTGATGCCGGTCCTTCCCAAAGTAACTGTTTGCATGGATTTCCCTCCCTGAATTTTGACAACCTTTCCTAATTACTATAGTACATAAAGCGGACGTCATGTCAAGAGGTTTTTCACGTCCCGGCTGCATTTCCTGTTTTTTGGCTTTTTGAAAAATTTTGGTTCTGCTTTAGTTGAAATTTGCGGAAAGATAGAGTAATAACCTTACAAAATAAAGGCAGGACGCAGGGTGCTGGAACGCCCTGCGTCCCTATGCAGGAGCCGAACCTCCTATACGACCAGCCGTTTCAATACGGGGATAGCCCTTAGAACCGCTGTAATAACCATTGAAACCGCAAAAACGAGCAGCACTCTGAAAACAATTGTCAATGCCGTCGAATTGGGCATAGGGATATTTTTGGTGAGAGAGATCACCAGGGGGTGCACTAAGTATATGCCAAATGTATTCTTCGCGGCCATGCGCACAGCAGCAGACAGTTTCTCGGATTTGACAGGGTGAGAATACAAAAAGCGTTTGCAGAATACAAACACCATAACGCTTTCTGCTATCACGTTCGGAGCAAAAAAGCTCATCAGCAGATTATCGCTTCGCCCGGCAGCCTGAAGCAGGGCTGTTCCCGCCACCGTTATCACCGTGCCTATGATGCCCAGCAGATAGAGTATGCCCCAATGCGCTGCCCGCTCTACGCCGTATTTCCGCAGGTACCCGCCCAGCAGATATAAGAACACCATGCCGAGCAGATAGGGGACCTGCATTTTTTCCAAAATGACGGCCAATATCGGGAACCAGCCGGACCGGAGCAGGATAACGATGGGGGACCCTAAGAAAAAGGTTAAAGCCAGCGCGTAAAGATATTCCCTCCGGCTCGCATGTTCGGCAAAAACAAAAAGCGCAGGTGTAAAGAGATACAGCGCAATGATCGCATAGAGATACCATAAATGGATTGGTTTCGTAAACAAATAGGTCAGCATGCTGCCAATACCCGTAAAGTCGGAGGTGCCGCGAAGCAGGTTGTATCCATAGTAAATCCCGGACCAAAACAGCATTTGCAGCAGCAGCTTGCCGCATTTTTGGGCTAACCGCTTTCCGTCTGTTTTTTGTGCCAGCATGTAATAGCCGCTGATGATGACAAACACCGGCACGGAGAATCGCGCGATGCCATTCATAAAAATCCCGGAGAAAGTATTTAATTCCGACAGGTGAATGGTTACGACGCCAAGGGCGGAAATAATGCGCAGCAGGTCTGTGTCTATATCGTGTTTTTGGCGGAAATCCGGTGAACCGCTTCTACAGCGCGGCGCAGAGCCCATAAATTGTCCCATTTTCACAAGGACACCCCTTTCCCGGAAATTTCATTCTGAGCATCTGTTTCGATATCGGAAAAATCAATAAAAATTTCGAGATATTGGCGATACAGGCCAATATCCCGCGCTTTTGCCAATCACTATTTGTTTCGGCTTTTTCTCTGCCCGCTCACAACAATGCAGTACGGCATCTCTGCCTGCGCAGGCCGGGGGTTCTCATTTATCCGAAAGAAGCTTTGAAAATCTTACCGGGGCAAGGCTCTCGTCTATAGCGTGTATTAGTATTGCGCCCAAATTCAACTGCAAACTTCATAAATTATCGATCCTGTCCGGCCTTTCAAAGGCCAGACAAGAAAAGCCCCCGAGATAAAAATAAGGAATATGCTACCGATATGATAGCATATTCCCCCATACTGTGCAAGAAATTTTATTTGTTGAAATATCTCTTCAGCAGACCCGCAAACGCTTTGCCATGGCGTGCCTCGTCACGGGCCATCTCATGAACGGTGTCGTGAATGGCGTCCAGGCCCTGCTCCTTGGCCATCTTGGCAAGGGCGGTCTTCCCGGCGGTGGCGCCATTTTCGGCTTCTACCCGCATTTCCAGGTTCTTCTTGGTGGAGTCGGTGACCACTTCGCCCAGCATCTCGGCGAACTTGGCGGCGTGCTCGGCTTCTTCATAGGCCGCTTTCTCCCAGTACAGGCCGATTTCGGGATAGCCCTCACGGTGCGCTACACGAGCCATGGCCAGATACATGCCGACCTCGGTGCATTCGCCCTGGAAATTCTCGCGCAGACCCTGAATGATCTTTTCGTCCACGCCCTTCGCAACGCCTACAACGTGCTCGGCTGCCCAGCTCATATCGCCGGACTGCTCGTTGAACTTCTCGGCGGGCGCGCCGCAGACGGGGCATTTTTCGGGAGCGGCTTCTCCTTCATAAACATAACCACAAATCGTACAGACAAACTTTTTCATAGCGTAACTGACCTCCAGTTTGATTTTATTTCATGCGGAGCGGAAAACCGTTCTCCGCACTTTGCCTTAATTTTCGGAAGCTTCGGTATTTTCGCTTTCTCCGGCGGCCTGACAGTCTCCGCAGACGCCGTAAAACATCACACTGGCAGATTTCACCTTCCAGCCGGTGCTGCCGGAAAGCTCCCCCAGCTCCTCCGGACCGAAGAAATTCTTCTCCACGTCCAGCACCGCGCCGCATTTTTCACAGACAAAATGGGCGTGTGGGTACACGAAGCTGTCAAAATGCTCCTGCCCGTTGATTACACCCACGCTGACAGCCTTTCCCGTGTTGCAGAACATTTTCAGATTTCTGTACACGGTCCCAAGGCTCAGATCGGGATGCTCCGGCTTGAGCTGACCGTATAGCTGATCCGCCGTGGGGTGAGAACGGGTCCCGCGCAGGGCGTTCAAAATCGCCGTTCGCTTCCGGCTGAAATTTTCCCGTTTCTGCATGATCCCCTCTCCCTTTCGGTTTTTGTTTCTCTGCAAAGCCGTTTTTCCGCCTTGCAGACACAGTATAACACGGTCTGCCCGGATTGTAAAGTAGGAATTATTATTATTTTTTGAATTTTTTGTGTACGATATACGATTTTAAAGAACGGCGGACAAGGTCTTGACCAGTGCCTTCTGACTCTTTTCCCCGGCTACCGCCACCAGCTCGTCGCCCTTTTCCAAAACGGTGGAGCCGTTGGGAATGGTGAGCACGCCTCCGCGAATGACGGAGATGACCAAAGCACCGGAGGGGAATTTGATTTCCCGCAGGGCTACGCCGTCCAAAGCGGAATTTTCCGGCAGGACGATAGAGCAGATCCCCGCTTTTCCCTCATTCAGCGTGGCGATCAGGTGCATGTGAGTCTGGTCGGCTTCCTGTTCGATCATTTTTGTGAGGATCTCCGCGCTGCACACGATATTCTCGATCCCCAGCAGCCGGAAGGTGTCTACGTTGCGGGGATCATTGACCCGGGCAATGACTTTCCCTGCGTGGAAATATTCCTTTGCCAGCTGGGCAGCTACCAGATTGTCCTGGTCCACGCCGGTCACAGCCATGAAGCAGTCTGTTTCCTGGGTCCCCACCGCCTCCAGTACGGAAACGTTAGTGCCGTCGCCCCGGCAGACAGTGACGTCCAGATCGTCTGCCAGCCGCTGGCAGCGCAGTCTGTCCCGCTCGATCACACTGACCGTATATCTTCTTTCCAGCAGGGCCCGGGCCAGATTCCTGCCTGTTTTTCCCCCGCCCATTACCACCATTTTCATCGCTGTGCTCCCTCCCGGACATCAATCAATTTTCCTGCTGTAAACAATGGAATCTCCGGGGGAAAGGGGCAGCTCTCCGCCGTGTTCCAGCAGCTGAAACCGGCCGTCCTCTTTGATCACGCCGAACACGCCGTCGCCGGGCTGGACCTCCAGTACCGCCGTGGTGCGCCCAAACAGCCTTTTTTCCACCGGCCGGACCAGCAGGGATACGGTGGCTGTTCCAAAAGTGACCTGCTTGCTTTCCTGGGGAGCCGTCAGGGCGGAGACCAGCTTATCCCCTGCCATATTGGTGGGGCAGACGGTTTGCAGCCCGAAATTTTCAAAAACCGTTTCCCGCCGGGGGTCCGAGATCCTGGCAATCACTTTGGAAACGCCAAAAAAGTTTCTGGCGATCTGCCCTACGGTAATGTTCAGATTGTCATCCGACGTGACGACCGCCACCGCATCGCACCCTTCGATGCCGGCGTTCCGGAGGCTTTTCACGTCCATGGGGAAGCCCACGGACGTGACTCCGCTGAAATCGGGACTGAGCAGCGAAAGGCTGTCGGCGCTTTCGTCCAGCACCGCCACTGCGTGGCCCGCGGCGTCCAGGAGCTCGGCAGTTTTTCTGCCCAGCAGCCCGCCGCCTACGATCAGAATATTCATGGACTGTTTCCTTCCTTTCCTGCGGCAGGCGGGAAAATCCGTCCCTGCCGCCGCCATTCGGTATGGCAGGCGCGATTTCGGTAAAAAGGCCGGACGAAAGCATGTTTCGCCCGGTCTGCAGCGGAAAGCCCGCTCTGTTTCCTTTTACTCTCCGTCCTCGTTGCCGGCCGGCTGAGCGGAACTTGCCGCGCTGGAAGTTCCAGCCGGTTTTGGAGTAGAAGCGGCCGGAGTACGGCCGGGGTCGTCGTCTGCCTGGGAGCTGGCGGAAGAAGACGTTTCCGGGGAATTCCCCTCCGCCTTCAGCCTGTTATATTCCTCCAGCGTGACCTCCTCTACTTCCGCATATTCGGCGGAAACATAGGCGCTGCCCCCATGGTATTCGATCTGATACCACCCGTTCGTGGCTTTTTCCACCAGCAGAGGAAGCTTGCTGCCGTCATCTGCCAGGCCCAGGATCTCACCGTCCGTAGAAGGCTCAGAGCGAATGTTCAGACCGCCGTCGGCGTTGACCTTTACCGCCTTTGCCGTCTGCACCGGCGCGGGAGTGGCCACAGCCTGGGAAACGGCCGCCGAAGAAATTGGATTGGAAGAATTTCCCCCGCTGTTCTCTTTTTTCCCGCAGCCGTACAGGGCGGTAGAAAGCAGGCACAAAGCCAGTAAAATGGTAAAAATCTGTTTCATAAAGCATCTCCGCTCCCCTCTTTTGAAGCTTCGGGAAATCTATATCTGCGGTTTCCTTTATCTTCCGCTTTTTATTGTAGCATAATTCCTGAAAAAGTCCACTGATTTTTTTGAGTTCCACACACTTTTCCTGAAAACGCCAAAGCACTTTCCATTTTGAAATCGGTGTGATAAAATAATTGGGAAGAAAAGCCGGTTTTGAGAAATAAAACCAGAGAAAGGACAGAACAACAGATGAGCGAAACCGCACAGTCTCAAAACAAAATGGGCTCCGCCCGTATGCTGCCCCTTATTTTTTCCATGGCGCTGCCCGCCATGTTTTCCATGCTGATCCAGGCATTGTACAACATTGTAGACAGTTACTTCGTTTCCCAGCTCAGCCAGAAAGCGCTTTCCGCCGTTTCTCTGGCCTTTCCCATTCAAAATTTACAGATCGCCTTTGCCGTGGGCACTGCGGTAGGCGTTACGTCGCTCATTTCCCGGCGGCTGGGGCAGGGACGCAGAGACGAGGCCGGATCCGCCGCAGCTCACGGTCTGCTGCTGGGCATCGCCACCTCTTTGATCTTCGCCGTGTACGGCGCGTTTTTTACAACGCCCTTTTTCCGGCTGTTTGAATCTGACCCGGAAATAATCCAGATGGGAGACCAGTACATTTCCATCTGCTGTGTTTTTTCCTTTGGGTGCTTTATTTCCGTTATGCTGGAAAAAACGCTTCAGGCCACGGGAAACATGATCTGGCCCATGGTCTTCCAGCTGGTGGGCGCCATTACTAATATTGCGCTGGATCCCATATTCATCTTCGGTTACTTCGGCATGCCCGCCATGGGTGTGTCCGGCGCGGCAGTGGCCACAGTGGCGGGGCAGATCGCCGCCATGGTGGTATGCGTTCTGGTAATGGCCTTTGGAAAACATGAGATCAAGATCAGCTTCAGGGGTTTTCGTCTGAGCCTGCGCACGATCCGCGATATTTACGCCGTGGGCCTGCCCGCCATCGTGATGCAGGCCATCGGCACCGTGATGAATATGGCCATGAACGGTATTCTTTCCCGCTTTTCCACAGAGGCCTACACCGTGTTTGGCCTGTATTTCAAGCTGCAATCCTTTGTCTTCATGCCTGTGTTCGGCCTGACCCAGGGGCTTTTGCCCATTATGGGCTACAATTACGGCGCCAAAAATAAGCACAGGCTGCTTTCCGCCTTAAAGCAGGGCTCGATGATCGCCCTCGTGATCATGGCGGCGGGAATGCTGGTATTTTTACTGTTGCCGGAACAGCTTCTGGGAATTTTCAGCGCTTCGCCAAAGCTGTTGGAGATCGGCGTTCCTGCTTTGCGGATCATCTGCACCTGCTTTTTGTTTGCGGCTTTGGGCATTGTCTCTTCCACCCTGTTCCAGGCCGTGGGGAAGGGCACCTACAGCCTGATCATTTCCCTGATGCGCCAGCTTGTCGTGCTGGTGCCTGCGGCGGGGATCCTCACAGCGATAACAGGAAATGTAAACGCCGTTTGGTGGGCCTTCCCCATTGCGGAAACCGTGTCGCTGGCGGCAAGCGTTTTCTTCTTCCTCCGGCTCTACTCCAAGGAGATCCGCCATTTGGAAACGGCAAATACCCGATAAAAGGAGGAGCTTTCCCATGACGGAACTTTCAAGGGAAATCCTGGAACGGTATCAGGTGAGGAACACCAAAAAGCAGAAGACTGTTTTCATCGGCTTTTTACAGGAGAAGCTCCCCGGTTTGACCATAGAGGAAGGCGGCGCGCTCCACAGCAGGAACCTGGTGCTGGGGGACCCGGATTCCGCCCGAGTGGTATTTTCCGCCCATTACGACACCTGCACCACCCTGCCTATTCCCAATTTCCTCACCCCGAAGAATATTCCTCTCTATGTGCTTTACAACCTGCTTTTGTGCGCCGTTTTCTTTCTCGTGGCGGGCGGCGTTTCCTTCCTTATTATGAGGCTGACCCATATCTTCCTTCTGGCCTATTTCGGAAGCCTTGCCGCTGTTTTGCTTTGCTTTCTCCTGTTTTTCGCCGGAAAGCCTAATCCCCATACCGCTAACGACAACACCTCCGGCGTCGCCGCCCTGTGTGAGCTTTACGCCGCCCTTTCCGAGGAGGAGCGGCGGAAGGCGGCCTTCGTCTTCTTCGACAACGAGGAGTTGGGCCTTTTCGGTTCCCGCCTGTTTTTAAAGCGCCGGAAAAAGATCATGGGGGAAAAGCTGCTTATCAACCTGGACTGCATTTCCGACGGCGATCACCTCATGATGATTTTGAACAAAGCCGCCCAAAAGCTTTGGGAGCCTGCACTGCGGGAAGCGTTTGAGCAGGGCGTGCCTGCTGGGAAAACCGTGCTCTGGGAGCATTCCTCCACGACCCTGTATCCCTCGGATCAGCTGGGCTTTCCCTGCTACGCCGCCGTGGCCGCCTTTCGGAAAAACAAAATCTGCGGCCTGTATCTGGGCCGTATCCACACAAAGAAGGACACCGTGTTCCAGGAGGAAAACATCTGTTGGCTGCAGACCGGCGGGAAACGCCTGTTGGAAACGCTGGGCGAACGCTCATGTACGGTAAAGTAAGTCTTTCGGCAAAGTTGATGAGCGTTCCGCGTAAGGAGGAAACGATATGGAGAACGAAATCATCATAGCGGAAACGGACAGGCTCATTTTGAGGAGATACAAAGAAGATGATTTGCAGGATCTTTTTGAATATTTATCCGATATGGAAGTTGTGAAATATGAGCCCTATAAACCGCTGACCTTTGACGAAACGAAGGAAAACCTTGCATGGCGCATCGGCACAGATGAAATGGCTGCTGTTGAATTGAAAAATTCCCACAAGATGATTGGGAATGTCTATCTGGGGAAGCGTGACTTTGAAGCGCTGGAGATCGGCTATGTATTCAACCGGAATTACTGGGGACAGGGCTATGCCGCTGAAAGCTGCCGGGCCTTAATTCAGCAGGCTTTTTCAAACGGCATACATCGGATATTCGCGGAGTGCGACCCCCGCAATGAGAGCTCCTGGAAACTGCTGGAAGCGTTGGAGTTCCAGCGTGAAGCGCATTTTAGAAAAAATGTATATTTCTGGAAAGATAAAGCCGGAAACCCGATTTGGAAGGACACCTATGTCTACGCCAAATTGAACGGCGGCGCCTAACCGCATAAGGAGCGCCCTGCAGAAAGTATAAAAGCTATACATCAAAAAAAGCTGCTGCAAAATGCGTCATTTTGCAGCAGCCTTTTTTACAGATGTTCCCGCAGCCAGGAAACGGAGCGTTTCAGATAGTCTGCCGTCTTATTGGCGCCATAAAGCTCCACTGTACAGATACCCGAATAGCCCTCTTTTTTCAGCCGGTTTGCAAGTTCCTCCAGCTTCATCTCACCGCTTCCCACAGGGCACGGGTACAGCTTTTGCCCGTCTGCCGCAGTGAGACCGGCCTCTCCGTTGAGAGGAGTATAAGCCCGGTCCTTCCAGTGAACGTGGGTGATCCGGTCCCGTAGCTTTTCAAAGGCTTCTATCTCATCTCCCGCCGCGAACCGGAAGTTTCCCGTATCAAAGCAGCAGGAAAGAGCCGGGCAGCCGTCTAAAAAGTCCCGAACGCCTGCGGCGGTGGAAAAATGCGCCGCATCGCTGTCATAATCCTCCATTTCCAGAGACACGCCGTAGCCGGCAGCTTTTTCAGCCAGCCGATTGATGCATTCCACCATGTTCTTTATCTGGCGGTCCCGTTCTTCCGGACCGTCTTCCGGCTGGAAAAAGCCGGGGATCACCAACATTGTTTTCACACCCAAAAATCTGGCGGCCTCCAGGGTGGGCTCGCTTTGCCGGTCCAAGTCGGTGTCGCGGCCAAAATCAAAATAGGCGGGAATAGAGGAGATCTTCAGCCCGGCATAGGCAAGCTCGTTCCCCAGCTCGTCCTCCCTGCCAAGAAGATTGTTCTGTGAGACCTCCAGCAGCTCCACGCCAAGGTTCCGCGCCTCCTGCAGCGCCTCCACCATAGACATTTCCTCCTGGCGGGAAATATCTATGATATGGTCATAAAATGTGGAAATTTTGTTCATGTCGCGTTCCTCCCTTTTGTCATTCTTTCCGTTTCCACCACAGCAGTGCTTGGGAAACCGATATCATTCTAAGAGAAAATTTCCCGATTGTAAAGGCTTTTCGGGAAAAAGCAGGGGCAAAGCGTGCAGCTTTGCCCCGTAAACCTTATATTCTGAAGCTTATTCGGCGGGGGAATACGTTCTGGAGCAAAGCTCGGTCCCGTCCGTCGTTTTGTAGATCACCTCAACCTGGGGGTCGTCTACCTCTACTTTTTCTTTCAGCTCACCGGCAATTTCCTCAAAGACGTCCGTCATCTGATCCAAAGCTGCCGACAGGGCGGTAGATATGCTTGCGGCAGCCGCTTCGTCCAGCTCCTCTCCATAGGTGAAGATCATGCTCAGCGTGCTGCCCTGGCCGACCATCTCCACGGTCAGACCACCCTCGGACATGCTGGCCGTCATGCTCTTCAGCCGGTCCTGCATTTCCTCGGAATTGACAAAATCAGCAACTGTGCCGTACTTACCGTCGGCGTTCAGCCCCCCGGCAGCGATGGAAGCGCTCTGAATGCTTTTCGAGGCGGAAGAATCGACGGAGGAGCCGTTTTTCCCGGAAGACTTGCACGCCGCCAAAGTCAGCAGACAGGCGGCAGCCGCTGCACAGGCAGCCAGACGGATCATAACTTTTTTCATATGCGCTCAAAACCTTTCCTTACATGATCTGAGGTTTTCGGCTCTGTGCCGAGAGAGTGAATCCAGTATACGGCAGCGGGCCGTAAAAGTCAATAAGTCCGGCGGCGGTTTGTACAGCTTTCCCAAAAGGAGCTTTTAGATTTTAGTTGTTGGTTGTTAGACAGGAAGGCAAAAGGCGGCCATATTTTCTTTATTCATTCCCTCGATCACGGCTGCACTGCGGGAGATTTGCCATTTTCGGGGAGATGTGCTAAAATGGCTGTAGAGCGGGAGGCAGGCGGAACAGACCATCGTTTTCCCGCCTGCAAAGCAAAGGAGGGATTTGATGTCTCCCAAGGTAGTGGAACTGCACGATGTGGACGTGCCGGAATTTCTGAAGGTCCTTGACAGCTGCGAAGGCGAGATCTATCTGATGACCCGGGACGGCGACAGGCTGAATCTGAAAAGCAAGCTGTGCCAGCTGGTGGGCCTGACCAGGCTGATCGAAGGCGGAAAGATCGCGGAGGCCTTTATCATGTGCGAAAAGGTGGCCGATGAATCCAAGCTGTTCCGGTTCAATCTGTATAAGCATTCCGGCGGGGAAGAGGAATAAGGGCGGCGCTGGTGCGCCGCTTTTTTCCGGAAAGTGTTGAAAGCGTTATGAAAAGAAGAAGAAAAAGCTCCCGGCGCGGAGCAGGTCTCGGTTCGCTGTTAGCGGTGCTGGTCGTGGCGCTGCTTCTCCTTCTGGCAGAGCGGCAGGATCTTTTTGACCCGCCCGCCGCCGGACAGCAGGGAACTGTTTTCACGCAGGCAGCCGGGACAGGCGGAGAGCTGGAGGTCTATTTTCTGGACGTGGGCCAGGGGGACTGCGAACTGATCCGCATTCCAAACGGCGGCGGCACATGGAACCTTCTGCTGGATACCGGCGAATATGCCTATGCCGACAGCCTCACCGGTACCCTGCAGGGGCTGGGCGTTGAAAGGATCGATGCGCTGGTCTGCTCGCACCCTCACACAGATCACATGGGCTGCATGGCAAGGATCGTCCAGCGCTTTGAGATCGGGCGGGTCTATATGCCCAGATTACCGGACAGCCGGGCCCCCACCACGCCGGCTTACGAGGCCCTGCTGAACGCTATGGAGAAAAAGGGGCTGAAGGCGGCCTCCTTGTTCCAAGGCGTGGAAATAGCCTGCCCGCCAGGCGCGGAGATTCAGATAACGGCTCCCCGGGAGGGCGCGGACTGGGAGGATATCAACAACTATTCTGCTGTGTTCCGTCTGGCCTGGGGCGACACGTCCTTTTTGTTTACAGGAGACGCGGAGACTGCCAGCGAAAAGCTGATTTTGGAGGACGCGGAGACCTGCGGGTGGGAGCTCGGCTCCACGGTGCTCAAATGCGGGCATCACGGCTCAAAAACCTCTACCTCCGCTGGCTTTTTGCGAGCTGTAAGACCGGAATACGCCGTTATCAGCTGTGGAATGGACAATTCCTACGGCCACCCCCATAAGGGCACGTTGGAAAAGCTTTCCAAAATGGGGACCAGAGTATACCGCACCGATGAGGACGGCACCGTTTTGGCCAGAAGCGACGGACAGAACGTCCGGTTTGAAACCGGGCTGCCTTCGGTGGAAGGAGAATAAAACAGGCGGCGTGCCGCCGTGAAAAGCAAAGGAGAAAAAGCTGTGCTCACAGAGGAGAAAAGAGAATTTATCGAGTTTATGATGTCCGCAGATGTGCTGCGCTTCGGGCACTTCGTCACGAAAAGCGGCAGAAACACTCAGTATTTTGTCAATACGGGAAATTACCGCACCGGCGCCCAGCTGGCCCGGCTGGGCAGCTACTATGCCAGACTGGTGAAGGAGACCGCCGGCAGGGAGTTTGAGGCCATGTTTGGCCCGGCCTATAAGGGGATCCCTCTGGCGTCTGCCTGCTCCATCGCCCTGTACAGGGACTTTGACATTGACAAGCCCTATTTTTTCAACCGGAAGGAAGCAAAGGACCACGGCGAGGGTGGAAATACCGTGGGTTACAAACCCCAGGACGGGGACAGGGTGATCATTATCGAGGACGTGATCACCGCCGGCACCGCCGTTCGGGAAACGATGCCCATTTTGAAGGCGTGCGCTGATGTGAAGGTCCCCCATATGTTTATCAGCGTAGACCGCTGCGAGGTGGGGCAGACACCCGGCAAAACTGCCATCATGGAGGTGGAGCAGGAATTCGGCGTCAAGGTCCACCCCATCGTCACCGTGAAGGATATCCATGAATATCTGGAAGCCTCCGGCGCGGACGGGGAGCTGCTCCGGGCCATGGAGGACTATATGGCGCAGTACTGCGTGCTGTGACAGAAATTTAAGAGAAGCCGTAAAAACTTACGGCTTTTTCTGGATGCCCTGGCGATTATTACAGCGTCTGCGGCACTGGGAAAAAGATCAAAAAAGTAAAAGTGCAAGAAAGGGAAACAAAGAAACCGGCGGAGATCTCTCCGCCGGTCCTTTTATGCTTTTGATCGCCGCTTCGGCAGAATAAACACGGGAAGCTACCGGACAGCGTGGCGGGAGCGGCCTGTGGAAGCCTGGCTTTTCCGCCGTCTGCCGCCTTTTTCTCCTTTATAGGACGGCTTTCGCAGGTTGACGATGACGTGGTCCACCAGATGAAGCAGGACCAGCATGAGCACGATGGAAAGGGTCAGCAGCGGAAGCAGGGAAATGAGCATGGGCAGGCTCAGGCTCGTCAGGGAGAAGAAGTCCCGGAAGAACAGCAGCGCCGCGATAAACACGGACAGCAGCCCGCCGAACAGCACGGCCCGCAGACCGTTGAAGGGCGTACAGACTTTGAAGAGCATGATAAATCCGGTCATGGAGGTGAGGATCACCGCCAGTGTGGAAAATTCCGGGTCTGAAAGACCCAGCGGTTCGGCCAGAGCACACAGGGCGAGGATATTCGCCGTCATGGCGAGGGCCGCGGGAATGCACATTTTTATGACGTTGAAGATGAATTTCCCCCTGAGCCTGTCCCTGTTTGGCTCCAGCGCCAAAATGAAAGAGGGTACGCCGATCGTCAAAGAGCTGATGAGGGTTTGCTGGATCGGCGCGAAAGGGTAGGAATGATTGAGAAAAATGAACAGCACGCCGATGAGCGCGGAGAAAATGGTCTTTACCAGGAAAAGAGAGCTGGAACGCTGCAAATTGTTGATGGATCTGCGGCCCTCCTGAACGACAAGAGGCATAGAGGCAAAATTGGAGTCCAGCAGCACCAGGTTGGAGACCGTACGCGCCGCATCGCTGCCGGAAGCCATGGCGATGGAACAGTCCGCCTCCTTCAGGGCCAGCACGTCGTTGACGCCGTCCCCCGTCATGGCTACAGTGTGCCCCCCGGCTTTGAGGGCTTTTACAAACGCCAGCTTCTGCTGGGGCGTTACCCGCCCGAAAACAGAGTATTTTCCCACAGCTTCACGCACGTCCTCCTCTGTTTCCAGCGTGGTGGCGTCCACATAGCGGTCGGCATTTTCCAGCCCGGCTTTCCGGGCGATATTTGCCACGGTAACAGCGTTGTCGCCGGAGATCACCTTCAAATCCACGCCCTGGTCCGCAAAATACCGCAGAGTGCGGGGAGCCTCCCGGCGTATTTTGTCACTGATGAGCACCAGGCCTATGGGCTGTATGCCCTCTGGCAGCTCCTTGCCTTCAAAATTTCCATCGGCATGGGCCAGCAGCAATACACGCTGGCCGTTTTGGGAATAGTTCTCCACCTGTTCCCTGATGGCGTCAAAGCCGTCTCGGAGGATAAATTCTCCGGCCCCCATAACGTAGGTCCCCCGGCCGGGAAAGAAGGCGCCGCTCCATTTTCGGGCGGAGGAAAAGGGGACGATCTCGGAAGCCCGCCAGGGGCTTTGTTCCGTCAGCCTGTCCTGCAGGGCCAGGAAAGTGGGGTTATCGTCTGACAAATTGCAGACAAGGGCGGTCAGGGGTTCGGTCATGTTCCCCTCGGAAAAGCCTGTGAAGGGAACGAACCCGTCCACCTGCATGGTGCCCTCGGTGATAGTGCCGGTTTTGTCAAGGCAGAGGGTATCCACCCGGGCCAGGGTCTCTACACAGTACATGTCCTGCACCAGCGTCTTCCGGGCGGAAAGCTTTATCACGCTTACGGCGAAAGCCAAACTGATCAGCAGCACAAGCCCTTCGGGGATCATGCCCACGATGGCGGCGGTGGTGCTCACCACGGCGTTTTGGAAAGTGTCCCCCAAAACGAAATACTGCTTCCAGAACAGCAGCCCGCCGATGGGAAGAATGGCAAAACCGATGATTTTTACAATGACATCGATGGAATCCATGATCTCAGAATTCCGCTTTTTTATGTACTTGGCGTCTCCAGCGATCCGGCTGGCGTAATTGTCCGCGCCCACATGCTCCACCCGGGCGGAGCAGTTTCCGCTGACGATAAAGCTGCCGGACAGCAGAGAGTCCCCCGGCTGTTTTAGGATCGGGTCCGATTCGCCGGTGATCAGGGATTCGTTGACTTCGCACTCCCCCTCCGCCACAACGGCATCGGAGCATATCTGATTTCCTGCCGAAAGCAGAAGGATATCATCCAGAACGATCTGCTCCACCTGAATGTTCTGCTGACGGCCGTCCCGTATTACCCGGGCCTTGGGGGAAGAGATCAAGGACAGCTTGTCGATGGTGTGTTTGGCCCGGATCCCCTGGAAAGAGCCGATGACGATATTGGATATGATGACCCCCAGAAACAGAGCGTTTCTGGGAGATCCCACCAGAATGACGGCGGCGGCAAGGACCAGGTTTAAAAGGTTGAAGAAGGTGAAGACGTTTTCCCGAATGATCTGGCCTTCCGTCTTCGTTTTGATACCGGATCCTCCGTTCTGCAGGCCCTGACGGACCCTTGACTCCACCTGCTGGGCGGTTAGGCCCGTATCCGGGTCAGGGTGAAAACGTTCTGCCGGACGGGTGCGTTCCGTTCTCCGTCCGGCGTCGGGAACAGGGCGCTTTTTTTCGCGGGACAAGGCGGGCTCCCTCCTTTATTTTCAGCACGGAAGCATGGCGGCGCCTCCGCGTTTTAAATTCTGCGCTGCTTATTGTTTCCTTTTAGTATATACCAACTTTCCTTTTTTTCCAAGCGGGAATCCTTTCAGATAGCTTAATTTTTTCGGAAAATTTTAAGCTTTTTCTTTGGAAAATCCGCAGATTCCTTGACAGATGGGCAAAAAATGATTATAATAACAGCAAATCAGACATTGATAATTTTTGACAGTGCGAAAGGACGGTATAGACATGGCGGCAAAAAAGACGGCGGAATTTATGCTTGTAAACCGCAGGAGCAAAAAAGCCCTGCAGGCGACGGGACAGGAAAACGGCCTTGTAGTAGAGCAGGCTGCTCCTACGGGGAGTGATGCTCAGCTTTGGTCCGCTGTGGAAGCCGACGGCGCCGTAAAGCTGGTGAATAAGCTCAACGGCAAGGTGTTGGATATTATGGCAGAGGGCTCTGAGAACGGCGCCTGGGCCCAGACCTGGGAAGATGTTGACGGCGGCAGCCAGATGTGGCAGCTCGTCACCGTCACCTCCACCTACAAAAAGCTTTTGAACGTCCGCTCCGGCAAGGTGCTGGATATTGTGGATATGAGCGATGAAGACGGCGCACCCGCGCAGCTGTGGGAAGATGTGGACGGCCTTGGCCAGCAGTGGCGGCTCGTTTCTGCGGAGAAGCCCGAGAAAAAGGCGAAAAAGCCTGCCGTGAAAAAAGCGTCTTCCAAAACGGCGGTCAAGAAGAAACCTGCGGCCTCCAGGAAGGAGCCGGCCCCTAAAGCGGTGCAGAAAGCGGCCGCGAAGGCCATGAACGCCCTGAAAAAGGAGCCGGAGAAGAAAATCGCCAAAGTGGAGGAAAAGCCCAAAACCATGACAAAGACCGTTTCCGGAACTGCGGCGAAGAAATCCGCTGCCAAAGCGGCTGAGAAGAAGCCTGCCGCAAAAACGACGGAGAAGAAGAAATAAGAAACGAGAAACAAGAAAGGACCGGGCTGCTCAAGGGGGATGCTTCGCAAGGAAGCCGTTTCCCTGTGGCAGTCCGGTTTTTGTTGCCAACGCTCCGAAAATAAACTATAATGAGAGCGGAAAAAGCGCCGGCGCTTCCGGATCGTGGGAAAAGCGTGAAAGGATCGCCGGAATAGATTGGAGGCAGCGTGATGAAGAAAATTTGCGTGCTGGGCAGTATGAATATGGATTATGTGATGAAGGTCCCTCATATGCCGGAGCTTGGGGAAACCATACTTTCAGAGAGCTTGGAAACGCTTCCCGGCGGGAAAGGGGCAAACCAGGCCTACGCCGCCGGAAAACTGGGCGGCACGGTGACCATGCTTGGGGCTGTGGGAGCCGACAGCGCGGGAGAGCGCCTGTGCGCGAGCCTGGCTTCCGTGGGCGTGGACGTGTCACGGATCAGGAAATGTTCCGGAGAGGTGACCGGTTCCGCCTTTATCTGTGTGGACAGTTCCGGCGACAACAGCATCGTAGCGGCCCAGGGGGCCAATAGTAAAGTCAGCATTTCCTATGTGAAAGAAAATCTGGACGCCCTTGAAAACTGTGATATTCTGGTGCTTCAGCTGGAAATTCCGCTGGAAACCGTGGCCTTTGCTGCGAAAATGGGAAAAGAACTGGGGAAAACCATCATTTTGGACCCCGCCCCGGCCCGAAGGGATGTTCCAAAGGAGCTTTACGCCTGTGTCGACTTTCTCAAGCCGAACCAGGGAGAGTCTGCCATGCTGACGGGTGAGTCGGAAGAAAGCCCGGAAACTGCCGCCGCCCGGCTGCAGGAGCTGGGCGTAAAAAACGTGGCGGTCACGCTGGGGGGCGAGGGGACCTACCTGCTGGACGAGATGGGGAAAGGGCAGTACTGCCCGGCGCTGACCGGTCTTTCGGTGGTGGATACCACCGCCGCCGGCGACTGCTTTACAGCGGGATTGGCCGTCAGCCTTGCCGCCGGAAAAGCGGTGAAGGAGGCGGTGAAATTTGCCGGAACGGCCGCGGGCCTGTCCGTCACCCGTAAAGGTGCGCAGCCGTCCATACCCACCTTGGAAGAGGTGCAGGCACGTCTTTAAACAAAATGAAAAAAGAGCCCTTCCAAAGCTGGGAAAGGGCTCCAAAGCTGCCGGACAGGCTCTCTGCCGGCGGCTTTGCTGTTATTTTGTCACAAAACGGCCGGCTTCACCGTCTAAATGTATGAAGGAACTTTACAGCTTCCAGGCCAGCAGCGCTTCTTTATCTTCTCTGCTCACCCGGTAAGATTCCCGAATTTTCTGAATGGACTTGTTCTGTACAAATTTTGACAGAACGCGCCGTCTCAGAAGCGCCCCGGTCAGCTCAGGAAATTTCACATAGCAGACCGAAACTCCCCAGGCCACGGCCATCTGCACATAATACTGCTCCTGCTTCATGCTTTCCAGCAGGGCAAGGTCCCGCTGGATATATTCTTCCGTGACATAGTGTCCCAGAAGCATAACGGCGGCAAAGCGGGCGAAAAACTCCCGTTCGTCTTGAAACAGAGGGGAAAGAAAATCCCACATTTCACGGCGTTCCTCCGGTGTCTTCAGGGAAAAGGAGCCGCAAAAAGTATCGCATACGGCCCAGTTATCAATGAGGGGCAGAAAATCCGCCGTCAGGGCCAGCCGGCGTTCCGGCTCTGTTTTCATGGAGGCGATCACCACACCCCGCAGCATGATCTCTTCATAGGAACCGGGCTGGGAAACTGTCAGGAACCCTTCTGGATCGTTTCGTACAATGCCTTTCGCGATCCGACGTATTTCCGGTACTCGCACGCCGAAGGCCGTCTGTGTGCCGGGAATCAGGCTCTCGTTAAACTTTTTATACCTTTCATCGGACAGAGCGGCGAAATTTTTCAGAATATCGCCATAATCCATTGCGGTAAAGCTCATGCGGACTGTCCTCCCTTTGCGCTGCTCACAAGACCGCGGATCAGCTCCAGCATGTTAGGAATGGACCGCGATTTATCGAAATTCCGGCAGTTTTCCCGCATGGCGGAAAGCCGCGCCGTTTCCCGGAGCAGGGAGGAAATTTCCTTTGCAAAGTTCCCTTCCTTGCACAGGCGCACACACATGCCATGAGAAGCCAGAAAGTCGGCGTTGTCCTCCTCCTGGCCGGGAATGGCGTCGAACACGGCCATGGGCAGCCCGCAGGCCAGGGCTTCCGATACGGTGAGTCCCCCGGGTTTTGTTACCAGAAGGGACGAGACCTGCATGTATTTTTCCACTGTCTGAGTGAAAAAGACCAGCTTTGTGGGAATGGGAGAGCCTGCGGTCAATTCCTTTTCAAAGGCGCCGTACAGCTTTTGGTTTTTGCCGGTGATGACGATGACCTGCATGGCCACGTCTGTTTCTCCCAGCTCCCGGTACAGCTTGATGATGTTGGACACGCCGAAGCTTCCCGCCATGAACAGCACTGTGGGCAGCTCCGGGTCAAGTCCCAGTTCCTCGAAGAGGGCGGCCCTGTCCCCCTTTTGGAAAAATACATCATGGACAGGTATTCCAAAGGGGTGTACCTTTTCTGCCGCCACACCCAAAGATTCCAGTTCCGCCACCATATCCTCGCATGCCACCACATAGGCGTCTACCTGACCGGCTATGTAGGCGCGGTGAGCGCCGTAGTCGGTGATGATGCAGACCAGCGGCGTCTGCACCAGCCCTTCCTCCTTCAGGTTTGAAACCATTTCCGTGGCGAAAGGGTGGGTGGTGATAATAGCGTCCGGGGCATACTCCTCAATGGAGGGCAGCAGCCCCTTACTGAACCGGCCGCTGAGCTTTGGCACCAGGCTGGAAAAGCGGTTTTCCCGATTGCTCTGCTCGTAAAGCTTCCCAAACAGTCCGGGAGTCTTTTTTGCCATAAACAAATAGCTGTCGCATACGGTTTTATCCAGAAGATGTCCAATGGCCTTTAAGGCGTCCACCGTGAGCACATCATAGTCCGTATTGTTGCGGATATACTGCTCCACAGCGTGAGCGGCCCGCAGGTGACCGCCCCCCGTAGCGGCAGTCAGAAGCATGATCTTCATTGAAATACCCCCTCGTTTACAGGAGCCGCACTCCCGCGCCCTGCAATCTCCCCAAACAGCAATGACCTTAGTTACTGTTTTTTGATCCGAATGACAATGGCTTTAGTCATTGCTTTTTGATCCGAATTTGAAGAAGCCCGGTACTTTTTGAGCTTGCGAAAAAAGGAGACCGCTTTGCGGTTTAGGGCTTCTTCCAGATGACAATGGCTTTAGTCATTGCTGTTTGATCCGATTTGAAGAAGCCCGGTACTTTTTGAGCTTGCGAAAAAAGGGGACCGCTTTGCGGTTCAGGGCTTCTTCCAGATGACAATGGCTTTAGTCATTGTCATTTTAACACACCCCCCTTCGAAAAGCCAGTGTTTTAAGGAATCGTTAAGGGATTCGACAGAAGAGAAAGGGGGATTGCTGTAACGATTTTGAAACCTTTCCATGCTTTACTTTTCAGGGGAACGGGGGTATAATGATTTCGTAATGCTCTATCGGCGCAAAACTACGGTTTTACGCGTTTATCTTTTTAGAAATTCAGGCGGCCCAAAACGCCGCAGGTCATAGTTTGCCAAAGCCTGAAAGGAGGCTTTCCCATGAAGCTGTGGAAAAGATGTTTACTGCTGGCAGCGGCTTCGCTGCTTTTGGCGGGCCTTCCCGCCTGCGCTCACGGAGAGCCGGAACCCGGTTCCTCCGCCCTGGTTTCCGAGCAGGAGGACCTGACCGTGTTCCCGGAGGAAACAAAGATCGGCGGGAAAAACATCTCTGGAAAAACGGTGGAGGAAGCTGTGAAACTCTGCCGGGACGCTATTGAGGAAAATTTGAAAACGCTGGAGATCACGGTGCGGTTTAAAGACGACACCGTTTCCCTGACCAAGGGGGATTTTGAAGTTAAAGATGTGCTGGAGCTTACCCTGCCCAAGCTCCTGGAAAGCCGGAAAACAGGAGAGCACGAGCTGTCCTATGTGACAGACCTTTCCGAAGCCGGAAAGAAAAAGCTTCAGGAAGCGGCGAAGGCCTGCTTTGCCAAGGGACAGGACGCCACGGTCTCCGGATTTGACACAGGCTCCGGCTCCTTTACCTTTACCGACGAACAGAAGGGCAGCCGGGTGGACATGCCCACAACGCTGAAAAGCGTGCGCCAGCTGCTTTCCCAGAAGCATGGCGGGGCCATTCAGGCCGCGTTTTTGGAGACCCAGCCGGCGGTCACAAAGGCGTATCTTTCCGAAAATTTCAAGCTGATGTCCTCCTATACCACGGAGTCTACCAATACGGCCAACGGCAACAGCAACATGGCTCTGGCCCTGTCCCACGTCAACGGAACCATTCTGGCGCCGGGCCAGACGTTTTCCTATAACTCGACCATTGGGGACAGCACCGATCCCAGCGCCGGCTGGCTGCCTGCCGGAGGTTTGGCGGGAGGGATCTCCGTCCAGATGTACGGCGGCGGTATCTGCCAGGGTTCTACCACCCTGTACAATGCCGCTCTGCTGGCCGGTATGGAGATCGTCGCCCGGGACTGCCACAGCAAGCCATCCAGCTATTGCCCCATCGGCCTTGACGCCACGGTGGATTACGGCAACATCGATTTTCAGTTCCGCAACCCTCTGTCCTCTCCAGTGTACATCGCCGCGTGGATGGACGGCGTCACCCTGCATGTGAATTTTTACGGCTGCTTCCCCAAGGAATGGGACAAGATCACGGTGAGCAGCGAGCAGACCGGCTCCGAACCCCCTCTGTCAGGCGTCAGCTTTACGGAGGACGTAAACCTGGCCAAGGGCCAGTATGTGCGGCGTTCCTCCGGAAATATGGGATATACCGCCAGCGCATGGAGAACCTATTATAAGGGTGAAACCGAGGTGAAGAAGGAGGAACTTCCCTCCTCCTACTATGAGCCCACCGGCACGGTTTACGCCGTAGGCGAGGGCACGGATACCAGCAAGGTGGATACCAGCAAGGAATCCGGCACCACCGAGCCCGAGGCCACGCCTACGCCGGCGCCCACTCCCACGCCTGAGGCTACGCCGGAGCCCTCTGTACCCAGCGAACCTCCGGTGGAACCCACGCCGGATATTACGCCGGAACCCACCCCTGATTTCGGAAGTTCTGAAACCAGCGGATTGATCGACTGGTCTTAAAACATACCCGTCCCCAGCTCTTTTGATGCTGGGGATTTGTGGCGGAGCCCGGCGTTTCCGCGCCGTGGCTCCGCTTTTGAAAAACCAGGAAAGGGGATCTTGATTTGAAGGACGGTTTTTTTCGCGTAGCTGCGGCCACGCCGGAGGTCCGGGTGGCGGATACGGATCTTAACGCCCGGCAGATACTGGCGCTGATCCAAAGCGCGGCAAAGGAGGGCTGTGGGGCTGTATGCTTCCCGGAGCTTGCCCTGACCGGCTACACCTGCGGTGATCTGTTCCGAGACCGTACCCTGCTGTGGGCGGCGGAGGAAAGTCTTGCGTTCCTGCTGAAAGAAACAAGAGAACTGGATATTCTCTGCGCCGTAGGGCTTCCTGTGGCGGTCCGGGGAGCGCTTTACAACTGCTGCGCTGTGTTCCTGCGGGGGGAGCTTTTAGGTCTGCCGGCCAAGAAAAACATTCCCAATTATTCGGAATTTTACGAAATGCGGTACTTCACTCCCGCTCCGAAGGAAAGCTTCTTTCTGAAATTTGCCGGGCAGGAGACGCTGCTTGGGCCCATGGTCTTTTCTTGTGAAAATGTAGAGGGCCTGTGCCTGGGCGTGGAGATCTGCGAGGATCTCTGGGGCGCGGAGCCTCCCAGCGCAGCGCTTGCCAGACAAGGGGCCACGGTGATCTTCAATTCCTCCTGCAGCGACGAAGTCATCGGCAAGGCCGAATACCGCCGGGAGCTGGTGAAGTCCTGGTCCGGACACCTGCTTTCCGCCTATGTGTACGCGGACGCGGGCTGGGGAGAATCCACTACGGACATGGTTTTCGCTGGGCATGATATCATTGCGGAAAACGGTTCCCTTTTGAAGGAAAGCGAACTCTTCACCACCGGCCTTACCATGGCGGATATCGACCTGGAACGGCTGATTCAAGAGCGCCGCCGCACAAACACCTGGCAGGACAGCGCCCCTATGGAGGAGCTGCCCCACATTCCGTTCCACTATGAGGAAAAAACCCTGAGGGCTTTTGGACCCCGGCGTACCTTCGATAAATTCCCCTTTGTGCCTCAGGACGGCGCAGGGCTTTCCAGCCGCTGCGAGTTGATCCTGACCATGCAGTCCGTGGGGCTTGCCACCAGGCTTTCCCGCATCGGCTGCAAGGATCTGGTGATGAATCTTTCCGGGGGTCTGGATTCCACGCTGGCCCTGCTGGCGGCGGTCCGGGCTTTTGACCGCCTGGGCCTTCCCAGAAAGGGCATTCACACTCTGTCTCTGCCCTGCTTTGGCACCACTGTCCGCACCAAGAGCAACGCCCAGAAAACGGCTGAAGAGCTGGGTGTGGATTTCCGTGAGATATCCATTGAAAAGGCGGTGCGGCAGCACTTTGCGGATATCGGCCAGAGTGAGTCTGATCTGGACGTGACCTTTGAAAATTCCCAAGCCCGGGAGCGCACCCAGATGGCCATGGATCTGGCCAACAAGCTGGGAGGCATCGTCCTTGGCACCGGGGACCTTTCGGAGCTGGCCCTGGGCTGGGCCACCTATAATGGAGACCACATGTCCATGTACGGGGTGAACGCCTCCATTCCCAAGACCTTGGTGCGTCATCTGGTGCGGTACGAGGCGGACCGCAGCGGGGAGGGACTTCGCAAAGTCCTTTACGACATTCTGGATACCCCTGTGAGCCCGGAGCTCTTACCGCCCAAGGACGGGGAGATCGCCCAGAAAACGGAAGAGCTGGTGGGGCCCTACGAGCTGCACGATTTCTTCCTGTATTATATGCTTCGTTTCGGCTTTACGCCGGGGAAAATATACCGCATGGCCTGCCGCTCTTTCGAAGGAGAGTATGCCCCTGAAACGGTGAAGCGCTGGCTTTCGGTGTTCTACCGCCGGTTCTTCAGCCAGCAGTTCAAGCGTTCTTGCCTGCCTGACGGCCCCAAAGTGGGTTCCGTTACCCTGTCTCCCAGAGGGGATTTTCGCATGCCAAGCGACGCAAGTTACGTGGTGTGGAAAAAAGAGATAGAAAAACTGTAATTTTCTATAGCCGCGTCGCCCGCGATGCACGTTACAAGATATAAAAAAGAGACAGACAGCTTGTAAGTCCCGAACGGAAAGAATTGCCGGTTGAAGGAGGAGCTTTTTATGGAAAAAACCACTTTGCGCGTTTTGGTCACCATTCCCATTGAGCCGGACCGGGAAGCCCTGCTGCGGAAGGCCGGACCGAATGTGGAATTTTGTTTTAAGCCCGCGGTCCAAAGCTTTACCAGAGAATCGCTGGGCAGCGGTCCTCTTACCAGCGGAGATATAAAATGGGCTCAGGTGATTTTAGGCAATGTGAAACCGGAGCTTCTGCAGGAAGCCGATGATCTTTTATGGATTCAGACCAGCAGCGCCGGAGTGGAGGAGTATCTTCGGCCCGGAACGCTGCGAGAGGGAGTTTTGCTTACAAACTGCACCGGGGCCTATGGCCTGGCCATTTCCGAACATATGCTGGGAATGCTGTTGGAGATTTTCAAAAAGCTGGAGCTTTATCGGGACGCTCAGAAAAAGGAACAGTGGGCTTCGCTGGGAAGCGTGCGCTCTGTTTTAGGCTCTACCGTGCTGGTGCTGGGCATGGGCGACATAGGCGGGGAGTTTGCCAGGCGCTGCAAGGCGCTGGGCGCGAAGGTCATCGGCGTGCGGAGGAAAAACCTTGAAAAGCCTGACTATGCCGATGAGGTGTGGCCGATCGAAGACTTGGACGCGCTGCTTCCCCAGGCAGACGTGGTGGCAGTCACCCTGCCCGGTACGGAGGCGACCAAAGGCATGCTCAGCCGGGAGCGGATCGGGCGCATGAAGGACGGAGCCGTCCTTTTGAATGTGGGACGGGGCTACATTGTGGATACGGAAGCCCTGTGCGATGCATTGGAAAGCGGAAAGCTTTCCGGGGCCGGACTGGATGTTACCGAGCCGGAGCCCCTGCCGGCTGGGCACAGGCTGTGGCAGCTTCCCACCGCTGTGGTCACGCCCCATATTTCCGGTTTTTATCATCTGCGCGAGACCTATGAGCGCATTCTTGTCATCTGTGCCGAAAACCTGGGTCGTTTTCTGCGTGGAGAGCCCCTGGAAAACCAGATCGATTTTAAAGCGGGCTATCGAAAAAAGGAGCATTCCATATGATGGAGAGCCGGCATTATCTTGATAACAGCGCCACCACGCCGGTGCTGAAGGAAGCGGCTCAAAAGGCCCTTTTTATGATGACCGGGGAATACGGCAATCCCTCTTCTCTGCACACCATGGGTTTTCGGGCCAGACAGGAGCTGGAAGGGGCCAGGGCCGCCGTTGCTTCCCGCCTTGGGGCCCAGCCCCAGGAGATCGTTTTCACCTCCGGCGGCACAGAGGGAAACAATCTGGCGGTTTTTGGCGCGGCAGAGGCCGGGAAACGCCGGGGAAATAAGATCGTCACCACCATGATCGAGCACGATTCCGTCCTGAATCCCATGAAGGAACTGGAAAAGCAGGGGTTTCAGGTGGTTTATCTGAAGCCCGATGAAGCCGGGAAAATTTCGGAGGAACAGCTTCTGGAAGCCGTTGATGAAAAAACGGTGCTGGTCAGCGTCATGCTGGCCAATAACGAAACCGGCGCCTTGCAGCCGGTGAAGGCCGCGGCCCGGGCAATCGAGCGAAAAAAGGCCCCGGCCCTGCTGCACAGCGACTGTGTGCAGGCTTTCGGCAAACTGGACTTTACTCCCCGGAAGCTGGGGGCGGATCTTGTGACAGTCAGCGCCCATAAGCTCCATGGGCCCAAAGGGGCGGGAGCGCTGTATGTGCGAAAGGGCGTTCATCTCCCTGCCCGGGCTTTCGGCGGCGGGCAGGAGCGGGGTCTGCGTTCCGGCACGGAAAACGTTCCTATGCTCTGCGCCTTTGGGGAGGCAGTCCGGCTGCTGCCCAGGGCGTCGGAAACGCTGCCGGAAATAGAGAGGTTAAATGCCTTGTTGCGCAGCCGGCTTTCCGCTTTGCCGGAAATCCGTTTTCATTCTCCGGAGGACGCTCTGCCCTACATTCTGAATTTTTCCACCGGGACGGTCCGAGCGGAGACCATGCTCCATTTTCTGGCGGAGCGGGGGGTGTACGTGTCCTCCGGTTCGGCCTGCGGGAAGGCGAAACCCAGCCATGTGCTGGCCGCTATGGGAGCGGCTCCGGAGCGTATCGCGTCCTCCCTGCGGGTCAGCTTTTCCCGATTCAGCACAGCGGAGGACATAGAGGCGCTGGTCTCAGCGCTGAAAGAAGGACTGGAAAAAATTCGTTCGTGAGGAGGAAGCTTCGCCATGAGCAGAGAAGTGATCCTGTTGAAGCTGGGCGAGATCGCCCTGAAAGGCTTAAACCGGCGGAATTTTGAAGACGCGCTGCTGAAAAATATCCGCCGCAGAATAAAAGACGCCGGGGATTTTGCCGTTTCCGCCGTGCAGTCCACCGTTTATGTGGAGCCGGAAAACGAGGAAGCCGATATGGACCTGGCGGAGGAACGGTGCCGGAAAATTTTCGGCGTGGTAGGCTGCGTTCGGGCCGGAGCGGCGGAAAAGGACCTGGGAAAGATCTGCGAAAAAGCGGCGGAATACCTGCGGGACCAGTTGGAAGACGCTTCCACCTTCAAGGTGGAGTGCAAGCGCAGCGACAAGAAATTTCCCTATAAATCCCCGGAGATTTCCGCGGAGGTGGGCGGCTGGCTGCTGGAAAAATATCCCCATCTCACCGTGAACGTCCACGAGCCGGACGTTACCGTGCGGGTGGAGGTGCGGGAAAGCTGCGCCTATGTTCACACGGACCCCAAGCCCGGGGCGGGCGGTATCCCCGTGGGCACGGGCGGGAAAGCGGCGGTGCTTATCAGCGGCGGGCTTGACAGTCCCGTGGCCGCTTGGCAGATGGCCAAGCGGGGAGTGGAGTTGACCGCCGTTCACTTTGCAAGCCCGCCCTATACCAGCGAGCTGGCTCATGAAAAGGTAGTGCGGCTTCTAAAGAAGGTGGCGGAATACGCCGGGCGCATCAAGCTCATCACCGTGAATTTTACCCAGCTGCAGGAGGCTATCCGCGATTTCTGCCAGGAGGACCTGAACACCGTGATTTTGCGGCGCTTCATGCTTCGGGCTGCGGAACGGATCGCCCTGGACGAGGGCTGCGCCGCCCTGATCACCGGGGAAAGTCTGGGCCAGGTGGCAAGTCAGACCATGCAGGCCATCGCCTGTACGGACGCCGCCGTATCCATGCCCGTGTTCCGGCCCCTGATAGGCGCGGATAAATCGGAGATCGTAAAGCTTGCCTATCAGATAGACACCTATGACATTTCCATCGAGCCTTATGAGGACTGCTGCACTATTTTCACGCCCAAGCACCCCCGCACCCGGCCTATTCTCCACTTTGTGGAGGACGCGGAAAAGGCCATTGACGGAGAAGCCCTTCTCCACGGCGCTCTGGAGCATGTGGAGGTCATGCACATTCTGCCCTACAGTGACGTTTGATATTTGAAAACAAGGAGAAACCGTATGAATGCTGAAATCATTTCCGTAGGCACCGAGCTGCTCTTGGGACAGGTGGTCAATACGGATACCGCTATCGTGGCCCGGGAACTTTCCGCTTTGGGCGTCGATCTGCTGTATTCCGCAGTGGTAGGGGACAATCCGGAACGCCTGAAAAGCGCGGTGAAAACCGCTGTTTCCCGCAGTGACCTGCTCATTATGACCGGGGGCCTGGGCCCCACCACGGACGACCTGACAAAAGAGACCGTAGCGGCTGTTGCCGGGAAAAAGCTGATGCTTCACGAGGAGAGCCTCCGGCGTATCCAGAGCTATTTCAACGAAGCCTGCGTCAGCGAAAATCAGGCAAAGCAGGCCTATCTGCCGGAGGGCTGCACCGTTTTGCAGAATGACAACGGCACTGCTCCTGGCTGCGCTTTTCAGGCGGAAAACGGCTGTACCATTATCATGCTGCCGGGCCCCCCTTCGGAGCTGGAGCCCATGCTGAAAAAGCAGGCGGTCCCGTATCTGAAAAAGGGGCAGGAGTCTGTGATCATGTCCCATAACGTCCATATCTACGGAAAAGGGGAGGCGCCGGTAGCCCTTTTAATGGACGACAAAATGGACGGAGAAAATCCCACCCTGGCCCCTTACGCCAAAGAAGGCGAGTGCTTCCTGCGCGTGACTGCCAAGGCAAAGGACGAGAAAACCGCCGACCAGCTGTGCAGACCCCTGATTGATGAGATAAAAAAGCGCTTGGGAGACTTTGTATACAGCGTGGACGTGGAAAGCCTGGAGGAAGTGGTGGTAAAAGAGCTTCAGAAACAGGGAAAGACCCTGGCCACGGCGGAATCCTGCACCGGCGGGCTTCTGGCAAAGCGCATTACAGACATTCCCGGTTCCTCCGAGGTATTCCATATGGGCTGCGTCACCTATGCCAACGAGGCCAAGGAAGCCTTGTTGTTTGTGCCCCATGAGATTTTGGAGGCCCGCGGGGCTGTCAGCGAAGAAACGGCCCGGGCCATGGCAGAGGGAATCGTACGGCGCTCCGGAAGCGATATCGGCATTGGCATTACCGGTATTGCGGGGCCGGACGGCGGTACGAAAGAAAAGCCTGTGGGCCTGATCTATATCGCTCTGAGCGATGGAAAACAGACATGGGTGACGAAGCGCTCCCCCATTGGCCGCACGAAAAGCCGCCAGTGGCACCGGCACTGCGCCGCGTCCCAGGCGCTGGATATGGTCCGCCGCTACCTGATGGACCTGCCCGTGGTGCCGGAGGCGTGAGCATCGGGATAACCGGCGGTTTTGCCCGGGAGCAAAACACGATGATGGAACAGCAGAATATGGTTACTGGCCGTTTTGCTCCTACTCCCAGCGGCCGTCTGCATCTGGGGAATCTTTTCTGCTCTCTGCTTGCCTGGCTTTCCGCAAAATCCCGGGGAGGGGAAATGGTTCTCCGGATCGAGGACCTGGATCGGGAACGCACCCGCCCGGAATACACTGCCCAGGCGGAGCACGATCTTTCTCTTTTAGGCCTTTCCTGGGACAGGGGAGGCGCGGCCGGAGGTCCGGAGTATTTCCAGGGAAATCGTTCCGCGTATTATCAGGAGCTTTTAAAGCGGCTGGAAGATTTGGGGCTTGTGTACCCCTGCTTTTGCAGCCGGGCGGAGCTGCACGCCGCAGACGCGCCCCACGCCTCTGACGGCGACGTGATTTATTCCGGCAAATGCCGGGGCCTTTCGCCGGAGGAAGTGAAAAAGCTTTCGGAAAGCCGTTCCCCGGCCCTGCGGCTGCGGGTGCCGGAGGAGGAGATTTCCTTTACAGACGGCCATTACGGAGAATTCCAGCATAATTTGAGCCGGGACTGCGGCGATTTTATCCTGCGCCGGTCCGATGGCGTGTTCGCCTACCAGCTTGCCGTGGCGGGGGACGACGCCGCCATGGGAGTCACCGAGGTGGTGCGGGGCAGGGACCTGCTTTCCTCTACGCCGCGGCAGCTTTATCTTTACAGGCTTCTGGGTTTTGTCCCGCCCCGGTTTATCCAT
Organism: uncultured Acutalibacter sp.; assembly: GCA_964642055.1. Taxonomy (GTDB): domain Bacteria; phylum Bacillota; class Clostridia; order Oscillospirales; family Acutalibacteraceae; genus Acutalibacter. Next base: position 20,213 of record CAZXLM010000005.1, on the reverse strand, counting down.
GTGCCCCTGCTGCTGGACCCGGAGGGCCGCAGGCTTTCCAAGCGGGACCGGGACGTGAGCCTGGACGCCCTTCTGGAAAAGGGCTTGTCTCCTGAGGATATTGTGGGAAGGCTTGCTTACCTTGGGGGGCTTTTGGACCGCCCGGAACCGGCGGCTGCAGAGGAACTGCTGCCCATCTTTTCCTGGGAAAAGGTGCCGAGGGGGGATATCTCTCTGCCGGAGGGCCTGTTTTAAGCAAGGAAAAGTCCCGGTTTACGGGAATTTCACAAAATATTCCTTTTATTTTCAGCAAAAGCCTAGTATAATAGGACCCGGCGATTTTACCGAAAGAAGGAAAGGAACTGGAACGATGAAAAGAATTTTTAAAAGATACAGGAAATCTGTGGCCCTGCTTCTTGCGATGGCGCTGCTGCTTACGCTTTTCACAGGGTGCGGACAGACTCCTGATCCGGAGAAAGCTTCCTCCGTCGTGAGCGCGGACAGCTCTGCTTCTGGGAACGACGGAGAGCTTAAAATCGTCAGGATCAACAACGGCGCGGAGCCTGACAGCCTGGACCCCTGGCTTTCTTCCGCGTCCGATACGGAAGCTATTTTCCACAATGTGTTTGAAGGGCTGTGTCTGTACGACGAAAAAGGCGATCTGATCCCCGGTCTGGCGGAAAGCTGGGAAATCGGCGGCGACCAGAAAACCTATACTTTCCATCTGCGGAAGGACGTGGTTTTCCACAACGGCAAGGCCTTTACCTCCGCCGACGTGCTGTACAGCTACAATGCCCTGACCGGCCTTGGGGGAAACGAGCCCCTGACCAGTAAATTCAACATGGTCGAAAAACTGGAGGCCCCGGACGAAAACACCTTCGTGGTGACGATCTCCGGCCCCTCCGCTTCCTTTCTGTCGCTGAATACGGTGGCGGTCCTGCCCGAGGGCTATGAGGACCAGGCCACGGCTCCTGTGGGGACAGGCCCCTTCCGCTTTGTGGAGTATACCCCTTCCCAGCGGGTGGTGCTGGAAAAAAACGAAAATTATTATGATAGCGGCAGAACGGCAAAAATCGACAGGGTGGAGATCTACATCATGTCAGACGCCGCCGCTGTGGTGAACGCCCTGCGCTCGGGCCAGCTGGATATGGCCACCATGGTAAGCGCGGAAGACGCACCCATGCTGGAGGAGGAGTACGAAATTTACCGTTCTCCCCAGAACATGGCCGTGGGTCTTTTTATGAACAACGCAAAAGCACCCTTTGATGACATTCGGGTGCGTCAGGCCATATACTATGCCGTCAACAGGGACGAGCTCATCGAGGGCGCGTTCGGCGGGTACGCCACCAAGCTGTACAGCAATTTCAGCCCCATCATGGAATCCTATTACAACAGCGAGTTGGAAGGCTCCTACGAATGGGACCCGGAAAAGGCCAAAGCGCTTTTAAAGGAAGCGGGTTATGAAAACGGGTTTTCCATCATGCTGACTGTCCCGGCCAATTATCAGTCTCTGGTGGATTCTTCGCAGATCCTTGCCCAGCAGCTTTCCGCTGTTGGGATCAACGCCGAGATAGAGACTATCGAGTGGACCACCTGGCTGGACAGGGTCTATACCCAGGCAGATTATGAAACCACTATTGTGGGGCTTTCCGGAAAGCTGGATCCGGACGCGATCCTGGGCCGGTTCCAGACCGGCTACAACAGAAATTTTTACTGCTTCAGCAACGCGGAGTACGACAGTCTGATCGAGGCCGCCCGGGTGGAGCTGGACGATGAAAAGCGGGCGGAGGACTATAAGCGCTGTCAGGAGATCCTGACAGAGGAAGCTGCCGCCGCCTTCCTTGTGGACCCCAGCCTGATCGTAGCGTCCCGAAAGGACCTGAAGGGCTTTGTGTTCTATCCTGTCACCTTTTACGATTTCAGCAGACTGTATTATGAATAAGCGGACTTTACAGCTATAAAAAAGGGGGAAGGAGCATGGCGTACTATGGCAGAAAGCTCATGGGCTTTCTTGTGACGCTGCTGCTGGTGTCCGTTGTTACCTTCGCCGTATTTCAGATACTTCCCGGCGATCCCGCTACGGTGATCCTCGGTGTAGACGCGGATCCGGTGCAGCTTGAAAGGCTTCGGGAAACCATGGGTACCGACCGGCCTCTTTCTGTGCGCTTTTTCAGTTGGATAGCCGGAGTGTTCCGGGGAGACCTGGGGGCCTCTTACCGCTATCACAGGCCGGTGGCGGAGCTCATCGGGGACGGACTGTCCGCCACGGTGTCCCTGTCGCTGTTTTCCCTGCTGCTTACGGCCCTGATTGGGTTCCCCGTGGGGATCTGGCTGGCGCACCACGGCAAAAGGGCCTATGCGGCTCCCCTTACGTTTTTGTCCCAGCTGGGGCTTTCCGTGCCGGCCTTCTGCGTCAGCATCGTGCTCATCGAGATCTTTTCCGTGAAGCTGAAGTGGCTGCCCTCCATGAATTTTACGCCCTGGTCTCAGGGGCCTTTAAAGTGCCTGCAAAGCCTGATCCTGCCCTCTTTGGCTATTGCCTTCGGTTCCTCGGCGATCCTGGTCCGTTATGTGCGAGCCGGCGTTTCCCGGCAGGAGAAGGAGGACTATGTCCGCACCGCCCGCAGTAAGGGAGCTCCTCGGGGAAGGGTGCTTAGAGACCATGTGCTTCGCAATTCCATGATCCCGGCGCTGACGATCTTCGGCATGATCGTCGCCGATGTTCTGGGAGGCAGCATCATCATCGAAAATGTATTCTCCATTCCGGGCATCGGCAAGCTGATCTCTACCTCGATTTCCACCCGGGATCTGCCTCTGATCCAGGGCCTGGTGCTGTATCTGGCGGGGATCGTGGTAGTCTGCAATTTTGTGGTGGACCTGCTCTATTCGGTGATTGACCCGCGTATCAGACTGAAATGACAGGGGGGTGAGAAGCCTTGCGGTTGTCCGAAATATGGAAAAAATGCTGGAAGAAAAAGAATTTTGCGGCTGGCGCGTGCATGGTGGGCCTGATGCTTCTCATCATGGCGGCCGGCTTTTTCTGGATGCCTTACGAGCCGGACGCCATGGATATGCCCAATAAGCTGGGTTTCTTTTCTACCGCCCACCCCCTTGGCACGGACCAGTTCGGCAGGGATATTCTCAGTCGTATTATGGAGGGCGCCAGGTTCTCCTTTTTGGTAGGCGCCCTGACTGTGGCCTTCGGGCTTGTGACAGGAGGCCTGATCGGAGCGGTGTCCGGCTATTACGGTGGGAAAATAGACGAAATCGTGATGAAGCTGGTGGACGTGCAGATGGCGTTTCCTGGTATTCTCCTAGCCCTGATGCTGATCGCTGTTTTCGGTACCGGCCTGCAAAATATGGTCTTGGCCCTGGGCGTCATGTCTATTCCGCGGTTTGCCAGAATTTCCAGGAGCGGCTTTATCCGGTATCGGGACGCGGAGTTTGTCAAGGCCGCCAGGGTCCGGGGCGCGGGGGACGGCACAGTGATCTTCCGTCATATCCTGCCCCATGTGATCCCGGACCTGATCGTCACCTGCTCCCTGGGCTTTGCCGGGGCGGTGATGAGCGAGGCGGGCCTGAGCTATCTTGGGCTGGGGATACAGCCGCCCACGCCCAGCTTTGGAAAAATGCTCAGCGAGGCCCAAAACTGCATTCTCCAGGCTGGCTGGTACGTCCTGGTGCCCGCCGCCGCCATCACCCTGCTGGTGATGGGCTTCAATCTCATGGGAGACGGCTTGCAGGAGGTGATCGGACGTGACTGACAGAGAAACTCCCGTCCTTTCCATAGAAGACCTTACAGTGGGCTTTGAGAGCGGTTCCCGTCTCTGCTGCGCCGTCCGGGAAGTAAGCCTTCAAGTGGCGCAGGGAGAGATGGTGGCTCTGGTGGGGGAATCCGGCTGTGGGAAAACGGTGACTGCCCTGACCGCCGCCGGCCTGCAGCCGGAAGCCGCCAAGATTGCCCACGGGAAAATTCTGTTTCGCGGCACGGACCTTTTGGGCTTCAGCGAAGATCAGTGGAACAATTGCCGGGGACAGGACATTTCCATGATTTTTCAGGAGCCCATGACGGCTCTGAACCCTCTGGTCAAGGTGGGAAAGCAGATCGGTGAAACGGCCCGTATCCATGGCGCTTCCAAACAGGAGGCGAAGGAGAGGGCCCTATCCATGATGGAAATGGTGGGCCTGCCCGACGTGCGCAGGCTCTTTAACGAATACCCTCACAGGCTTTCCGGCGGCCAGCGGCAGCGGGTGATGATCGCTCTGGCGCTGATCAACCGTCCCGCGCTGCTCATCGCGGACGAGCCCACCACCGCGCTGGACGTGACCATTCAGGCGCAGATCATGGAGCTGATCCGCAGAATGAACCGGGAAATGGGGACGGCTGTGCTGTTGATCTCTCATGACCTGGGGATCATTCGGAACATGTGCAGCCGGGTGTATATCATGTACGCCGGACAGGTGGTGGAAAGCGGCCCGGTGGACCGGGTGTTTTCTCATCCGATCCACCCCTATACGAAAGGCCTGATCGCCTCTATCCCGTCTGCCGCCAAACGGGGAGACAGATTGCAGCCCATTCCGGGAACAGTCCCGGCGCTGGAAGACCGCCGGGAAACAGGCTGTCCCTTTTATAACCGCTGCGCTGTGCGGCGCCCCGGCTGCGAAAACGGCACGCCGCCACGAATAGAGCGGGACGGGCACATGGCTCTGTGCGTGGAAGCGGAACAGGAGGATTGAAGAAATTCCTGTAAAAACAAGTGGAAAGGAGGTACGCCGCTATGGGGAACGAAGACTGCCGGCCGCTGCTGCAAGTGCAGGGCCTGACAAAGGAATTCCGGCAGGGCAGGGATAAGATCCTGGCTGTTGACGGAATAGATCTGGAAATTCAAAAGGGCGAGATATTCGGCCTGGTGGGAGAATCCGGCTGTGGAAAATCCACGCTGGGACAGATGCTGGTGCATTTGCTGGAACCCACCGCGGGAAAAATTTTCCTGGATGGGCAGGACGTGACTTTCCCCTCCAAAAAGGAATTTCGGGCGCTTTGCCGGAGAATGCAGATCATTTTTCAGGACCCTTACGCCTCTATCGACACGGCAAAATCCGTGGGCTGGCTGCTGGAAGAGCCCCTGCGTATCCACAGGCTGTTTGAGACCCGGGAAAAGCGGAAGGAAGCGGCGCTGAAAATGCTTCAGGCCGTGGGGCTGGACGATAGCTGTTACGCCCGCTGGCCCGATGAGCTTTCCGGCGGGCAGAGGCAGCGGGTAGCCATCGCCCTGGCCCTGATCCTGGAGCCCGATTTTGTGGTGTGCGACGAGCCTGTTTCCGCCCTGGACGTATCCATACAGGCTCAGGTCCTCAATCTGCTGCTGGACCTGCGGAAGTCCTTTGGACTGACCTATCTCTTTATTTCCCACGATCTGAATGTGGTGTCCTATTTGTCGGACAGGATCGGCGTGATGTACCTTGGAAATCTGGTGGAGCTTGGAAACAGCGGGGACGTTTCCCGGCTGCCGCTGCACCCCTATACCCAGGCGCTGTTTTCGGCTTCGGCGGACCTGGAACGGCAAGAGGGGAGAATTTTGCTTTCCGGAGACCTGCCCAGTCCCTCTGACCCTCCGGCGGGCTGCCCCTTCCATACCAGGTGCCCCCACTGCGTGGACCGCTGCAAAACGGAAAAACCCGCCCTTCGAAGCTTCGGGAACGGAAGGTGCTGCGCCTGCCACCGGGTGGAAGACCTGACCGGCGTGAAAGAACCATAAAACGGATTCGCGCCATGCTTCAGGTAAAAGAGCGGAGAGACAGTTTTCAAAGCTGCCTCTCCGCTCTTTTGGTTTTGCTGCAAAAAGATTTTCAGCACGGGATAAATGATGTGAGAAGGAAATTTACCTGACTTTTACCGGATCACATACTCCGCCCAAATGGACGGAATGGTAATTTTCTGACCTAAAATGGAGGTGTAGGTTTTTTCTCCATCTCCATGTCCGTAAACCGTGATGATATCGTCTTCCAGCAGCTTGCCATCGTATCCCTTGAGACAGTCATACGGGATCGTGAGATAGATAGTATCCTCCCAGAAGTAAGATCCCTCTGTGATATTCACTCGGTAGTGATAATCGTCTACCACCTGAACGATCTCGCCCCGGAACCATATCTCCTTTCCGATATAATCGCTGGGGTTTCTTGCGATTTCATCGTAGGTGATGCTGACGCAGTTATCCTTCAGCGATTGTTTTTTATCTTCCAGTTCTTTGGCTTTTTTCAGCTGGTTATACTGGGACCGGGCCTGCGTGTAAACATTCAGGTTGCTGATGCGTTCTTCCAGTTCTTCTCCCGCTGCCTCGATGGCAGCTTTTGCTTTGTCAAGCGCCGTGTTGCTGTCGAGGGTCACTTCGCCGATGGCGGCGATAGCGGCTTCCGCCGCCTCAATTTTTTCTTTGTCCTGGGCTTCCTTTTCCAGCTTTTGCAGGGCGGAGGAGGCGTCTTCCAGTTTTTCCCCCAGAAGACTGTATTTGTGTTGGACTTCTTCCGGCAGAACTGCCCACGCATCTTCCACCGCCGCAAGTTTTTCCTTCTTTTCCAGCGTTATTTCTCCGACAGCGTTAAGTTTGTTTTCGATGTCCTTTGCCGTCTGGCTTTCTATCTCGTCGTATTCTGCCCAAGCGTCTTCCAGCGCGCCGGCCCGGTCGGCCAGATATGCCTGCACCTTGGGGGAAAAGGAATCGTAAACCGTCTGGGCGCTGTTCAGGTCGCTGGCGCTGTACAAGGTGATCTCCTGCAGGGGCTGCATAGCTTCCTCATATTTGGCGGCGCAGTCTTCAAACAGCTGCTGCTCCGTCTCTTCGTCCAGCTGGATAGAGTCGGCAATGGTCTGCATTTGCTTTTTAGCGTCGTCATAGAATTCTTCCCGGACCTGAAGCTCAAGCATGGCCTGGCCGTTTCCATAATCCTCGCAATAGTACTGCGCGTGGTCGAATTGTGCGTCGCCGATAGAACAAAGCATGTCACCAATCAGCCCTTCAAATTCGCTGGTCTCCCAGGACAGCCCCGTATCCAGATAGAACATCCAGAAGTAGCCCTTTACTTCCTGCTTATCCGACCACACAAAGCACAGTGCGTCTTCCTGGGTCTCCTGGAGGGCCCAGCTTTTTGGAATGTCGCAGGATATTCCCGCGTAGGTCTGCGTGATTCTGGGTTCGGGCAAGACAGCCCATACGACCGCAGCAAGCACGACCAGCGCTGCCAGGATCGCACCGCCTATGATAAAAAGTCTCTTACGGGTTGGCTTTTTCTCTGTTTCCGTCAGGATCGCGTTTTCTGCCGGGACTGCATCTTCCGCCAGGATCGGCTCTCCCTTTGAGACTGCCTCCTCTTGGGAAACAGTTTCCTCCTGCGGGACGGTCTCGTCTTGCGGGGTCGTTTCTTCCTGGGGAGCCGTTCTTTCTTCTTCCGGTCTCTGTTCCATACCCATATCCTCCTTACCCGCTCATGCCATGGCACGAAGCGTCATTTTACAAAAGGATACATTACTTGGAGTAGAATTGCAACCCCTTCTGCACGAAATGCCCCTCCTCCATCTGCCATAGAGAGAGTATAGCCTGGGAAAGGAAAAATGTCCCTCCCCTTTTGAAGGGGGTATGGTTGTTCCGTCAATGGATATTTCAGCACGAGCTGCAAGCTTTCCAAGGGAGAAAAACCTTATCGCATAAAATACCGCTTAAAAAAGACCTCCAAACGGCTGTTGACAACTAGATCCAATTTTGCAATACGAAGAGACCTCACGCTAAGCTGCAATACAAGACACCGGGCCAAATGGAGCAGCAGTATTTCAGCATTCATGCCGATTGATCCTGTGGACCTTTCGGACAAGCTCTGTTCGAATATCACACTTTTCGCTTTTCTCCTGTTTCATTTCCAATACTCATCTATTCTGGCTCTGATGTCTAAGATAAAGTAAGTCTGCAAACCGCATAAAAAAAAAAACTAGCAGCTGTTCGAACCAACACGGTTCGAATGGCTGCTAGTTTTCGGTCACGCCTCCATCTCGTTGCCGGTATAATCAATATACCATCGGGAGCGGGAAACGGGCCGCCGGCCTGTCATCAAGCAGCAGAAACCTTCCGCCGCTTCCTCCGGTTCGATCTGGGCAGTGGTGCGCCCCATATCGGTATTCATTCTGCCAGGATGGACGGAGAAGAAATCCACATCTTCTACGGAAGCGTTCAAAATACCGCTTATTTTTGTCTCCGCCGCTTTCGACAAGCCATAACAGGGCACCCAAGTGCCGCAGCTTTTGATCCCGACTCCCTCTGAGGTGACGGTAAAAACGCTGCCGCCCTTCTTCATATAGGGGTAAAAAGCCTTTACGACAATGACAGGGCCGACTACGTTGACATCCAGGGTCCGGCGGAGCTCGCTGATATCACACTGGTGCAGCAGACGCTCACGATCCAAGGGCAGAAGGACCCCGGCGCAGTTGCAAAGGGCGTCGATCTCTTTCAGAAAAGCATGAGCTTTTTCAGCAGAGGACACCATCTCTTCTTCCCTTGTCACATCACCCTGAAGGACCAGAAGCCTTTCCGGATATTGGGCGGCAAGCACCGTCAGGTCTTCCGTAAGCCTCCTGGCCACCGCGGCCACTTTATGTCCCTCCTCCAACAACTGCCGAACAAGACACAGGCCCAGGCCCCGGGAAGTACCTATCACCGCAAAATTCATGTGAGGACACCTCCGCAGGCCATATCAATAGCTTTCCAGCAGCTCCAGCAGGCACTTCATTTCCTTATGGGCGTCGATATAGGCGTATTCTCCGCTGCCGTCGCCGTATTTTCCGCGCTGGACACATTTGGCACCGGCAAAGTTCTCTACTGCCAGGATTTTTTCGTCCATGTTTTTTACCACGAAGGCAATGTGGTGGATCCCCTCGCCGTGTTCGTCCAGGAAATCCTGCCAGGTGCTTTTGACGCCGTTAGGCTGGATCAGCTCGATCTGGGTGTTTGGGCCTACGTCAAAAAACGCCATCAGACAATTGGCGTCAGGCGCGGGCTGGCCGTTTACCGTTGTGCCGGTGACCTCGTACTTTCCGCCGTCGCAGGTAGGGGGGACGGGCACGCCGAAAAATTCAGCGAACTTTTTCTTGGTGGTCTCCAGATCTCGCACGATGAAACCTACCTGGGCAAGAGTGCTTGTACCGATAATTCCTGACATAACAAAATCAATCCTTTCCAGAATATTTTATATATAAGTACCGCGGCACTTATTTAACATATGTTTACGAGATGGGCAAAAAAGCCCATGTGGCGCAGCCTTTCCTCATCTATTCGATACGGCGGCAGGAACCGCGCTCTACCAGAACGCCTTCAATGAAATCGCTTTGGGGAACGTCCTGCTTTTGCTCCACGGTATCGATCACCCGGTCGACAAGGGAAGTAAAAAGCTTCTGAAAATCGAAGGCAAAGGTGGTCAGCGGCGGGGTGGAATACTGTCCTTTAGGCATACCGTCAGCCCCTATCACCGAAATGTCTTCGGGGATCCGCAGCCCCAGCTCCCCGCAGGCACGGTACACCGCCAGGGCGACGCCATCGTTATTGGCACAGACAGCGGTGGGAAGGCAGTGCAGGTCCATACATTCGGAAAGCATTTTTTTGGCCACAGGATATCCCGTTTCCTCCGTGATCCCGCCGTATGCCATCCATTCGTTTTTCAAGGGAAGATTATATTTTACAAGGCCGCACATATAGCTTTCATGGCGGTGAACGCAGCTGATACGGCTGAGATCTCCGTCTATCACCGCGATTTTGCGGTGGCCCAGTCCATAGAGATAATCTATGGTCTTCTCGCCGGAATCCCTTTCGAAGTTTACGGAGATCCGGTTTGGCACGTTCTCATCCTCGTGATAATAATCGAACAGGCCCACGATATGGCCCAGCTTTACAAGCTCATCCACCAGGGGCTCATTGTTGGAGATGCCGACGAACAATCCGGCGTCGATCCTTCCTTCCATAAAGATGCGGCGGATAAAGTTGATGTTTTTTTTGTCGGTCACATTTGGAATAATGCAGGAAAGCACCAGATAGTCCCGCCTTGCGGCAGCGTCGATCATATGCATAAAATAGCTGCTGGTCAGATGATCTTTCGCGATAGAGGCATTGCCGATCCAGAACAGTCCCAGGGTCTTTGTTTGTTTCCCTGCAAGCAAACGCCCGGAAAGCAGAGGGTAATAATGATTTTCTTTGATGACCTTCATGACCTTTTTCCGGGTCTCCTCAGGCACGTTGGAATAGCCGTTTATTACCCGGCTTACCGTACTGCGGGAAACACCCGCCAGCTTCGCAATATCGTTGCTGTTGACTTGTTTCACCTGTGAATCCTGCCTTCTTGATGGAATTGAGTTCATTATAGAATGAACGGGAAAAAAAGTAAAGCGGAAGCAACCGTGGAGCACGGAGGGGAGAGAAAAGCGCAGGCAATTTGCGAACACGAGTTCACCCAGTTAAAAACTATATATTATTGATGTGAATCTGTCAAGTTAAATCTTCTGATCTCTTTCAAAAGCCTCTTCTACTGTAAATTTTGCACAGTTTAACTCACACAAATCTGTGCTATTTATGGAAAATCTCGTTTATGCTTGAAAACACGTGTTTACGATGTTACAATGTCTTTGTCAAGGCAAATGTGAAAAAGGGAGAACAGGCAAACTCCATCTGCGTCCATTGCGATGATCGTAAAACCGGCCGGGGTTTCCGTTTACGCCGAACGAGCCGTTTTTAAAATTGGATTATTGCTGCCTGTGCAGCTTTAATTGTAATAAACTATCTTAGGAGGTTCCATTATGAAAGCGAAAACTCAAGTGCGCGTTTTGGCGTTGCTTATGGCTCTGGCAATGGTACTTTCGTTGTCGGCCTGCGCGGGCAACAACAATTCCTCGCAGCCCCAGAGCAGCACCGGCGCTCCCGCGTCCTCCGCGGCAGGCCAGACGTCCGGCTCTGCTTCCACGGAAGATGGTCCGTTGACTCCCTATGAGGAGCCGGTCACCATTACGATCGGAATGCAGTCCGCTGCGGTACAGCAGTTCAAGGACGGCGACACCTTTGACAACAATGTTTGGACCAGAAAGATCAAGGAGGATCTGAACATTGACGTTAAGGTCGCTTTCGAGGCTGACATCAGCACCGACGCCTACAACAACAAAATGAATGTTTTGCTGGCTTCCGGCGAACTGCCCGATGTCTGCAAATTCAACGATCACAATTTCCTGAAGCAGGCATATGAGGGCAATTATCTGATGGATATCAGGAGCGTCTACGACCAGTATGCTACCGATGCCGTAAAGGAATGGGAAAAGACCTACCCGGACGCTTTCACCGGCGTTACCTTTGACGGAGGCCTGTATGCCTATCCCTACATCATCGATAACTTCCATCAGGGCATCAACCTGTGGATCCGTGACGACTGGCTGGAGAATACAAACTCCAAGGCGCCCACCACCATTGAAGAAATGGTGGAGCTCGCCAAGAAATTCACCTTTGAAGATCCTGACGGAAACGGTGTCGACGATACATACGGTTTCGGCCTTTCCGGCGATGTGCTGCAGAACAACTACGGCACCCTGCTTGGCCTGTTCCAGGCCTACGGTGTACCTGCTTTTACCAGCACAGGTATCTTCTACCGTGACGACGAAGGCAAGATGACCTACGCCTATCTGAACCCCAACTGCAAGGAAGCTCTGAAGGTCGCAAATCAGATGTACAATGAGGGTGTGTTCGACCCCGAATTTGTGGTGAAGGACGTTTCCAACATGGAAACCGACATTACCACCGGCAAGCTGGGCATGATGTATCATGCATGCTGGGGCACTTGGCACCCCTTCAACCTGAGCTATCAGGCGGACGGCGTTATCACCCGTCCCTATCCGCTGCCCACCGCCGAAGGGTATGAGCGCAAGGTCGGCATCAACAGCAACCAGACCGGCGACTATTTCATCGTGAGCTCCTCCTGTGAACATCCGGAAGCCATCATCAAGATCCTGAACCTCTATGAAAAAACGGCCATCAGCGGCACTGACGAGGAATTCAAGACCTATTGGGCTGACGAGCAGTATCGCTTCTGCCCCATCTATATCGGTATTCCCACCGAGCTGTGGGCTCCGCAGGTACACGAAGCTTTGAATGCCGGGACCCCCGGGGATCTCACCGGCACCGCGCTGGCAAACTACAACTACGTAGTCGGCTTTGACGAGGGCAAGGGTGAGCTGAAAGACGACACCAACGCTTACGGCACCTGGGGACAACTGGCTCTGGGCGGCTCCATGTCTATTGACCTGGACTATCAGGCGGCAGGCGAAGAGGTCGTCAACGTAATGGCCAATGACATTCCCGATATCTGGCTGCAGAATTCCTCTGTGCTCGGCGATATGGTTTTGCAGGAGTTCACCGATATCATCAAAGGCGATAAGCCTGTAGACCACTTCGACCAGTTTGTGCAGGAATGGCTGGCCGCAGGTGGCCAGGAAACGCTGGATAAGCTGGATGAGCTGTATCCCGCACAATAAATCAAGGCTTACCTGAAAACAGAGATAATATTGACAGAACGCGTAGGCCCGAATCGAATTTGATCGCTTCGGGCCTACGTATATCTATCAGCAATTTCTTAAGTTAGGACGGTGAAGATGTGAAAAGTAAATCTGTACCGGCAAAAAGCCGAAAAGCCCTGCGGGAGCTTCCACTTTATTTTATGCTGCTGCCCGCTGTGATCCTGGTTGCCATCTATTCCTACGGATCTATGGTAGGCACGGTGATCGCGTTCCAGAAGTTCAGCCCGGCAAACGGGTTGTTCGGTTCCGAATGGGTGGGCTTCAGAAATTTTCAGAACCTTTTTTCCATGCCCACCTTCTGGCCTGTGATCCGCAATACGATCCTGATATCTCTTGCTAAAATGGCCGGAGGCGTAATAGTGCCCGTCACCTTTGCTTTACTGCTCAACGAACTTCCCATCACCGGACTGAAGCGCACCTATCAGACGATGGTATATCTGCCGAACTTCCTCTCCTGGGTCATTTTGTCCGGTATTTTCGTGGATATCTTTTCTCCCAGTTCAGGTATCGTGGGCAACCTTTTTTCCGCCCTTGGCCTGGAAGCACCTTTCTTTTTGGGAGATCCAAAATGGTTCCCGATCACAATGATCGTCACAGACATCTGGAAGGGCTTTGGATTCGGGTCAGTCATCTATCTGTCCGCACTGACGGGGATCGACCCCGCCCTGTATGAATCCGCCCAAATTGACGGCGCCAACAGATGGCAGCAGACATGGCATATCACTTTGCCGGGCATTCTGAGCACTGTGATACTGATGACGGTGCTGAGCATGGCGAATATTCTGAACGGCGGTTTCGACCAGATCTACAATATGTACAGTCCCGCCGTGTACTCGACCGGCGATATTTTAGACACCTTTGTATTCCGCCTGGGTATTGAAAACGCACAATACGCGCTGTCTACCGCCGCAGGCCTGTTCAAATCGGGAGTATCCTTCGTGTTTATCGTAACGTCATACTGGCTTGCGGATAAATTTGCGGGATACCGTATTTTCTGAGGGGGTGGCCGGTATGAAAATTAAAGCGTCAAAATCGCGGATCCTGTTTATGATCTGCAACTTTGTGTTCCTGACGGCAATTTCCCTTACCTGTGTGCTTCCCATCATTAACCTGCTGGCCATTTCTTTTTCCAGTAAGGTGGCTGTTACGGGAAACCAAGTGACATTTTGGCCGGTGGAATTCAACACCGCGGCTTACAGTTTCATTCTGAGCAGTGATAAGTTCGGAAAGGCTCTGTGGGTATCCGTACAGCGCACGGTCCTGGGCGTGCTGCTGAATATCATACTCATCGTTCTGACGGCATATCCCCTTTCCAAGGAGAAAAAGGATTTCCGGGCCAGAAGCTTCTTTTCCTGGTTCTTCGTGATTACTATCCTTTTTAACGGCGGCCTGATCCCCAGTTATATGATCGTAAAATGGACGGGGCTGATGGATACGCTTTGGGCCCTGATCCTGCCGGGAGCCATGAATGTTTTCAACATGCTGGTCGTGATGAACTATATGCGCGGCCTTCCGCGGGAATTGGAGGAGGCTGCGTATATCGACGGCGCAGGCCATGTTTCCACCCTGTTCCGCGTGATCCTGCCGGTATGTACGCCTACCCTTGCTACGGTCACGCTGTTTGCGTTTGTGTTCCATTGGAACAGCTGGTTTGACGGCATGATCTATATGAACGTTACGGATCACTATCCCCTGCAGACCTATTTGCAGACGGTGGTCATCAATCCGGAGGCTTTCTTCCGAAATGCCACAAACGTAAGCGAACAGCTCGGGACGTATTTAAAGCTGGTAAACGCCCGCACCACCAATGCCGCGCAGATGTTCCTGGCTATGGTGCCCGTGCTGTGCGTCTATCCCTTCCTGCAAAAATACTTTACGACAGGCCTTGTTATGGGTTCTGTAAAGGGATAAGTTTATTTAGGAGGAATTTATCATGAATCATCCGATCGATCCGAAGGGCTTTATTCAAATCAATATTGTCGTTGCGGATATTGAAAAAGCGGCCGAAAAATGGGCCGGTATTTTGGGGATCCCCATGCCTGAGATCCGGGAAAACAACCTGGATGGCGGGGAAAATTATACTTACCGCGGAAAACCGGAATCCTGTAAGCTGAAGGTGTGCAACATCGAAATGCCCGGCTTTGTCATTGAGCTGCACCAGCCCACCGGCGGGAACAGCTCCTTCCAGGAATTTCTGGATAAGCACGGCAACGGAGTCCACCATCTCGGTTTTGAGGTAGGAGACCGCCGGGACGCCATTGTAGCGGAGCTGGAAGAAAATGGCCTGCCAGCGCGCACGGTGGGCTATTATCCCGGAAGCAGCTGGACCATCATTGACAGCGAAGACGAACTGGGTGTAAACTTAAATATCAAACCCGTAAGGTAACAGAGATCCATAGGCGCTGTCCCGCACTTACATACCTTTCCATCCGCCTGCTTCAAATGATAGTCGCAGAGCAGGGAAACGCAGCGGAACAGCACTGCTTTGAAGACATGCGGGTGCATGCCGGACAGCATCCGGTGTACGCCCGCATATGTCTTTCCGGAAGGGCACACTTACCTGATCAATACGGTGAGAAAGGAGAACGTAAATGCGGTTCGGAGGTTTAATTTTCAAGCAGTGGCGCACCCCGGAGGAATGGGCCGAGGCCGCTATCGAAGCGGGATATTCCGCCGTGTATTTCCCAGTGGACCATACGGCGGAGCAAAGAGTCATAGACGGATATAAGAAAGCGGCGGAGGAAGCCGATCTTGTCATAAGTGAGATCGGAGTTTGGAACAACACGCTGGAAAGGGATCCTGAAAAGAGGGAGGCCGCTATTCAAAGGGCAATACATCAATTGGAGCTGGCGGATTATGTGGGTGCGAACTGCTGCGTGAACATTGCCGGATCGTACAGCGAGCAGTGGGACGGTCCTCACCCGGATAATTTTACAGAACGGGCTTTTGAGGATATTGTTTTGACCACCCAGCGGATCATCGACGCTGTTCGTCCGCAGCACACGGCCTATTCTCTGGAGCCTATGCCCTGGATGTATCCCGATTCGGCGGACTCCTACCTGCGGCTGATCAAGGAAATAGACCGCGTAGGATTTGCGGCACATCTGGATCCGGTAAATGTGATGTGCTCTCCCCAGCGCTATTACAGGAACGGCGAAGTGATCAGGGAATGGTTCGACAAGCTGGGGCCGTCCATCCGCAGCTGTCACGCCAAGGATATTACATTGAGCGGCAAGCTGACCGTGCATTTGGACGAATGCCGGCCGGGGCTGGGCGCGCTGGATTACAGGACCTATCTGGAATGTATGAGCAAGCTGGATAACAATGTCTGCCTGATGCTTGAACACATGACGGAAGCAGAGGATTATATTGAGGCCGCCCGTTACTTAAAGGGGCTGGCGGAAGAGATGGGCCTGAAATTATAGCATATGACACGGTCCCAGCCATAGGAATAAACAGAGAGAAGAGGAAAAAATATGCGCATTTTTGTGACCGGCGGCACGGGGAATATTGGCCAGAATGTAACTCTGGAGCTGCTCTCCAGGGGACATCAGGTGGTGCTTTACACCCGAACCCCGGAACGCATTCCGGCCTTTCGAGAGATGGAGGGAGTCACCCTCTGTCAGGGGGATATTCTGGAACACGATAAGATGGCCGAAGGCATGAAGGGCTGCCACGCGGTGATCCATATCGCTCTGGGCTGGGGAAACAGCCCTGTGGAAATGCTGGAAAACGATACCAGAGTGACCTGCTTTTTGATGCAGGAGGCGGAAAGACAGGGGTTAGAGAAGATGCTGTACACCAGCTCCACCGCCGCCATGGGGAGCCTGCAGTACGGCGCGGACGAGACCTCCTATCTGGTACCGGGGGATCTGTACGGGGCTACAAAGGCTTCCGCCGAGAAATTCCTGCTGGGTTTTAACCAATATTACGACGGTCAGGGCGTGTACGGCAAGCCGGTAAAGCTCAAGCGCAATGTAATCCGTCCAGGGTATACCTTCTCGGACCCTCGCGTAGAAGGAGGAGCTTCGGAATCTGACACCAGGTTTTTGGAAATCTGCAAGCGTCTGCTGCAAAACGAAGACCTGAGCTTTCAGGATACGGACGGTACCCAGTTCATATCCGGAAAACAGATCGCCAAGCTTTACGCCGAACTGCTGGAAAGCGATCTGAACGGGGAGATCTTCCTGGCGCTGGGCACGGAATTTGTAAGCTGGGCACAGATAGCAGGCTGGGCAAAGGAGATGATACCGGGCTGCACGGCCGGCATAACGGTGGAAAAGAGCGGCAGGGCGCCCGTTCATTACGATGTGAGCAAAATGGAGCAGGTATTCGGCCTCTCCTTCCGGGGCGACGAAGACCTGAAGGAGCATGTGGCCTGGAACCTGGAACGCGCTGAAAAGATCCTGGCAGGAGAGGCCGTACACGATGTGTACCATGTATGGTAAGAGCCGGACGGCGCCGATTCTAAAGGAGGGATCGCTATGAAGAGCACGAAAGTTGTCCGGGTTGCCGTGATCGGCGGCGGTGCTGTGGCACAGGCCAGGCACCTGCCGGAGTACGCGGCCAATCCCAATGCGGAGATCGCAGGAATTTTTGATTTTAACGTAGAACGGTCCCGGGAGCTTTGTGAGCGGTATGGAGGCAGGGCGTATTCCTCTCTGGAGGAGGCGCTTGGGGACGAAACAGTGAACGCCGTCAGCATTTGTACGCCAAACGTGACCCATGCGGAGTACACGATCCGTTCTCTTGAAGCCGGAAAGCATGTTTTGGTGGAAAAGCCTATGGCGCTGAATCTTACGGAAACGCGCACCATGATGGCCGCCCAGAAAAAATCCGGAAAAAACCTGATGCTGGGCCACAACCAGCGATTGGTAAAAGCCCACGCAAAGGCAAAGGAGCTTCTGAAGGAGGGAGCTATCGGCGACCTCCTGTTTTTCCAGTGCAATTTCAAACATGCCGGGCCGGAGAGCTGGAGCGCCGATCCCGGTGCAGCCACCTGGTTCTTCCGCAAGGACAAGGCCAATTTCGGGGTCATGGGAGACCTGGGGGCCCACAAGATCGACCTGATCCGTTTTCTGACAGACTCTGAAATCAAAAGTGTGTTTGCCAACATGATGACGCTGGATAAAAAGCTCCCGGACGGGACGCCTATTGAGCTGGAGGACAACGCTGTATGCATGTTCAACATGGAAAACGGACTTCCGGGCATCATGAATTTCAGCTGGACAAATTACGGCGGTGAGGATAACGGAAGCACGATCTACGGGACAAATGGAGTGATGAAGATCTTCGGAGACTATGTGGACGATATCGTGCTCGAAATGCGGGACGGCGTGCAGGTAAAATACAGCGTGGGCGCTATTCAGACCAACCAGAATCAGACAAAAAGCGGTGTGATCGATGAATTCATTTCCTCCATTTTGGAGGAGAGAGAGCCGATCGTCACCGGCATAGACGGACACAACACGCTGGCGGTGATCGAGACCGCTATGAAATCCGCCGAGCAGCGCAAATGGCTGAATATCGAATATTAAACAGTATGTAATCATTCAGGAGGATACCAGCATGAGATTCGGAGTGCAGTTATACGGGCTGCTCAGCAGCATGAAGGGTGAAATTTTGGACGATCTGAAGGCCTTGGCGGCCGCCGGGGTGGAGGAGATCGAACCGTGCGTTTCCATAGAGGGCGTTCCCGGGCGGGAGAAGTTCATCTGGCCGATGGACTGGCTCATGGCCCACGAAAAAGAGATCGGGGAAATGGGTTTGCAGATCAGATCCGTCCATGTGTTTACCGATAACCTGACCGCTTCCATGGAGGCTCTCAAGTCCTTGGCAAAGCAGGTGGGGCTGCGGCAGTATGTGGTCGGCGTTCCGGAAAAGATCGACGCCCTGAGCTTGCAGCAGGCCGCCCTGACCTATTGCAAGGCGGCGGATGAGCTGAGTGAGATCGGCGTTTCCCTGCTGGTCCACAACGGTGCAGCGGAGATCCAGACAAAAATAGCCGGGAAGACCGCATATGAACGTCTTCTTGACCTTTGTATGGGAAAGGTATTCGCTCAGGTGGACGTGGGCTGGGTGAAATTCGGCGGGGAGGACCCGGAGACCTTTTTACGGCGGAACGCCTGGCGTGTAAGATCTCTGCATCACAAGGATATCCCGGCAGGTGCGAAAGAGCCCGCGGACATTTCCCTGGGCAAGGGCATTGTGGACCTGGCAGCCTGCTTTGGCTTTGCCCAGCACAGGAATATCCCGCAGCTGATCGATCAGGATCATTTTGGCCCGGAGGCTCCAGAGGAACTGGCAAACGCGTTCCGGCTGCTCAACGGGTTTTCCTACACCAGCCGCAGGAGTACCGTCAGCTATCTCAACACCTACGACACCGAAACCGGTGAGATAAAGACACTGGCCCGGTTCGACCGTGTGATAGAAGCGCCAAACTGGCTGAAAAAGAGCGACACGATCCTGTTCAATTCCGAGGGGCATATGTATGCCTATGATATCAAATCGGGCAGGGAAACACGGATCGAAACGGGCAGCTGTGACGACTGCAACAACGACCATGTGGTCTCCCCTGATGAAAGGGAGCTGGCGGTGAGCCACGCGGACGCCTCGGCGGGCTTTGGCTCACGGATCTATACGCTGCCTATAACCGGCGGAGAGCCAAAGCTCGTTACGCCTGTGGGCCCCAGCTATCTGCATGGCTGGTCCCCCGATGGAAAGGAGCTTGCCTACTGCGCTTTCCGGGAAATAGACGGAAAGCTTGAGGTGGACATATACGCCATCCCAGTGGAGGGCGGAGAAGAAAAACGCCTTACCGGGGGCGGCTTTAACGACGGCCCGGAATACTCGCCGGACGGAAGGCACATTTGGTTTAATTCTACCCGGTCAGGGCTGATGCAGGTCTGGCGTATGGGCAGAGACGGGCAGGACCCGGTCCAGATCACCCAAAATCAGCGGAACAACTGGTTTGGCCATGTCTCCCCCGATGGAAAGAAAGCGGTTTACCTTTCCTATGGACCGGAGCAGCTGGAGCCCCAGGAGCATTTGCCCAACATGCCGGTAGAGCTGTGGCTGATGAACGGGGACGGAAAGGACCAGCACAAAATACTGTCTTTATTCGGCGGTCAGGGAAGCCTCAATGTAAACTCCTGGGCCGCGGACAGCAGGCGTTTTGCCTTTGTGAGCTATGAGGCGGAGTAAAAACCGGCTTTTGGAACTGAAGACCCACGAAGAAACGGAACGCAGATAAAAAGTCTAGTATTCACGAGGATTTTAGGATTTGCAGAACTGTGTGATATAAAAAAGATGTCCTTTTCCTTTGCCCGAAAAAAGTTGGTAGCGCAGTGGAGCCGTCGTGAGCTTCTCGCCTGTCGGCTCGGTCAGTTCGCACCAGCGTCCCAGTGGGACGCGCTCACCGTTTACAAGCGAACAGGCGCAGCAAGCGTGACTTTTTTCGGAGAGGAGCCGCAGACGAGCGCAACAGGCGGCTTTTCTGTAAAGAAATGTCGCCGCAAGAGCGAGTCTTGCGGCGACATGTGGTTCTGCTACAAAAAAGATATTTTCGCTCTCTTTTGAAAAAATTATCCGGTGCCCATGCGGATTTTAGACTTTGCAGAACTGTGTGATATAAAAAAGATGTCCT